>NZ_DDOD01000015.1:25547-64835 GCF_002341485.1 Brevundimonas sp. UBA2503 | reverse complement strand
CTTTATGAGTTCAGAACCTAGGGCGAAACACCCTCTTTCGCAGGCGCATCCCCCTCCCGGCGCAGGGTATAGAGGCAGGGGCCCTGAACGGACGAGCCATCGGCCAGCCGGCGCGGCACCAGACAAATCTGGAAGTCGCCGCTGTTCATGAGGACCACGTGATGGCGGATCGGTTCGAGATCGGGGGGCGTGACGCCCCCGCTGCAATCACGCTCGCCGTTCGGCACCTGCTCACTGACCGAGAGCCAGTCCAGGTCATCCGCATCCTTGTCGACAGACCAGCGCCCCCGGCTGACCGAGGCACCGCTCTCGAGAAGCAAGGTGCCGTCTGCCCAGAGTGTCCAGCGCTCGACGCAACTCTCGGGCAGATGGAAGCCGTCCATGATCCCGACATAGCGATAGACGCCCGGAAATGTCGGCGCCCGGTCCGTGTCGTCGGATTGAGCCCGCGCGGTGACAGCCGGGATCAGGACAAGGGCAGAGGCCATTACGGCGACGATGCAACGAAAGCCGGACATGATCCCTCCTGTGATGGACGATGATTAGCGCAGGTCCCGAGGGCGAGCCAGCGCCCGGGGACGGGGATCGAGCAGCAGGCCCGAGACGGTGGCGGCCAGCAGGCGGTCGGCCAGCGGCAGGCGGGCCAGCTTGCCCAGCACATGGTCGCGCACCCAGGGCAGCAGCCGCCCGTCGGCCTGATAGAAGGGCGTAAAGCCGAGGCTGAGCGCCTGATAGAGGCGGATGTGCCAGCGGCGGGCGGCGGCATAGGCGGCCAGCGCCTGATCCAGATCGGCATGGTCGGCCAGCGCCTGCGACAGGGCAAAGGCATCCAGCAGACCCATATTGACCCCCTGCCCCAGCTGGGGACTGGTCGAATGGGCGGCGTCGCCGATCACCGACAGCCGGTCGGCGACCGGGCGGGCCAGCGTATGGTGGCCATAGCGGGCGAGGGTCAGCTGGTCGGCGTCGGTCAGGCTGTCGAGCACGGGCGCGACCTCGGGCCAGAGGGTCCGCACCTCGGCCTTCCAGACGTCGAGCCCGGCGGCGCGCCAGTCGGCGTATGAGGCGGTCTTGAGGCTCCAGAAGAAGGTGGCGAGACGCTGGTCGCGGCCGGGCTGGCGACCGACGGGCAGGACGCCGATCATCTTGGCCGCACCACGATAAACCTGCTCCAGCGCATGCGGATCGAAGGGCGCGCCGGGCCAGGGGACGGTGGCCCAGAGCGCGCCGTAGGCCAGCTCGTGCCGCCGGGAGCCGTGCGATGCGGCGAGGGCCGAGCGCGCACCCGAAGCATCAACGACCAGATCGAAGACCGGACCGGTGCGGCCTGAGGCATCGGTCAGGCGGCCCGCGTCCGCCCCGACGATCTCGCGCCCCGTCTCTAAGGTCACCCCGGCGTCGAGCGCGGCGCGATGGATCACGTGAAACAGGGTGGCGCGGTGCACCCCCAGCGCCCGCCGGGGACGCGACAGGGCTGCATAGCCGACGTCCAGAACGATCCGCCCGCGCCGGGCCTCGCGCCCGAACAACCGGTCGATGGGCTGGGCGAGGGCCTCGACCTCGGCCGTCAGCCCCATGGCGTCGAGCACCGCCAGACCGGTCGGCTGCAGCATGAAGCCGGCGCCCACGGGGGCGGCCTGATCGAAGCGCTCAAGGAGGACGACGCGGTGGCCGGCGCGCGCCAGCAGGGTCGCCACCGCCAGCCCCGCCGGCCCGGCCCCCACCACGGCAATGTCAGATGTGCGCATCATGGCTCCCCCGACACGGGTTGTGCCGCCTGACACGCGGCCGAACAAGCCGGACGCATGGACACAGGTGCGAGGGCCGGGCTAGCGTTCGCGCCTTGTCCAAGGAGTGCCCCATGAGCCTGTCCCTGTCGCGCCGGTCGGCGCTGTTTGCCGGTGCGGGAGTTGCGGCCCTGCCGATGAAGGCCTGGGCGCGGGACGCGGCCCGGGACCATTCGGCGCTGGCGGCGGCGGTCGATGCCTATGTGATCCGCTGTATGGCCGCCTTTCCGGATCAGCCCGCATTGGGCGTGGCGCTGGTCAAGGACGGTCTGGCGATCCTGACGCGCGGCTATGGCGTCAAGGCCATGGACCGGCCGGGGCGGGCCGATGAGCACACCCTGTTCGCCATTGCGTCGAACACCAAGAATGTCACCGCCGCCGCCCTCGCCATCCTGGTCGATGAAGGCAAGGTGAAATGGGACGAGCCGGTGCGGACCTATCTGCCCGATTTCACCCTGTCGGACCCGTTCATCGGCGAGCGGATCACGGTGCGCGACACGCTGAGCCACCGGGCCGGGTTCGGGCTGGGAGCCGGCGACCTGCTGTTCTGGCCGAACAGCGACCGGACGCGGGCCGAAGTCATGGCGGCGATCCCGCATGTGCCGATCGAGGACCAGTTCCGGGCGCGGTACCATTACTGCAATCTGATGTTCGTGGTGGCGGGCGAGGTGCTGGCTGCGGTCTCGGGCATGGCGTGGGAAGACTTTGTCCAGGCGCGCATTCTGGACCGGGTCGGCATGACGGAGACAGTGCCGATGGCGACCCTGGCCGATCCGGCGAAATCGGCCCTGCCGCACGGCCGGATCGGACCGCCGCTGCGCTATCAGGGGGAGATGACCCGCATCGCCGACAGTATCGCCGAGGTGTGGAATTGGGATTCCGCGGCGGCGGCGGGCGGGCTGTGCACCAGCCCGCACGACTGGGCCAAATGGATTGCAGTGCGGCTGGCCGACGGCAAGCTGGCGGACGGGACGCAGCTGTTCTCGGAAGCCTCGGCGCGCGAGATGGTGCGGCCGAACATCATCAGTTCCTCCTCGCCCGGCCCCACGGCAGAACTGCCGGGCCGGTCGATCGCCTCGACCTATGCCATGGGTCTGGCGGTGCAGGACTATCGCGGCGAGCGCCTGATCAGCCACGGCGGCGGCTCGCCCGGGGGGATTTCCGCGACGGTGCTGCTGCCCGGCCGGAATGCCGGCTTCTCGATCTTCTCGAATGCCGAAGAGAGCTATCTGCTGCGTGCCCTGCGCAGCGGCATCGCCGACATCGTCATGGACAAGACCGGCTTTGACTGGATCGCCGACAGCCAACGCTATGAGGCCCAGTCGACGGAGCGGTCGCTGGCCGCCGCCGTGGAGATCGACGCGAAACAGGCGGCGGGGGCGGCCCCCTCCCTGCCGCTGTCGGCCTATGCCGGGACCTGGCGCGATCCCTGGTACGGGGACATCGTCATCGAACGGCGCGATGTGCAGCTATGGCTGCGCTTCACCCACAATCCGGCGCTGCAGGGGCCGCTGGAGCCCTATGACGGCGAGACCTTCCGCACCCGCTTCCCGGACAAGCGGGAGGAGGATGCCTTCGTGACCTTCGAGCTTGAGGATGGTCAGCCGGTGCGAGCGACGGTCAAGGGCGTCAGCCCCGACATCGACTTCAGCTATGACTATCAGGACCTGAGGCTGGTGAAGATCTGACGGGCGACGGTCGCGTTGCCCCCTCCCCCACGCTGCGCATGGTCCCCCTCCCCCGGTGGGGGAGGATAAGAGTCCGAAAACCGCGAGACATGGCCGGAGGTCCGAGGCAAGGTTCGCGGCATGGACGTCCTGCCCTCCCTGTCGGCTGAAGCCTGTTACCGTGCGGTCACGGCGCGCGATGCGCGGTTCGACGGGCGGTTTCATACCTGTGTGAAGACGACGGGCATCTATTGTCGCCCGGTGTGTCCGGCGCGGACGCCGCTGTTTGCCAATGTGGAGTTTGTCGCGAGCGCCGCGGAGGCCGAGGCACTGGGCTATCGCCCCTGCCTGCGCTGCCGGCCCGAGACGGCGCCCGACTATTCCGCCTGGCGCGGCGAGGTGTCGACGGGTGGGGCGTGGCGCGGGACCGCCAATACGGTCAGCCGGGCCCTGCAGATGATCGATGAGGGGGCGCTGGACGAGGACGGCCTGGAACGCCTCGCGGACCGGCTGGGCGTCGGCGAGCGGCATCTGAGGCGGCTGTTCCGGGCGCATCTGGGGGCGTCGCCGGTGGCGGTGGCCCAGACCCGGCGGGTGCGGCTGGCCAAGGCGCTGCTGAACCAGACCCGCCTGCCGATGGCCGAGGTGGCGCTGGCCTCGGGCTTTGGCAGTGTGCGGCGCTTCAATGAGACCTTTCAGGCCCTGTATGGGCGACCGCCGTCGGCCTTGCGGCGCGGCGCGGGCGAGGAGGCCGGGGTGGGCGTGGAACTGTCGCTGAGCTGGCGGCCGCCGTATGAGCTCGAGGCCCTGATGGCGGCGCTGGCCGACCGGGGCGACAGGGTCGAGGGCGGGGTCTGGTCCCGAGCGCTGGATTCGACCATCGACGGCACATCCGGGCGGGTCGAAGTGCAGGCGGGCAGCGGCAATGCCTTGCAGGTGCGGGTCGAGGCCGAGCGGCTGGAGGCCCTGCCCCGGGTGCTGGCGCGGGTCTGGCGGGTGTTCGATCTGGGGCACGATCCCGAGGCGCTGATGCGGGATCTGGGCGGGGATCCGATGCTGGGGCCGAGGGTTATGGCGCGCCCCGGATTGCGACTGCCGGGGGTGTGGGTGCTGGACGACGGGGCCATGGCGCCGGCCGACCGCTGGCCCGATCCGGATAGCGAAGCCCTGGCCGAAGGCTGGCGCCCGTGGCGGGCCTATGCCGCGCTGTACCTGAAGATGGACGAGGAGAGACCCGATGCGAAACGCGCCTGAGCTTTGGCTGGACCGGGTGGAGTCGCCCATCGGCCAGATGCTGGTCGTCACCGATGCGAAGGGCGTGGTCCATGCGCTGGACTTTGCCGATTTCGAGCCGCGCATGCGCCGGTTGATGCGGCTGCGGCACGGGGTCAACGACCTGTCGGAGGGCGGACAGACCGGACCGGTGCGAGCGGCGCTGGTGGCTTACTTCAGCGGAGACACCACCGCGCTGGACGAGCTGCCGCTCGAGACCGGCGGCACGGAGTTCCAGCGGGCTGTCTGGCAAGCGCTGCGGGCCATTCCGCACGGCCAGACCCGTACCTATGGCCAGTTGGCCGAGGCCATCGGTCGCCCGACCGCCGTGCGGGCCGTGGGGCTGGCCAATGGGGCGAACGCGATCGCCCTGATCGTGCCGTGTCACCGCGTGATCGGGCGCGATGGCACCCTGACCGGCTATGCGGGCGGGCTGGAGCGGAAGCAGTGGTTGTTGGAGCTGGAGCGGGGCGGGCCCTGACGGTTTCGCTTGCGTTCGCCGACCGAAGGACTATGTTCACACCGACTTATGCTAAGACTGAGCATAAGGAGGACGGCCGGGGCGATCCCGCCGTCCTGTTTCGGGCCTCATATTTGCTCAGGTTGAGCAAAAGGAGAGTGAGATGGCAGACGGTGCATTCGGACTGAGCCGCGCGACAGAAGCGGCCACGGTCGCCATCTGGCCCAAGGTGCGCGATCATGTGACGCCGCTGGAGTGGCCGGCGCAGGCCGAGCTGATCGTCGAGATCAACCGGCTGAAGGTCGAGCGGAACGCCGTCATCCTGGCCCACAACTATATGACGCCCGACATCTTCCACGGGGTCGGCGACTATGTCGGCGACAGCCTGGGACTGGCCAAGGAGGCCGCGAAGTCCGAGGCAAAGGTGATCGTCCAGGCCGGTGTGCATTTCATGGCCGAGACCTCGAAGATCCTGAGCCCCGACAAGACGGTGCTGATCCCCGACCTGCGCGCCGGCTGTTCGCTGGCGGCCTCGATCACCGGGGCGGATGTGAGGCTGATCAAGGCGCGCTATCCGGGTCTGCCGGTGGTCACCTATGTCAACACCACCGCCGACGTGAAGGCCGAGACCGACATCTGCTGCACCAGCGCCAATGCCGTGCAGGTGGTGGAATGGGCCGCGATGGAATGGGGCGTCGACCGCGTCATCCTGATCCCCGACGAATTCCTCGCACGGAATGTCGCGGCGCAGACGAACGTCGGCATCATCGCCTGGAAGGGGCGCTGCGAGGTGCATGAGCGCTTTACCGCCGACGACATCGCCGAGATGCGTGCGGCATACCCCGGTGCGGAAATCCTGGCCCACCCGGAATGCCCGGAAGAGGTGCTGGCGGCCGCGGACTTTGCCGGATCGACGGCGGCGATGAGCGACTATGTCACCCAGCGGAAGCCCAAGCAGGTGGTGATGATCACGGAATGCTCGATGGCGTCGAACGTGGCGGCGGACTCTCCGGACACGCGCTTTGTCGGCCCCTGCAACCTGTGCCCGCACATGAAGCGGATCACGCTGGAGAATATCCGCGACTGTTTGCTGAACATGCAGTTTGAGGTGACGGTGCCCGAGGCGCTGATCGAACCGGCCCGGCGGGCGGTGCAGCGAATGGTCGACCTGCCGCCGCCGGCGGTCCCGGCGCGCTACGACATGATCAAGGCCCGCCATCACGTCGATGTGGAGCTGATCTGATGTATTATGTGGCCCCGACCCGGGTGGTAGCGAAGATCGAACCGCGCACGCTGAAACTGATGACGCTGCTTGCATTGTGGCTGGGCGTGACGCAGCCCACATTGCGGAAATGAGCGATACCCTGCCTCCGACCCGCCCAACCTCTCCCGGTCCTCACGCAGGCCCTTGGGGCTCAGTGCCGAATACGCCGACATCCTCTTCGGACACGCGTGTCGCCACGGCCCCCGGGGACAAAGGTCAGCCGCTGATCTGGTCCGTGTTGTCGACCCTGCTGCTGGGCGGTTTCATCTGGTGGATCAGCGGTAGCTGGGTGATTGCGGTCGCGGCCATCATTGGCCTGTTCGTGCATGAATACGGCCATGTGCTGGCCATGAACCGACTGGGGATGGGCCCGGCCAGGGTCTATATCATCCCCTTCCTCGGCGGACTGGCGCGCGGCCAACGTATGCCGAAGAGCGAATGGGACGGTGTGCTGGTGTCGCTGGCCGGACCGGCGTTCGGCCTGCTGGCCGCCCTGCCGTTCTTTGCGCTGTATTTCGGGACCGGGCAGACGATGTGGCTGAACGGGGTGTTCGCCATCGGCCTGATCAATCTGGTCAATCTGGCCCCCGCGCCGCCGCTGGATGGATCCAAGGCGCTGGGGCCGGTGCTGGCCCGCATTCACCCGATGGTCGAATACGCCGTCATGATCGCCATCGGGGCGCTGGTCGTGTGGTGGGGGGTGTCGAACGGCAGCTTCATCTTTGCCGGCTTCCTGGCCCTCGCCCTGATCGGCCACCTGAAGCGCGGCCAGTGGCGGCCCGAGGGTCGGCAGCTGAACTGGCGCGAGGCGGGCTATAGCGTCGGCCTGTTCAGTGTGACGGCGACCGCCTGTCTGGGTGTCACCGCTGCCGCCTTCCTGATCCCGACCGGGGGCGATGTGAACGGGGCGCTGGACGTCGTCGGGCGCTTCCTGTCGATCGGCCGATGAGAACCCTTCGACATGAAGGCCCGCTGATCATTGGCGGCGGACTGGCCGGCTTGTCGGCCGCGCTGGAGGCGGCCCCCGCCCCGGTGCTGGTGGCCACGCCCGCAACCCTGCTGGAGGCCTGCGCCTCGGCCTGGGCGCAGGGCGGCATGGCCGCAGCTCTCGCGGAGGATGACACCTCCGGACTGCACGCGGAAGATACGGTCGCAGCCGGTGCCGGTCTGGTCGAGCCGGAACGCGCCCGCGCCCTGACCGATGCGGCGCGCGAGACCATCGAGTGGCTGGACCGGCTGGGCGCGCCCTTCGACCGGGAGGTGGACGGCCACTATCACCTGAGCCGGGAAGCCGCCCATTCGCGGGCGCGCGTGGCGCGGGTCGGAGGCGACGGCGCCGGACGGGCCATCCTGTCGGCGCTGGTCACGGCGGTCCGGGCCAGTCCGCATGTCGTCCTGTGGGAAGATGCCCGGCTGACCGGGCTGGTGCGCGACGCGGACGGACGGGTGCGCGGCGCGATTCTGACGCGGGGCGAGCGGCGGGTGCGGGTCATCGCGCCGGCGGTCATTCTCGCCACCGGCGGGATCGGCGGTCTGTACGGGCGGACCACGACCCCGGCGGCGCTTCAGGGCGCAGGGATGGCGCTGGCCTGGCAGGCGGGAGCCGAGATCCTCGACCCCGAGTTTGTGCAGTTCCATCCGACCGCCATCCGCCTGACGACGGCCGGTCCGGACAGCGATCTGGTGTCGCCCCTGCCGCTGGCGACCGAGGCCCTGCGGGGCGAAGGGGCGCGTCTGGTGGACCGTGCGGGGCGTTACCTGTTGGGCGAGGAAGACAGTGCCGATCTGGCGCCTCGCGATCAGGTGGCGCGCGCCGTCCATGCCGCCGAGATGGAGGGGCGCGGCGCGTTTCTCGACGCGACGCAGGCCATCGGTGCGGCCTTTCCCACGGCATTTCCGGCGGTCTATGCGGCCTGTATGCGGATGGGGCTGGACCCGCGCACCCAGCCGATCCCGGTCGTGGCGGCCGCGCACTATCATATGGGCGGGATTGCCGCCGATGCCGATGGCCGCACGACGGTAGAGGGCCTTTATGCCGTCGGCGAATGCGCGGCCACTGGCGTGCACGGGGCGAACCGGCTGGCGTCCAATTCGCTGCTGGAAGCCGCTGCCTTTGGCCGCCGGGCCGGACGGATGGCGCGGGCCGAGACCCTGCCCGGGCCGTCGCCGCTGGTCGAGATCATGGGTACGGACTTGCCCGAGGTGGACCTTGCCCGGGCACGCGATTTGATGGACCACCATGTCGGGGTGGTCCGTGACGCGGAGGGACTGACGACCGCGCTGGCAGAGCTTTCAGTGATCGAGGCGCGGCATCCGAAAGCGTTGCCTGTCGTCGCCGCGACGCTGGTGGTGCGGGCGGCGCTGGCCCGCGAGGAGAGCCGGGGCGGCCACTATCGCGCGGATTATCCCGACACCCTGGCCGAGGCCCGTCACAGCCGAGTGGTGCGTGACGCCGATGAGGTGCCGCAGCCGCTTTTGGCCGCTGAATGAGAGACGTGACGACAATGGCCCCTGCCCTGCCCGACCTGTTGATCGAGCCGGTCATCCGTGCGGCGCTGGCCGAGGATCTTGGCCGCGCGGGCGATGTGACGGCGGCCGCTTGCATCCCGGAGGACGCGCGGATGAAGGCCGTGTTCGCGGCCCGGAAGGACGGGGTGATGGCGGGCGGCGCCTGTGTGCGGCTGGCGCTTCACGCGCTGGATGCCGGGGGCACGGTCGAGGTGCGTATCACGGACGGGGAGGCCTTTTCTGCCGGTGATGTCCTGGTCGTGGTCGAGGGCCGGGCGCGCGCCATACTGGGGGCCGAGCGGACGGCGCTGAACCTTCTGGGGCGGCTGTGCGGGATCGCGACCCTGACGCGCGCCTATGTGCAGGCGGTCGAGGGCACGGGCGTCCGGATCGCCGATACCCGCAAGACGACCCCGGGCCTGCGCGCGCTGGAAAAACACGCGGTGGCCTGTGGCGGAGGGATCAACCACCGCTTTGGGCTGGATGACGCCATCCTGATCAAGGACAACCATGTCGCCGTCTGTGGCGGCGTGGCCGAGGCGGTGCGACGGGCCAAGGCCCATGCCGGGCATCTGATGAAGGTCGAGGTCGAGGTCGATGGTCTGGATCAGCTGGACGCGGCGCTGGCCGAGGGGCCGGACGTGGTCATGCTGGATAATTTCAGTCTGGACGACCTGCGCGAGGCAGTCACGCGCACGGCGAGGCGGGTGGCGCTGGAGGCCTCGGGCGGGGTGACGCTGGAGACCGTGCGCGCGATTGCAGAGACCGGCGTGGACGTCGTCTCGGTCGGTGCGCTGACCCACTCGGCGCCCAATCTGGACATCGGGCTGGACGCAGCCTGAGGGGTATCAGCTTTCCGAGGTGACGGGCGTGGCCGGAACCGGGGTCGCCTGACGACGCGCGGGCGTCTCCGCAGGAGCCGGAGTGGCAGCTGTAGGCCGCTGAGCCCTCTGGGGCTGAGGCGCGGGTTGGGTCGGAGCCGGGACAGGCGCCGCCTCGGCGCGGATGTCGTCCTCGGTGCGGCCTTCCTCGGCCAGCAGCAGGCTGTAGGCCACAGCCTGGCCGACCGGACGGACCGACTCGGTCGACTCAAGCCCGGCCTGGACCAGACGCGGTTGATCGGCACCGGTCGAGGGCGCGGGGTCATAGGCAAAGGCGCGGCTGGAGCCCGAACGACCGCCGAAACGGTAGAAGACGTGATCGCCGACCTGACCCACGCGGATCAGCGAGGTGCGCCAGCGCGGGCTGACGCCCGTGGTGTGGAAATGGGTGGCATTGCCGACCGGGGCATAGACCGAGCCGGACAGGGCCTCGGAGGCGACCTGACGGGCGCGGTTCCAGGCGCCCTGGTTGACGCCGCGACGCATGGAGCCGTCGCAGGTGAAGCTGAACTGGCAGCCGGTGCGACGACCGGCGCCCTGGAAGACCACGGCACAGACCGTCTTGGGGAAGGCCGGGTGGCGGGCGCGGTTGATGACCACCTGGGCCACGGCGCGCTGGCCGTCACGGCCTTCGCCACGCGCTTCGTAATAGACGGCCTGGGTCAGGCATTCGAGATCGCGGCTGGCGTCCAGTGCACTGCCAAGGCGGAACGGCTGGGCCGCCGGATGCGACGGGTCGGTCGAGGCAAGGCGCAGGCCCGGCGTCATGTTCGGCCCGGTGGGACGCAGTTGCTCCAGACGCGCGGTCAGCAGCTCGGACTGGCGGTCGCGACGGCTGGGTCCGGCGACGGTATAGGGATCGTGGCGGCGGGCGATGGCCAGCGCACTGGCGTTGAGGCCCCCGGCGGCGGCCGCGAGCGCTTCTTCGGTAAAGCCGGCCGAGGCCGCGCCGTCCAGACGGACCGCCTGGGCGCGCAGGGTCGTGGCCTTGGCCACCGTACCGCCCAGATAGGCCACGCCGATCGCCAGACCGAACAGACCGCCCACGAGCGCCGCGGCAACACCGGGCGTCAGTCGTGTACGGGCAGCCGAGGTGTCGGGCGTTCGAGGCGACAGGGGCGATGACAAAGGCTTTATCCAGTCCGCAGGGCGCAATGCCGCCCCTTATTTAGTCTGTCGATGTGCGAGGTTTTCGCGAAACCACGCACACGACGAGGCCGACGCACCGGCAGTCCGCCGTTCGTCGGGGACGCGCCTTTAACATAGCCAATGTGACCCAAATAGGGATGATTCGCAAGAATCGAAGGAGGTGAAGCATTTTTGCCCCACCCATTGCCGATGCGATAGATGATCCGTGCACACTCTGTGTTGTGCGTAACAGATCATGGCGCGATATCTGGGATCGAGGGTTCAAGCTCAGTTCAAAGGTCAGATGGGCGCATTCTTGGTGCGCTCAAGTGCAGTGTGGACGAAACCTTGGACAACTTGCTGTTCCCACGCAGTTTCTCAAAGGCTTGCGCAGCCCCCGGGGAACCGCCCGAGCCAGGGACACGTTTCCGGTCAATGCAAAGCCTGACCGGGATCGGCCCGGACCGGCGCTGACCGACAAGGTAATGACATGACCCGCAAGACCGTGATGACCGCCGCCCTGATCTCGACCTTCGGCCTGGTCCTGGCGGCCTGTGGCAGCACCATTGAACAGAAGGCCGCAACCGGCGCCGTCGCCGGTGCTGTGGTCGGCGGACCGGTCGGAGCCGCTGTGGGTGGCGCTGCCGGCACCGCCGTAGGTCAGGCCACAAAGGACGACTGACCTTCAGGCCACAGACAGGGGCGGAAAACCCTGACAGCCCGTCCTTGACTTGATCCGCGCGGGCTTGAGCCCTAAAGCCCCCCGGTCGGTACGTGCGCGTTGCCGACCGGGCCCGGCCATCCGCGTCGGGGCGCCGCGGATCCTTTGACCGACCCACCCTAGCAGACCGAGACTTGATGAAAGATCTGAAGCAGACCGGCTTTGCCGATCGCCTGGCCACGCAGGCCGAAGCCAAGAAGGCCCTTCTGGCCCGATTCAAGCCCAAGCCCTCCGTCCCGGACCCCGACTTTGATCGGCGTGCCGAGATTCTGGCTGCTGAAAAGGAAGCCGCACGCCTCGAGAAGGAGCGGCTGAAGCAGGAGAAGGAAGCGGAAAAGCTGGCAGCCAAGGAAAAGGCCCGGCAGGAGGCCGAAGCGAAGAAGGCCGCCGCCGAACAGGCCAAGGCCCAGACCGCCGAGCAGATCGAGGAAGAGCGCCGCAACGAGCGCCGCGAGCGCAAGGCCGCGATCAAGGCCGAGCAGCGGGCCCGCCGGGCCGAGAAGAAGACCCGCCGCTAAGCCGCGGCGGCTGAAGATCAGGCGTCCAGAACCGTCCTGAGCGCATCGATGGCAAAGGGTTTACGCACCAGCGTCCACGGGGCGTCGCGCAAGGCCGCATCGACGTCGTCGCCCGCATAGCCAGTGGCCAGCACAATCCGCATGTCCGGATAGAGGGTGCTGGCGCGGCGGGCGAGATCGAGCCCCGACATCTCGCCCGGCATGACGATGTCG
This sequence comes from Brevundimonas sp. UBA2503, assembly GCF_002341485.1. NCBI lineage: Bacteria > Pseudomonadati > Pseudomonadota > Alphaproteobacteria > Caulobacterales > Caulobacteraceae > Brevundimonas > Brevundimonas sp. UBA2503. The sequence goes on along the minus strand of NZ_DDOD01000015.1, from coordinate 52,416 downwards.
GTCAGCAGGATATCGAAGGGGGCGGCCTTGAGCCGTTTCAGGGCCGTGGCGGGGTCCGACGCCGTCGTCACCGTCAGGCCCATGGCCTCGAGCAGGGCCAGGGCGATGGCCTGCACCTCCGGGTCATCCTCGACCAGCAGGACGGACCGCTCGCCGCCCCCGGCAGGTGATGCCTTGCGAGCCGGCTCAGCCAGCGCGGGCTCAATGTCGAGGGCCACGGGCAGGTACATTTCCATGCGCGTACCCTCCCCCGGGGCGGTCACGACGTGGATGGCGCCGCCACTCTGCTTCAGGAAGCCATAGACCTGCGAGAGTCCAAGGCCTGTGCCCTTGCCGACCGCCTTGGTCGTGTAGAAGGGCTCGAAGATGCGCTCGCGCACCTCATCGGGAATGCCCGGGCCGTCATCGCTGACTGTGATGCGGACATAGTCGCCGGGCTCAAGGTCGCTGATCTCGCCGGCCTTGACCTTGAAGCGACGGGTCTCGACCTCCACGCAGCCTTTACCGGCCACTGCGTCGCGGGCATTGACCAGCAGATTGAGCAAGGCGGCCTCGAACTGGGCCGTATCGACCCGCACCCGGGCTCCACCGCGGCGCAGGCGCGTCCGATAGGTCATGCCCCCGCCCAGCGCCCCCCGGATCAGGGGCTCGCCCTCCCGGATCAAGGCATTGACGTCAACGGACTCGGGCCGCAGCGCCTGTCGACGGGAAAAGGCCAGCAGTTGATGGGTCAGGCGTTCGCCGCGACGGGCCGCGCTCAGCGCCGCCTCGGTCAGTTTCAGGCGTTTGGCCTCATCGACCTTGTTGTTGAGCAGCATGTCGAGGCCGCCGATGACCACCGTCAGCAGGTTGTTGAAGTCATGGGCCACGCCCCCGGTCAGGCGACCGACCGCCTCCATCCGCTGGGCATGCATCAGGTCAGCCTCGGCCTGGGCCTTGTCCAGCAGGGCCCGGCCGACCCGGTCCTCAAGCAATTCATTGATGCGTTTCAGATCGACTTCAGCCTGTTTGGCGTCGGTGACATCAAAGGCCACACCCACAAAGCCCTGAACCTTGCCCTGGGCGTCCAGACGGGGTCGCGAGAAAGACTTCAGCCAGCGCCAGGCGCCATCCTGACGGCGATAGCGCCCTTCAAGGCTGAAGGGCTGGCCGGTGGCCTCGCCCGCGACGGAGTCGGCGACGATCCGATCACGATCGTCAGGGTGGATGAATTCGCGCCAGTCGGTGTTGAGCGTCGCGGCATCCTCGACCCCCATGAACTGGATATAGGCCTGATTGACGAACTCCCGCGTACGGTCCTCAGCCGTGACCCAGATCAGGACAGGCGCATCATCTGCCATGGCACGGAAGCGATGCTCGCTCTCCCGCAGGGCCGACTCGACCTGACGGATCTCGGACAGGTCGATATTGGCCCCGACCACGCCGAGAAAACCTCCCTCAGCATCGAAACGCGGCCGGGCATGGGTTGAGAGGATCCGCCATTCCCCGTCCTCTCGCAGATAACGAGCCTCGATTTCGAGCGGGGTGCGGGTCTGCAGGGCGTTCAGGCAGGCTGACCAGACGCGATCACGGTCTTCGGGGTGTATGGCCTCCATCCACGGAGCCAGATCCGTCAGATCCGTCGGGCGGTCGCCCCAGAAGCGACGAAACTCGGCATTGAGATAGACCCGGCCCTCGATGTCGCCCGTCCAGAGCATGACGGGGGCGACATCGGCGATATCCCGAAAACGGGCCTCGTATTCGTTCACCCGCGCTGCAGCGGCCCGCAGGTCCCCCACGGTCGTGTCCAGACGGCGCATGGCCCGCCGGAGGGCCGACGCCACCCAGGTCACGAACAGGCCGACGACAATGAAGTTTACCGTGGCCACCCGGCCGAGGTTGCTAGTCAACCCCACGCCAGTCGCATCCGGGCCAGCCACATACCAGCCGCCCAGCAGGCACAGGACGACCGCGACCGCGCCGGCGATCCGTCCCCCCGCCAGAGCGGCCAGGACCACGGCCGGCAGCAGGATCATGAACCCGGTGACCTCGGCGTAAAATGTCGAGAGAGCGTACCGGACGAGGAGGGCCGCAACGGCCGCCAGGACACCGATCAGGACCGCCTGCAGCAGGGTGGGCGGCGGCGTGCGTGCGAGGCGTGCGAGCAGGCGATCCGCACTGAACCACGCGCCGTCGGCGGGCTCACCGCCCCGGTCGTCGCCCTGATTCATCGGATCGGTCCCCACCGCGTCAGATCACGCCCACGAGGCGGTGAACGCAAGCGTGACTGTTGCGTTCCCTTGCAGAGCCGGGGGCGACGACCCGCCGGGTTGTTCAAACTCCGCCCCCTTCCTATTTCTGGGTCTGACCCGGACCCGTATTTTCAGGAGACTTTATGACCACCGCCACCATCCAGACCGGACTCAAGAAAGCCGACCGCAGCGAGGTCTCGCAGGCCTTGACCAAGGTGCTAGCCGACAGCTTTGCCGTCTATCTGAAGACCCATGGCTATCACTGGAACGTCCGGGGCCCCGAATTCTTTACCCTGCACAATCTGCTGGAGCAGCAGTATACGGAAATCTGGGGCGCGCTGGACGATATCGCCGAACGCATCCGCGCCCTCGGCATCCTGGCGCCGCAAGGCTACGCCACCTTCGGCAATCTCACCGCCATCAAGGACGGCGATCCGGAGCAGAACGCAGAGGCCATGCTGAAGGAACTGATGCGCGACCACGAGACGCTGATCGCCACGACGCGCGATACGCTTTCGCTGGCTGATGATGCGGGCGACGAGGCCACGGCCGACCTGATGACCCAGCGTCTGGCGGCGCACGAGAAATTCGCCTGGATGCTGCGCTCTACGCTGGGCGGACGCTGATCCTGACCGGGGAGCGACCCCACCGGCTCGCTCCCCGCCTGCCTGAAATTCGCCCGGTTGGGCGGCTAACATCGTGTGCTGAACCGATGAAAGCCCTATATCCCGCCCCATGCGCCTGATCGCACCCCTCCTCGACTGGCTGAAGGCCCGGTTTCCCGATGGTCGGGGAACGGGGCTGAGCGTTGTCGCCCTGCTGGCGCTATCGGGTGTGGCTATGACCGCCAGTTCAACCGCCCGCCCCGAGCTGGACCTTCGGGTTCAGGCGGTGATGGATGCCACCCGGGGCGACCTGGGCCCCGAGGGACTTGAGGCCATGGCGGCACGGATGAACCCGGCCCAGCTGGCGCTGGCCATGCGCCATGACCCCGGCATGCAGACGGTCGGCCACTTCGGCATGACGCCGGGCTGGGAGACGCTGTCGCTCGGTGGCAAGCCGACGCTGGAGCAGGGCGAGACCGGGCTTGAGGCCCAGCGTCTTAATGCTGCACGCCCCGTGGCGCGGGGGCTGCTGCGGCCCGCGCGGCCCTTTTCGCTGGGCAGGATCGCGACCGCGGATCGCAACCGCGCCCTGCGCTGCCTGACGCAGGCCGTCTATTATGAAGCAGCGCTGGAGCCGCGCCCCGGACAGGAAGCTGTGGCGCAGGTGGTGCTGAACCGGGTTCGCGACCCGAACTTCCCCAATACGGTCTGCGGCGTGGTGTTTCAGGGCGCCGAGCGCATCACAGGATGTCAGTTCAGCTTTACCTGTGACGGGGCCCTGTCGCAGGCTCCTGTGGCCTGGGCGTGGAAGCGGGCCGAAGACGTCGCCCGGCGCGCGCTGGACGGCCATGTGGCGGAGCGGGTCGGCACCGCCACCCACTATCACGCCGACTATGTTTTCCCCTGGTGGGCGCCCAGCCTGGGCAAGATCGACCAGATCGGGGCGCACATCTTCTACCGCTGGAAAGGCTTCCCCGGCGAAACGGCCGCCTTTTCGCAGGCCTATGCCGGGCGCGAGCCCGTGATCGACGAGGCGCGGTTTTCGCGGCCGCGCCTTCTGCTGGCGGACAGTGCGGACGACGCGGTCGAGACCACCCTTGACGGAACGGTCGTGGGCGCCCCCCCACGAACCGTCGAGATCAACGGCCAGACCCGCGTGGTCGGGGCCGTGAGCCTGGGCGGACGTCGACAGCCGACGCCCGAGGAAATCGCAGAGATCAACAGCAGTCTGGCGGACTTCGAGGCTGAAGAATCCCCCGCGCCGCGGGCGGCTCCTGCTCCCGTGCCGGGGGTTGTGGCCCTTGAAGTCGAGGAAGTCGGCCGACCCGGACGTTAGGCCCCCCGGACAGGACGACGTCTGCCCTATTGAAACCTGAACGGCCGAACGGCATTCATACGGTTCCGGCGCACGGCGCCGCTTCCGAGATCTGGATGCCCGACACATCGCCCGACAGACCGTCCTGGACCGAAGCCGAACGGCTGGCCGCGCTCCGTGACTACGAGATTCTGGACACCGAGCCGGAGCGCGCCTTTGACGACATCGTCGATCTGGTCGCGACCCTGTTCGATGCGCCGATCGCGGTCGTCAACCTGATCGATGAAGGCCGCCAGTGGTTCAAGGCCGAGAAGGGCCTTGGCGTGCGAGAGACTCCGCTGGAGACCAGCTTCTGCGCCCATGCGATCCTGCAGGCGGATCATATGGTCGTGCCGGACGCGACGCAGGATCCCCGCTTCGCGTGCAATCCGCTCGTTACCGAAGCCCCCGGCCTGCGCTTCTACGCCGGGCAGTTGCTGAAGTCGGCGGAGGGACTGCCGCTCGGCACCCTCTGCGTGCTTGACACCAGGGCCCGCGCCGAAGGCCCCAGCGACATCCAGATGAAGACCCTTGAGGTGCTGGCCGCCCAGGTCATGACCCAGTTGAACCTGCGTCGGGCCCTGAAGCAGCAGCAGCGCTCCGAGGCGGAATTCCGCGCGATCACCGACTCCCTGCCGCAAATGGTCTGGGCGACCGGGCCCGACGGCTTCCACGACTATTACAATGCCCGCTGGTACGAATTCACCGGAATGACTCCCGGCTCGACGGATGGCGATGGCTGGAATGATGTCTTTCATCCCGAGGATCAGCAGCGGGCCTGGGGCCGCTGGCGGCACTCGCTGAAGACCGGCGACCCCTATGAGATCGAATACCGGCTGAAGCGGCACGACGGCATCTATTGCTGGACGCTGGGCCGGGCCATGCCCGTCCGGGACGAAGCCGGCAGGATCGTGCGCTGGTTCGGCACCTGCACTGACATCGACGACCTGAAACGCATGGATCAGGCCAAGGAGCTGCTGAGCCAGGAGCTGAGCCACCGGATCAAGAACATCTTTGCCGTGGTGTCGGCGTTGGTGGCCCTGTCCGCCCGGCAGTACCCGGAGGCCAAACCCTTTGCCCAGGCGTTGCGGACCCGCATCAATGCCCTGGCCCGGGCCCATGAGTTCGTTCGCCCGCACAGCGATGTCTCACAGCCGCTGATGGGCGACATGACCCTGCACGGATTTCTGGCGGCGCTGTTCATGCCCTACACGGATGACGCCGGCCAACCCCGGGTGCGCATCAGCGGTGACGATGCCGCCTTTGATGACCAGGCTGCGACCTCGGTCGCCCTGCTGTTCCACGAACTGGCGACCAATGCCTCCAAATACGGCGCGCTGTCGGTGTCAGGCGGCCATGTCGAGGTATCGACCGATCAGAGCGAAAGCGGCACCTTCCATCTGGCCTGGCGCGAGCGGGGCGGTCCCGAGGTCAAGGGCGTCCCGCAGACGGCCGGGTTTGGTTCGTCGCTGGCCACCCTGTCGGTCGAGGGACAGCTGGCGGGCAAATTGTCGCGCAACTGGAACCCGGACGGGCTGGAAGTGCTCATTGAGCTGCCCGGTACCGCCCTGTCCCGCCGAAAAGCGGCCCGGACTCTTACAACGTCGTAAGATCGCAACCCTAACGCCGACGAAACGTTTTGTCGGGTAACGTACCTAACCACCCATCCTTTGGAGCCAACTCCGTTCCGCCCATGCCCGCCCGTATCCTTATTGTCGAAGATGAAGCCCTCGTGGCCATGGAGCTACGCTTCGTGCTGGAAGATCTCGGCCACGAGGTCGTGGGCACGGCTGCGGACTCGGCGGCTGCGCTGAAGATTGCCAAGGAAACCGAGGTCGATCTGGCACTGGTCGACATTCACCTTTCGGATGGGCCGACCGGCGTGACGATTGGTCGGGAACTCGCGGTCGATCACAAGGTCGCCGTGCTGTTCATGACGGCCAATCCGGGCATGGTCCGGAACGGCGTCGTCGGTGCCATCGGCGTGCTGTCCAAGCCGACGGAGGAGCGCATCGTGCAGGACGCGGTGGCCTATGCCCTCGACCTGCGCAGCGGCGCCGTTCGCAATATGGCGCCCCCGCAGTTGCAGCTGTTCGAAGACGGTCCCCGGGCCTGAGCATGCAAGACGTGAAAGGCTGGACCGTGGAGCAGCTCGTGTATGTCAGCCGCAGCGTCCGGGGCGTCAACAGCGCCATCGGCATGTCCGACATCCTGGCGGAGGCGCGCCCCAATAACGCGCGCGACGGCATCACCGGCTGTCTGACGGCGATCGACGGCCGTTTTGTGCAGGTGGTCGAAGGTCAGGCCGACAAGTTGGACGATCTGATCAACCGCCTGGTGCGCGACGAACGCCACACCGAGCTGCGCGTGCTGGAACGGCGGACGGTGTCCGCGCGTGCCTTTCCGCAGTGGGACATGCTGAGCCCCGTGCTGGTGACCGCCGAAATCGATGACCTGCGCAGCCTGCTGCGGGACGACTCGGGCGGACGGCTGGACGACTTCATCGGCCCGCTGCAGACTGCCCTGGCCCGTCAGAGCGAGGTCCTGCACGAAACGCGAACGCTGAGCGAAAGCCATCGCCCCCAGGCCTCAAATGATGATGAGGCCGAACGCACGGCCTGATCCGGCCTACCAGGCGCCGATCTTTTCGGCCTCGGCGTGGGGGATGGGGTTGCCCGCGCGGGCGTGATCAACCTCGGCCAGATAGCGGGCCGCCTCCAGCGCCGCCATACAGCCCATGCCTGCCGCCGTGACGGCCTGACGATAGACGTCGTCGGTGACATCCCCGGCCGCATAGACGCCCTCGATCGAGGTCGCGGTGGTACCCGGCTTGACCACCAGATAGCCGCCGGACTTGGTTTCCAGTTGCCCGTTGAACAGTTCGGATGACGGGGCGTGGCCGATGGCAATGAAGACCCCGTCGGCGGGCAGGTCGCGGGTCTCGCTGCCCTCGGTGGCGCGGATGCGGACACCGGTGACGTTGGAGGCAATGCCGTCGGTCTGGCCGAGGATCTCATCGACGACGTGGTTCCAGACCACCTCGATCTTCGGATGGGCGAACAGCCGCTCCTGCAGGATCTTCTCGGCGCGGAACTCGTCGCGGCGGTGCACGACGGTGACCTTGGAGGCAAAATTGGTCAGGAACAGCGCTTCCTCGACCGCCGTATTGCCGCCGCCGACCACCACCACCTGTTTGCCTCGATAGAAGAAGCCGTCGCACGTCGCACAGGCCGAAACGCCAAAGCCCTGATATTTCGCCTCGCTCTCGATCCCCAGCCATTTGGCCTGGGCCCCGGTCGAGATGATCACCGTCTCGGCCAGGATTTCGGTGCCGGAATCGAGCGTCAGGCGGAACGGGCGTTGCGACAGGTCGGCCTTTGTCACGATGTCCTGGATGACCTCGGTACCGACATGCTCGGCCTGGGCCTGCATCTGCTCCATCAGCCAAGGGCCCTGAATGACCTCGGCAAAGCCCGGATAGTTCTCGACATCGGTCGTGATGGTCAGCTGACCGCCCGGCTGGATGCCGGCAATGACCACGGGCTCAAGCGAGGCGCGGGCGGCATAGATGGCGGCGGTCCAGCCGGCGGGGCCGGAACCGATGATGGCGACGCGGACGGTGCGGGGTTGGGAAGGCGAGCTGCTCATACCCCCTATTTAGGGGCTGATTCCCGATCATGCGATGGCTAGTGTGCCCCGATGCAACGAAGGAGCTGGGGATGAGTGACAACAAGAACGCAGCCTTCCTGCCGCTGGGCATGGGCGTCGGGATCGCCATCGGTGTGGCGCTGGGCACGGCCCTCGACAATCTGGCACTGGGACTGGCGCTCGGCGTCGCCATCGGCGCGGGCGTGGGCGCCAGCGGCATGGCGGCAGGCAACCGGAAAAAGAAGGACGGCGATGGATCGTCAGGCGTCGCGGCCAGCGACACCAGCGAGCGATCCTCAAAGGATTTTGACGCCGGTGACGGGGGTGGCGATGGCGGCGGCGGTGGCGATTGACGTTCGCTCACGACCGGTCAACAAGGTCTCATGAGCGAACTGGGCCACAGCGCGCGCAAGACGCGCACCTTCATCCGCCGGTTTCTGGCGATCGCGCGGCGTAACGTCGACCATGATGCGGTCGCCGAAAATGTCTATGAAAACGGCGGCCTGAGCGGTCGTTATCTGATCATGACCGGGATTTCGGCGGCCATCGCCATCCTGGGCCTGATGCTGTCGTCACCGGCTGTGGTGATCGGCGCCATGTTGATGTCGCCGATGATGGGCCCGATCGTGGCGCTGGGGTTTTCGCTGGCCCTGCTGGACTTCCGCGAGATGAACCGGGCGCTCAAGGCCCTGGCACTGGGCTTCGGCCTGGCCCTGATCGTGGCCGTGGTCCTGACCGTCCTGTCGCCGTTGAAGGAACCGACGGCCGAGATTCTGGCGCGGACCCGGCCCAATTTCTTTGACCTGCTGATCGCGGTCTTCTCCGGCATCGCCGGCGCCTATGCGGTGATCAAGCAGCGGGGCGAAACGATCATAGGCGTGGCTATCGCCACAGCCTTGATGCCGCCCGTCGCGACGGTGGGCTTTGGCCTCGGCACCGGCGATATGGGCATCGCGGGCGGGGCCTTTTTTCTGTTCATGACCAACCTTGTGGCCATCGCGCTCGCCGCGACCCTGACCGCAGGCTTTTACGGTTTCCGGCCGCGGCTGATGGAGCGACCGGTCAAATGGCGCGGACTGGCCGTGGTGCTGGTGTTTGCCGTGCTGTCGGCGCCGCTGGCGCTGTCACTCAGGGCCATCGGTCTGGAAAGCCGGGCCACGGCCGAGACCCGACTGGCGGTCGATGCCATCTTTGCCGGGTCAGAATCCCGCATCACCCTTCTCGAGGTGCGCAGCCGGTCGGGCGAGGTGACGGTGTCGGCCCTGATCAGCACCCGGGCGCTGGTGGCCGATGCCGAACGCCAGTTGCAGCAGCGGCTGACGGCAGCCCTGCATGTGCCGGTGGCGGCCAGTCTGGACCAGATCGTCGTCGCAGACCCGCAAGCCGCATCGCGCGCGGTTCAGGCCAGTCCTGTCTCGGCCCCCGATCCGGTCGCGGCTCTGCGTGGTCGTCTGATCGATGCTGTTCCCTTTGCGACGGACGCCATCATGCTGAACGCCGAAGGCTCGCAAGCCGTCGTGCTGCTGCGGCCCGAGGCGGGGCTGAACCTGCAGAGCGCCTATGCGCTGGAGACAGCCTTGACCCAGAGGTTCGAGGGCTTGTCGGTGCTGGTCACGCCGCCGGTGCAGCTGTTCGACACGGTCGATCTGGGCGATCCGGCGGCCCGCGCCCGGGCAGTCTGGGCCCTGTCCCGCTGGCGAGCCACCCCGGCCATCCGCATGTGCCGCCCCGAACAACCGCCCGAGCCGGAAACCCCGCCCGCCGAGGGCGAGGCGGCGCCGGCCCGTCTGGATTCGGGTGAGACCTTCATCGCCGAACTTGCCGCGGTCGGCGTATCGACCACGACGGAAGGCGCGCCGGCCTGTCAGCGCGGCGACATCAATACCGCGCGCCTGTCGTTCTAGCTCAGGCCCGAAAGGCGTCGTAGCGCGCCAGTAGTAGCCGCGCGGCCCGGTCCGTCTCGGCCAGTGGCACGCGCGGTGTGGCCGGAAAATCCAGCGTGCCGTCGAACGGACGCGCCAGACCGCGGGTGACGAGAGCCTCGCGCAGGCGGTCGAACTTGGGCTGCGACTTGCGCGCCACCATGGGCAGCAGGTGCACCGGGCGACCGGTCGAGGCGGCCTCGGCGGCCATATTGGCGCTGTCCTCGGTGACCAGCACATGGTCGGCGGCGCCGAGGAAGGCGAAATAGGGATTGTCCCCCTGCCCGTCCCAAATCCAGCCGGGGACGACCGCCAGCCTTTCGCGAAGAATCGCCACGGCCTCGGGCGGGGTGCGGCGCGACAGGGTGACCATGACCGAGCCGCCGACGGCGCGGACCGCCCCGGCGATCTGGTCGGCCAACCGGGCGGCATGGTCGGGCGGCAGGTCGTGACTGGCCGAGCGTCCTCCGACCAGCACGGCCACGCGGGGACGCGGCAAAGGATCAAGGCGATCGGAAAAGGCTGCTACCGCATCCGCGATGCGGACGGGGGTGATGCGGTGGGGGGAGCCGAGGATCGAGACCACATTGGCGCCGCTGAGGCCGTCATGCTCGGGGGCGACGACCAGATCGAACCGGTCGGTCCGCCAGCGCGGATCCTGGGTTTGAACGACAAAGGGACGACCGGGTCCGGCGGTCACGGCCCGGGACGAGAGCGGCAGGGAGGCGCGGCCCGTCGCGATCCAGATATCCGGCCAGGGGGCGCCGTCGGACGGCAGCACGGGATCGGACTCGGGATCGCGCATCCACGGCTGTTTCAGCGCGGAGGGCCATTTGTCGAAGGCGGATCCCCAACCGATACGGCAGATTTCAATGTCGGCCGGACGCAGGCGCTGGACGGCCTCGGCCAGTCCAAGCGCCTGATTCTGGATGCCGGCCCGGCCGTCAGAGACGACCCGGATCCGGAGGGAAGACGCGCTGTCGCTCGTCAGATCCACTCGACCTTGAGGATCTCATAGGCCTTGACGCCGCCGGGCGTGTTGACCTCGACGACATCACCGACCTCCTTCGAGATCATGGCGCGCGACAGGGGCGAGGTGATCGAGATCCGGCCCTGTTTCACATCGGCTTCGTGCTCGCCGACGATCTGGTAACGGGCCTCTTCCTCGGTGTCCTCGTCGACGACGGTGACCGTGGCGCCAAATTTCACCTGATCGCCCGAAAGCTTGGACACGTCGATAACCTGGGCCCGCGACATGCGGTCCTCGATCTCGGCGATCTGGCCTTCGATCCAGCCCTGACGTTCCTTGGCGGCGTGATACTCGGCATTCTCGGACAGGTCGCCGTGCTCACGGGCCTCCGAGATCGCCGAAATCACCGCGGGACGTTCCACGGACTTCAATTGCTTGAGCTGATCGTCCAGGGCGCGATAGCCCGGGGCCGTCATCGGCACTTTTTCCATAGGGTGGTGAGTTTCTTGTTTCGCCCAACTGCGGAGAGGAAGATCAACCTTGGTAGAAGGTCGCGGGGCGCGCGCGACCGGGGCAAAAAGGATAGGTCACGATCTCGCTGAACTCAAGCGGTTGGACGTATCGTTGTGCGACGCACCTTTTGGATCAGACTGCGGGTCAGCCACGCAAGGGCTGCGAGGGCCACAACCATGAAGGCTGCGGACACCAGCGCCAGCTTGGCGAACATCAGCGCCAGACTGAAGGCGATGACCACCAGTGCCAGGGCGATGAGATAGAGAGCTGCGATCTTCATGATGGAGTAACGTCGTCCTGCCTCCTGCGGTTTCACGGGGCGCCGCGCGATCAACGCGATTGTGAAGATGCCGCCTCGACCGTGTTCCGCGCAACACGCCGGGACGGCCCTTGCCCTCAGGCGTAGCTATAAGGTCCGCCTCGCTCGAGCGCCCGCTGATAGGCAGGGCGCGCATGGATGGTCTCAAGGAAGGCCTTCAACTTCGGGCGACGGTCAAAGCCGAAGATGCGGGTCGCCCCGGCCTCGATCGGAAAGCTCATCATGATGTCTGCGGCGGAAAAGGCCCCACCGGCGAACCACGGATGGGCGGTCAGCTCGGCTTCCCAGAAATCGATGTGGGCCTGCAGCTGGGGATCGATGAAGCCCGACTGGGCCTTTCCGGCGATCGAGTTGACCAGAGGCCGCACCAGACCCGGCGCGCGCTTCGGCAGCTGACTGAACACCAGCTTCAGCAGCAGCGGCGGCATGGCCGAGCCCTCGGCATAGTGCAGCCAGTAGCGATAGCGACGACCGGCCTCGGTTCCGGACGGGGGCGCCAGCCGACCCTTTCCGTGGGTCTCGACCAGATAGTCGACGATGGCGCCGGTTTCGGCGACGCGGATGTCGCCGTCATCGACCACCGGAGACTTGCCCAGCGGGTGGATGGCCTTCAGCTCGGGCGGCGCCAGCATGGTCTTGGCATCGCGCTGATAGCGTTTGACCTCATAGGGCAGGCCCAGTTCCTCGAGCAGCCACAGCACCCGCTGGGACCGGCTGTCGTTCAGGTGGTGCACGGTGATCATGGCTGGCGCTCCGATGCGAACCGTCAGGCGTAGGCCTGCAGGGGGCGGACGTCCAGATCGTCGTTTCGGATGGCGGCGATGGCATGGACGGCGGCAAGCGCCCCGGCGGTGGTGGTGTAGTAGGGGATCTTCATCATCAGGGCCGTCCGCCTGAGGCTGAAACTGTCCTGCAGGGACTGTTTGCCCTCGGTGGTGTTGAAGACCAGCTGGACGTCGCGGTTCTTCATGGCGTCGACGATGTTGGGGCGGCCTTCCAGCACCTTTTTCACATGGCCGACCGGCAGGCCCTGCTGGACCAGCCAGGCGTGGGTGCCGCCCGTCGCGATCACCTCGAACCCCTGTTTCAGCAGCAGGGCGACGGGCTCGACGATGAAGGGTTTGTCGGAGTCCTTGACCGAGACGAAGGCGCAACCCTGGATCGGCAGGGTGGTGCCGCCGCCGATCTGGCTCTTGGCAAAGGCGCGGGCAAAGGCGTCGGCCATGTCGGGCTCGCCCTCGCGCTTCCAGTCCAGGCCCATGACCTCGCCGGTCGAGCGCATCTCGGGTCCCAGAACCGTGTCGACCCCGGCAAAGCGGGCGAAGGGGAAGACCGCTTCCTTGACCGCGATATGGTCATAGGGGCGGTGCTCGAGGCCGAATGAGGCCAGCGGCACGCCGGCCATGACCTTGGCGGCGATGGCGGCGATCGGCTGGCCGATGGTCTTGGCGACGAAGGGCGCCGTGCGGCTGGCGCGCGGATTGACCTCCAGCACGAAGATGCGCGGCGTGTCGGAGTGCGGCTCCTCGATGGCGAACTGGACATTCATCAGCCCGCGCACCTTGAGCGCCTTGGCCATGGCCTCGGTCTGGCGCATCAGCTCGGCCACCACTTCGGCGGACAGGGAATAGGGCGGCATGGAACAGGCGCTGTCGCCCGAGTGGACGCCGGCTTCCTCGATGTGTTCGAGAACCCCGGCCACGAATACCATCTCATCGTCGCACAGGGCGTCGACATCGACCTCGGTGGCGCGGTTCAGATAGTGGTCGATCAGGACGGGATCGTCGCCCGACACCCGCATGGCCTCGCCGACATAGCGGTCCAGCTGTTCCCGGTCGTGAACGATCATCATGCCGCGGCCGCCCAGCACATAGGAGGGCCGCAGAACGACCGGATAACCGACCTCGTCCGCCTTCTGCGCGGCTTCTTCGGCACTGCGGGCCAGGCCGTTGGGCGGCTGCATCAGGCCGATGTCATGCAGCATGACCTGGAAACGCTCGCGGTCCTCGGCCAGATCGATGGAGTCCAGCGACGTGCCCAGGATCGGCACGCCGTCCTCGTGCAGGGCATGGGCCAGCTTCAGCGGCGTCTGGCCGCCGAACTGCACGACCACGCCGATCAGCTCACCGGCCCGGCGCTCGACGTCGATCAGCTCCAGCACATCCTCGGCCGTCAGCGGCTCGAAATACAGGCGGTCCGAGGTGTCATAGTCGGTCGAAACGGTCTCGGGGTTGCAGTTGACCATGATCGACTCGACGTCGATCTCGGCAAAGGCAAAGGCCGCGTGACAGCAGCAGTAGTCGAACTCGATCCCCTGCCCGATCCGGTTGGGACCGCCGCCGAGGATGATGGCCTTCTTCCGATCCGACGGGCGGGATTCGCACTCCGGGACCTGACCGACGGCGCCGGTCTCATAGGTCGAATACATATAGGCGGTGGCCGAGGCGAACTCGGCGGCGCAGGTATCGATCCGCTTGAATACCGGGCGGACGTCCAGCGCACGGCGGGCCTTGCGCACCGCAGCCTCGGTCGTGCCGGTCAGGGCGGCGATGCGGGCATCGGCGAAGCCCTTGGCCTTGAGCTGGCGGAAGGCGCGGGGGTCGGTGGGCAGGCCCCGGACCCGCAGATGGCCCTCGTCGCGAATCAGCTCCTGGATCTGGCGCAGGAACCACGGCTCATAGGCACAGGCAGCCTGGACCTCCTCGACCGTCAGGCCGTGGCGGAAGGCCTGGGCGATGACGCGGATGCGGTCGGGCGTGGGCGTGCCCAGCGCGCGGACGACGGCGGCGCGGATGGCGCCTTCGTCCTCGGTATCGGTGGTGCCGTCGATCTCGATTTCGTCAAAGCCCGACAGGCCGGTTTCCAGCCCGCGCAGGGCCTTCTGCATGGATTCCTGGAAGGTCCGGCCGATGGCCATGACCTCGCCCACCGACTTCATCGAGGTCGACAGCAGCGGCTCGGAGCCCGGATATTTCTCGAAGGCGAAACGGGGGATCTTGGTGACCACATAGTCGATCGAGGGCTCGAACGAGGCCGGGGTCACGCCGGTGATGTCATTGGTCAGTTCGTCAAGCGTATAGCCGACGGCCAGACGGGCGGCGACCTTGGCGATCGGAAAGCCCGTGGCCTTGGACGCCAGCGCCGATGACCGCGACACGCGCGGATTCATCTCGATCACCACCATGCGGCCGTCGGCCGGATTGATGGCCCACTGAACGTTCGAGCCGCCGGTCTCGACGCCGATCTCGCGCAAGACGTTGATCGAGCCCGTGCGCATCCGCTGGTACTCTTTATCTGTCAGCGTCAGAGCGGGGGCGACGGTGATGCTGTCGCCGGTGTGGACCCCCATCGGGTCGATGTTCTCGATCGAGCAGATGATGATGCAGTTGTCCGCCTTGTCGCGGACCACCTCCATCTCATACTCCTTCCAGCCCAGGACGCTTTCCTCGATCAGCACCTCAGTGGTCGGCGACAGGTCGAGGCCGCGCTCGACGATCTCGCGGTATTCCTCGACGTTGTAGGCAATGCCGCCGCCGGTCCCGGCCAGGGTGAAGGACGGGCGGACGATGGCGGGCAGGCCGACGAACTCCAGCGCCTCCTCGGCCTCGTCGATGTGGTGGATGGCGCGCGAGCGGGGGCTTTCCAGTCCCAGCGTGTCCATGGCGTCGCGGAATTTCTGGCGGTCCTCGGCCTTGTCGATGACCTCGGCCCGGGCGCCGATCATCTCGACGTCATGCCGGGCCAGCGCGCCCGAGGCATCCAGCGCCAGGGCCGTGTTCAGCGCTGTCTGGCCGCCCATGGTCGGCAGCAGGGCAAAGCCGCCGGGCAGGACGTGGCGTTCCTTCTCGATGATCTTTTCGACGAACTCGGGCGTGATCGGCTCGATATAGGTGGCGTCGGCCACCTCCGGGTCGGTCATGATGGTGGCGGGGTTCGAGTTGACCAGAATGACCCGGTAGCCCTCGGCCTTCAGCGCCTTGCAGGCCTGCACGCCCGAATAGTCGAACTCGCAGGCCTGACCGATGATGATCGGCCCGGCGCCGATGATCAGGATCGACTGGATGTCTGTGCGTCTGGGCATCGCGGCCTCTTCTTGTCAGTTCGTCACGACCGCGCACTCCCAGCCGTCATAGTCCAGCTGGAAGGCCGCGGCCCAGGATTGCATCATGGCGGAGACGGGCGCGAACGAGGCTTCGTCCACCGCCATGGTCGTCTCCAGAATGGTCGAGTCGTCGGACCCGCGCGTCAGGAAACCGGCGCGGCGGGCGACCTCGTTCAGATCGTCGTGGTCACCCTCGCCATAGAAGTAGAACAGGGTGTGGCGCGGGGTGATGCCGCTGTCGCCATGCTCCGCCAGGGCCGCCCGGATCATGGCATCACGCTCGTCATGCGGGATATCGGCAGCGGTCACGGAACGGCGGTCCTCTGGCGCACGAAAACCCGACGGAGGGAGGGCCCCCGGCGCGGTCACGTCTGGTTGTCGGTTAAGCGGCCGGTCTAAAGACGCGGGGGCCCGCTAGCAAGGGCTGATTCAGTCAGCGGTGCGTTCAATCCGCGCAAGCCATTCAGGCAGTTCGTCGAAGCGGGCCAGGGTGACGTAGCGCGGGTGGCCTTCGGGCGCGTCGGCCAGTTCGTGGGCCCAGGTGACCTCATAGGGGATGTGCACGCCCCAGGCGCCGGCCTCGAGCGCGGGCAGCACGTCCGAGCGCATGGAATTGCCGACCATCACCCCCTCTTCCGGGCCGGTGCCGTGGCGGGCGAAGACCCGCTCATAGGTGGACCGGTCCTTTTCCGAGACGATCTCGACACCCGAGAACAGCTCACCCAGCCCGGAGGCCGCCAGCTTGCGTTCCTGATCCATCAGGTCGCCCTTGGTCACCAGCACCAGCCGATAGGAGTCGGTCAACTGCGCCAGGGTCTCGGCCACGCCCGGCAGGGTCTCGACCGGATGGGCCAGCATCTCCCGACCGGCGGCCAGGATCTCGCGGATGGCCGAGGACGGGGGATCGCCGTCGCACAGCTCCATTGCCGTCTCGATCATCGACAGGGTGAAGCCCTTCACCCCATAGCCGTAGAGGCGCAGGTTGCGGCGCTCGACCTCGGCCAGCCTGTGCGCGATCACCGCATTGTCGTGATCGGTCAGAAGGTCGAGAAAGCGGGCTTGGGTGAGGCGAAAGATCGTCTCATTGTGCCAGAGGGTGTCGTCGGCATCGAGGCCGAGGGTGGTGATGCGCATGGCGCGCTGCCTAACACCGGAATCAGGCGTTTGGGAGAGGCCATGAGCGAGACATCTGCGGTCGTGATAGGGGCGTCGGGCGGCATCGGCTCGGCGTTGGTCCGGCAGTTGGAGGCTGCGGGCCACCATGCGGTCGTCCACGCTCTGTCACGCTCGGGCACCGGGCTGGATCTGGAGGATGAGGAGTCGATCGCCGCAGCGGCCTCGCGGATCGCCGATGGGCCGCCCCCTGCCCTTGTTATCGTGGCCACGGGGGTGCTGCACGGCGACCACTCACCCGAGCGCAGCTATCGCGCCCTGACGGCCGAGCATCTGATGCGCGACTATCGCCTGAATGCCATCGGCCCGGCGCTGGTGGCCAGACATCTCCTGCCCTTGATGCCCCGCGACGGCCGAGGCGTGTTCGCCGCCCTGTCGGCGCGGGTTGGGTCGATCGGTGACAACCGGCTGGGCGGCTGGCACGCCTATCGGGCGTCGAAGGCGGCGCTGAACATGCTGATCCGCAATCTGGCCATTGAGCACGGACGGACCCACAAGGCCGGGATCGTCGTCGGCCTGCATCCCGGTACGGTGGCGACAGAGCTGAGCGCGCCGTTTCAGTCCGGAGTCGCGCCGGAAAAGCTGTTCACGCCCGAACATTCCGCAGCGGCCCTGCTGACGGTCATCGACGGGCTGGAACCCGCAGACAGCGGGGGCGTGTTCGCCTGGGACGGCCAGCGCATCCCCGCCTGAGCGGGGCGCATGGTGAACAGGTGCTTCACCGCCTTTGTTGATGCTCCGTAGACGATCCGGAGCGCATCCTGCAGGCGTCGGGGACCGACTGTCACCTGGAGGTGGCCAATGGGGACCTTTCCTTATGACCCGGTGGACTCCGCCGGGTTCAAAGACACTACCATGACGGGCATGAGTGGCGCGTCGCAAGCGCCTCTGCATTTCGATGCCCAGCAGGCGGGCTTTGAACTGGTCACGCGCGGACGGCGGGGCCTGGCGGTCAGCCTGATCGCCCAGGACATTGTCGCTCTGGACAGCGGACAGGCGGTGTCCCGTCGCGTGCGCCGGATCATCCGCCATACAGGGGGCGAGGCCGGGCTGAACCTGTTCGGTCGCGGCACGCTGGAAGGCGCGGACCTGCGCCGGATCGACCTGCAGACCTTGCGGATCGGTCTGGAGCTGCTGCGTCGCACGCCGGGCCTGACGGGCGTCCTGCCGGTCTTCTGGCGAACGCTGGCGACCAGCCACGGTCGATTTGCCCTGTTGTATGCCGGCACCAGCGACGAGACACGTCCGGCCGGGCTGTCGATGGAAATCATGGGTGGCACCGAGACTTCGCGCCTCGAGGCGGTGGCCGAGGTCATCGAACAGTTCCAGTCCGGGCCGATCGGCATGATCCTGCACGCCGCGCCGGATATCGGTATCGTCCGTCAGGCGGCGGAGACGCGAGCCTCCTGCCTGTGCCTCGATTTCGCCGGAGTGGATCACCTGTCGCCCGAGGGCAAGGCCGAGGCCCGCGACCTGATCGCAACCGCCCGACAGGTCGCACCGACGGTGCTGCTGGTCAATCTGAGGCCGGACTGGGCCCCTGCGGCGCATGAGGCCGGGGCCACCCACGCCGTCCTTGCCCCCATGGAACCGCTCAGCCTGTAGCGGCAGAGGTTGACCGGATCGGGTATGGCCCCTAACACCCGGCCGCTTCCGGCCCCTGTCGATACGCGACGGGTGCGCCGGGGCGAACTCCGCGATAGGATGCCGCCATGACCCGAACCCTCCCCGGCGTAACCGGCGTGCTGGCGCTCGCTGACGGCACCATCCTGCAGGGCCTTGGCTGCGGGGCCGAGGGCTCCGCCTTGGGCGAAGTCGTCTTCAACACCGCCATGACCGGCTATCAGGAAATCCTGACCGACCCGTCCTACATGAGCCAGATCCTGGCCTTCACCTTTCCGCACGTCGGCAACGTCGGGGTGAATGCCGAAGACGTCGAACAGATGGGCGAGAGCGCGGCCACCTCGGCGCGCGGCGCCATTTTCCGCGACGTACCGACGACGCCAGCCAACTGGCGCGCGGGCCAGTCCTTCGACGACTGGATGAAGAGCCGCAATGTGGTGGGGCTGGCCGGGGTCGACACCCGGGCCCTGACCGCCCGCATCCGTGAAAGCGGCGCGCCGCATGCGGTGATCGCCCACGCCGCCGACGGACAGTTCGATCTGGATGCCCTGGTGGCACAGGCCCGCGCCTGGCAGGGGCTGGTCGGGCTGGATCTGGCCAAGGACGCCTCGACGCTTCAGGCCTTCGACTGGGATCAGGGCCTGTGGGACTGGCCCGAGGGCTATCCGCGTGTCCAGGCCGCCGACAAGTCGGTGGTGGTCATCGACTATGGCGTGAAAAAGAACATTCTGCGGGCGCTGGCCTCTACGGGTGCGAAGATCACCGTCGTGCCCGCCACCACCTCGGCCGAGGACATTCTGGCGCGCAAGCCCGATGGCGTCGTGCTGTCGAACGGCCCGGGCGATCCGGCGGCCACCGGCGAATATGCGGTGCCGGAGATCAAGAAACTGGTCGCGTCGGGCACACCCCTCATGGGCATCTGTCTGGGCCACCAGATGCTGGCGCTGGCCATGGGCGCGAAAACGGTCAAGATGGATCAGGGCCATCACGGCGCCAACCACCCGGTCAAAGACCTGACCACCGGCAAGGTCGAAATCGTGTCCATGAATCATGGCTTCACCGTCGATCGCGACAGCCTGCCGGCCACGGTGACCGAAACCCATGTCAGCCTGTTTGACGGCACCAACTGCGGTCTGATGCTGAAAGACAAGCCGGTGTTCAGCGTGCAACACCACCCCGAGGCCAGCCCCGGGCCGACGGACAGCCTGTATCTGTTCGGGCGGTTCGCGGACCTGATGAAGGCCGGAGCGTGAGCTGGGTCCCCCCCTCGACCCTTGTCGAAAAACTGAAGCGGCTGTTCTTCAGCCCCCGTCAGGAACTGGACCGGATCGTCGCCCGCGAGCTGCGCAAGGGCGAGACGGAGATTCACCTGCTGCCGCAGCTGGTCGATCCGGCCCGTATCGCCATTGATGTGGGCGCCAACCGCGGCGTCTGGACCCGGCAGATGGCGGCCCTGTGCCCCGAGGTTCATGCGTTCGAGCCCAACCCCAAGATCTTTGCCATTCTGGACGCCGCCCGGCCCGCCAATGCGGTGACCTATCCCCTGGCTCTGTCGGACAGGGACGGCGGGTCGTCGCTCTATGTACCGCGATCGGCACGTGGCTATTCAAATCAGCGGGCGACGCTGGTTCCCGATCAGCAGCCGGGGGTCGAGACTGGCGTCGTGGATGTCGAGACTGTCCGCCTCGACGACCTCGACCTTCCGCCCTGTGGCTTCATCAAGATTGATGTCGAGGGCCATGAGGCTGCCGTGCTGGCCGGGGCCCGGGCGACGCTGATGCGGGACCGCCCCACCCTGTTGATCGAGATCGAGGAACGCCACACCGGCGTGCCGATCGAGCAGGCCATCGCCGAGGTCGAGGCCATGGGCTATGATGCCTTCTTCCTTGAAGGGGGTCAGCTGACCGGTATCGCAGCGTTTGACCCGGATCGTCAGCATCGCCAGGCCGTCGACACGCCTGATTATGTTTACAATTTCATCTTCAAGGCGAGAGACATCAGCCAAGGCATCCCTTGAAATTCGACGAACGATTCATCGAGGAGCTCAAGTCCCGGCTGCGGCCGTCGGACGTGATCGGCCGCACGGTGAAGCTGAAGCGTCAGGGCCGCGAGTTCGCCGGCCTGTCGCCCTTCACCAAGGAAAAGAGCCCGTCCTTCTTCGTCAATGACGAGAAGGGCTTCTTCCACGACTTCAGCTCGGGCAAGCACGGCGACATCATCAGCTTCCTGCAGGAGACCGAGCGCCTGAGCTTTGTCGAAGCGGTCGAGCGGCTTGCCAATGAAGCGGGCATGGCCCTGCCCGCGGAGGACCCGCAGGCCGCGGCCCGCGAACAGCGCCGCACCACCCTGTTCGGCTGGACCGAGCTGGCCATGAAGTGGTTCTCGGCCAATCTACGCCGGTCGGTCGGCGCCAGCACACGCGAATATCTGAAGAAGCGCGGCCTGCCTGAGGACCAGTGGGAGCGGTTCGGTCTGGGCTATGCGCCCAATGACCGCGACGGCCTGAAGACCGCCCTGATCCAGAAGGGGGCCACACCCGGCGATCTGGTCGAGGCGGGCCTCTTGATCGCGCCCGAGGGCGGCGGCGCCCCCTATGACCGGTTTCGCGACCGGCTGATCTTTCCCATCCTTGACGACCGGGGCCGGGTGGTCAGCTTTGGCGGCCGGGCCATGAACCCCGACGACCGGGCCAAATATCTGAATGGCCCGGAAAGCCCGCTGTTTCACAAGGGGGCGACCCTTTACGGCATGCCCGAGGCCCGCAAGCTGCTGGGCACCTCGAAACAGGCCAGTCTGGTGGTGGTCGAGGGCTATATGGACGTGATCGCCTGTCAGCGGGCGGGCATTCCGGCGGTCGCCCCCATGGGCACGGCCCTGACCGAGGAACAGATGGCGCGGCTGTGGCGGGTCACGCCCGAGCCGGTGCTATGTTTTGACGGGGATGCCGCCGGTCAGCGCGCCGCTGGCCGCGCGGTTGAACGCGCCCTGCCCCTGCTGAAGCCGGGGCGGAGCTTTCGGTTCTGCCTGCTGACCGACGGGCGCGACCCCGATGACATGCTGCGCGATGCCGGGGCTCCGGCCCTGCGCGAGGCCCTGTCCCGCACACGGCCGTTCGTCGAGGTCCTGTTCCAGAAAGAAGCCGAGGCCGAAACCCTCGACACGCCCGAGCGTCGTGCCGGTCTGAAGGCGCGCCTGCGTCAGGCGACCGAGGCCATTACCGACCGCGATCTGGCCGAGCAATATCGCCGTGACCTGTTCGAGCGGTTCGACGCCGTCATGCCGGGACGTGGCGCGAAGTATGCCCCCCGCAACGACGGGCGCCCCTCCGGCAATTGGAGACGGGGCGCCCCGCCCCCTCTGGCTGGCCAGACACCTGAGGGAGCCGAGGTTCTGAGATCTCTGAACCTCGCCTTAGATCCTGTAATAGCAGCGATTGCCCAAGGCGCCTTGGAGGTTCCTGCTAGAGTCGAAAGCCATCTTGAAGACTTGGCCACGTTTGGCTTTGGTCACCCTGACCTCGACGCTTTGGCTCAGGAACTGGTCCGACATCACATGTCTGGCGCCGAGATCACGACTGGCGGATTGCAATCATATTTGAATTCTCGAAGCTTTTCAGATCTGTTGCATCGTGTTGAACGGGCGGCTCTTAAGTCTGGTGCACCATTCCTAAAATCGCACGGCGATCCATCGGAAGAACAGGAAGCCGAATGGAAGAACGCCTTCATCCTACTCATGCGCCTCCAAACACTCGATGCTGCGGTCCAAGCAGCAAAACAGAACATCGACACACCATCAGGGCTGGACACTTTGAGTAGACTGAAATCGGAACGTGACGCTCTCCGGCGCACGATCTACTCGCTCTCCAACGAGCGGTGGATGGGGGGCTTCGCGAGCTGAAGTTGGCCTATGCCTCGGCCTATGCTAATCTCGCCGTATGAGCACATCGCGTCAGGTCAAGCTGTTCCGCAATGGTCGCAATCAGGCCGTGCGCATTCCGCGTGAGTTTGAACTGCCGGGGGACGAGGCCGTGATGCGTCAGGAGGGGGATCGCCTGATCATCGAACTTCCCGTTCAGCAAAGGACTCTGGTCGAAATTCTTGCCGAATGGGCAAAAGAACCTCCACTGCGAGAAGATGAAACCTTGCCGCGCATTCCTCGGCAGGCGCCCCGGCCGTTTGACCTTTGACGCTGTATCTCCTCGACACCAATGCGATCTCTGATCTGATCCGCGATCCCGGAGGCGAGGTCGCGGGGCGCTTTGCATTGGTGGGTCTCGAGCAGGTGTGCACCAGTGTCATCGTCGCGGCCGAGTTGCGCTATGGGGCCGCCAAGCGCGGCTCGACGAGACTGGGCCAACGCGTCGACACGGTTCTGAGGCAGGTTCCGATCAAGCCGTTTGAGCCCCCTGCCGACCAGATTTACGGGCACATCCGGGCCGATCTGGAGGCACAGGGCGCTTCCGTTGGCGACCATGACCTGCTGATCGCCGCCCAGGCCCTGTCGCTGGGTTGCATACTGGTGACGGATAATGAGCGCGAATTCCGGCGCGTTCCGGGTCTGCCCGTCGAAAATTGGCGCACGGCACCGGCGGCTTGATCCTTGACTCTGTCGCCCTTCGTCGCCATCTGGCCCAATCGGGTCACGATGCCCTGTTGCACGAGGTCGAGAAGGCGGCGGCAAAGTCCGGTGCGCCCTTCCTGGCAGAAGATCTGCCCCTCGGCGAGGCACGGACCCTGTGGTCGCAGGCGTTTGACGCCCTGACGCGCATTGCCGCGTTGGAGCGGGCGCTGGCCATGGCAAAGTCGGAGGCCCATCGGGCGTTCGACAGCTCTGCCTTCACCCAGTTGAAGGCAGAGCGTGATGCCCTGCGGCGTGCGATCAAGTCGGGAAGCCTTTGGGAAGATGCCGCAGGAGCCTAACGGGGCCGCGGACGTTTTCCTGTTCATATAGTGCCGGATAGCCACAGGCTGCGGCGGGTCGGAGACGGAAAACGGGATGAGTGCGCAGACGGACACGCAGGACAATGACGCCCCGAATGATGGGCCCCTGCTCGATCTGACCGATGCCGGAGTCAAAAAGTTTATCAAACAGGCCAAGACGCGTGGCTATGTGACGATGGAAGATCTGAACAAGGTGCTGCCCTCGGAAGAGGTCACGCCGGACCAGATCGAGGACACCCTGGCCATGCTGTCGGAGATGGGCGTCAACGTCGTCGAGGCCGAGGAGGACGGCGAGGCCGCCCAGGGCACCGACGTGGCCGAAAAGGCCGAGACCTCGGTCTCCGAGACCGACGCCAAGCCGACCTATGACCGCACCGACGACCCCGTGCGCATGTATCTGCGCGAGATGGGCTCGGTCGAGCTGCTGAGCCGCGAGGGCGAGATCGCCATCGCCAAGCGCATCGAGGCCGGCCGCGACGCCATGATCTCGGGCCTGTGCGAAAGCGCCCTGACGTTCGAAGCCATCATGGTGTGGCGCGACGAACTGCTGAACAACCGCATCCTGCTGCGCGAGGTCATCGACCTGGACGCCACCTATGGCGTGCTGAACCCCGCCAGCCTGCCGCACAACCAGCCGCCGCAGCCGATCCCCGGCCAGCCCAAGCCCCCCCGCACCGCTGAAGAAGCGGAAAAGGAGGCCGAGGAAGAAGAGGACGAGGACGATTTTGATGACGGCGGCGGCATGTCGATCTCGGCACTCGAGGCCGAGCTGCGCGACGGCGTCATGGAAGTCCTGGACGCGGTCGCCAACGACTTTGGCGGCTTCCGTCGCTTGCAGGACAAGCTGGTCGAGGCGCGGCTGAAGGGTGAGGCCCTGTCGGCCAAGGACCAGAAGGCCTATGAGGCCCTGTCCAAGTCGATCTCGGACCGCCTGAAGTCGATGAAGTTGAACAACAACCGCATCGAGGCCCTGGTCGAGCAGCTGTATGCGATCAACAAGCGCCTGATCTCGCTGGAAGGGCGTCTGCTGCGCCTCGCCGACAGCTATGGCATCTCGCGCCCCGAATTCCTCAAGGCCTATTTCGGCGCCGAGCTGGATCCCGACTGGAGCGAGCGGGTCAAGGACATGGGCGTGCGCTGGACCAAGTTCAGCGAGAATGAATCGGCCCAGATCGGCCAGATCCGCGGCGATGTCGCCGCCGTGGCCAGCGAGGCCGGCCTGCCGATCGACGACTATCGCCGCATCGTCCAGAAGGTGCAGAAGGGCGAGCGCGAGGCCCGTCAGGCCAAGAAGGAAATGGTCGAGGCCAACCTGCGCCTGGTGATCTCGATTGCCAAGAAATACACCAACCGCGGCCTGCAATTCCTTGATCTTATTCAGGAAGGCAACATCGGCCTGATGAAGGCGGTCGACAAGTTCGAGTACCGCCGCGGCTATAAATTCTCGACCTATGCGACCTGGTGGATCCGTCAGGCGATCACCCGCTCGATCGCCGACCAGGCGCGGACCATCCGTATCCCGGTGCATATGATCGAGACGATCAACAAGATCGTCCGCACCAGCCGCCAGATGCTGCACGAGATCGGCCGCGAGCCGACGCCCGAAGAGCTGGCCGAAAAACTGGCCATGCCGCTGGAAAAGGTCCGCAAGGTCCTGAAGATCGCCAAGGAACCGATCAGTCTCGAAACCCCCATCGGCGACGAGGAAGACAGCCACCTGGGCGACTTCATCGAGGACAAGAACGCCATCCTGCCGATCGATGCGGCCATCCAGTCGAACCTGCGGGAAACCACGACCCGCGTGCTGGCTTCGCTGACCCCGCGCGAGGAACGCGTCCTGCGCATGCGCTTCGGCATCGGCATGAACACCGACCACACCCTGGAAGAAGTCGGCCAGCAGTTCAGCGTGACCCGCGAACGCATCCGCCAGATCGAGGCCAAGGCGCTGAGAAAGCTGAAGCATCCGTCACGGTCGCGGAAACTGCGGTCGTTCCTGGATAGCTAGGGCAGGCAGTAGGCAGTAGGGCTTGGTCTTCCTTCTCCCCCCGTGGGAGAAGGTGTCAGGCGGAGCCTGACGGATGAGGGTGGCCGGCCCCGGCATGCGCCCGAATGGCGTCGAACACGATGTTCGGATTGGTCAGGACGGCCTCGTTTCCGAATCTGAGCACCGTGAACCCTCGCCGGGTCAGATCGGCGTCACGCCGTCGATCCGCCTCCTCGCGCAAGCGATGAATGCCGCCGTCCAGCTCGATGACCAGTTTCAGGTCGTAGCAGCAGAAGTCCGCGATCCACGGGCCGATGCGGGTCTGACGGCGGAATTTGAAGCCCTCGAACCCCCGGTCACGGAGACGAGTCCACATCGCCGTCTCGGCAAAGGTCATTCTGGCCCGGAGGCGGCGTGGCTGGTTTGACATGCCCCTCAGCCCCCTCATCCGTCTCGCTCCGCGAGACACCTTCTCCCACAACGGGGAGAAGGAACATATCATGAACATTAGCCATGACCAAACCGACCAATCCTGGCTGCAAGACTGACCAACCTTGCCAACGCCACGTCCGGGTTTGACGCAGGGGCGTGCCAGGGTGTGTTCATGACCGAGCGACGCATCATCAAGCAGCGATCCCCCGCCGTCTGGGCGCGGGTGAAGGAGGCCTATCTGGCCGGGGAGCCGGCGGCCTCGGTCGCGCGGCGGTACGACGTGGGCCTTGGCAATCTGCGCTTCAAGGCCAATGCCGAGGGCTGGACCCGCAAGGCGGTGATGGCCGCCGCCGAACAGGAGGCGGAGGCCGAGGACCGGCGTCTGGCCGGGGAAGCCGATGTCGAGGCGGCCCTGCCCCTGCCCCCGCCCCCCGAGGCACCCGTCCCGCCCGAAGACCTGCACGAGGCGCTGGAGGCGGCGACGCGGCGGGCGGCCTCCCTGCTGGCGCGGGGACGGGCCGCCGAGGCCAGCGCCCTGCTGAAGGCGGCCGAGGCGCTGGACCGCCGCATCGGCACCCCGCACCCGGAGGTAGGCCGTGCAGAGGCGGCCGACCCCGAGCCCCCGGAGGCGCCCGTGGACGACATTGCCGCCGAGGAGGAGCTGTACCGCCTGCGCGCCGAGCTGGAGAGCCACATCCTGAGCCGGGCCGATGAAACGGCGCGGCGCATGCTGTCGGACCTGAACACCCCGCCGGACCTGCTGGGGGCGCTGGCCCTGCACTGGCGTGCCGAGAACCTGGGGCCCGAATGCGCGGCGCTGGATTTCATCCGCCATCGAGAAGACGACGGCCGACCCTGCCGCTACTGGAATGCTGACGGCAGTCTGAAGACGCTGGACCAGATTTTCGACGGCTGGTGGGAGACCGTGCGCAACCAGATGCGCGGCCAGAAGGGCCTGCCGTTTCGCAAGGAGTGGGTCAGGCCGGGGGAGGGGCCGGAAGAGGCGTGAGGGTCAGGTAGGGCGTCGACGATCCTCCCCCATTCATGGGGGAG
>NZ_DDOD01000015.1:0-25389 GCF_002341485.1 Brevundimonas sp. UBA2503 | reverse complement strand
ACCCCGAAGGGGTGGAGGGGGCGGGTACGGCATTTTCCTGTGTAGTCTGAGCGCGAAGGCGTGATGGACGCGATCGTGCGAGCGGCCGCCCCCTCCACCGCAAGCGGTCCCCCTCCCCCGCTTCGCGGGGGAGGATCAGGTTTTCTGCTCTCGCGCCGTCGTCGGCAGGGCCGCCATGGCGTCGGTGATGGCGACGGTTTCGACGCTGACGGTGACGACGCGGGCCAGCAGGTCGACCACCGTCTCCTTGTAGTCTGCGAAGCGGTAGGTGTTGAACTTCTCGCGGATGGTGGGGTCTTTCGGCGTCTTTTCCTTGTGCTGGTCCAGCACCCAGTCGATGGCCGAGCGGTTGCCGAGACGATAGCGCCAGGCCTCGGTCGGGATGCCCGACAACTGGGTATCGGCGTCCAGCACGACCACGCCCTTGTCGGGGTCGGACTTGAGCTTGACCGCCGGGGTGGTGCCTTCGGCACGCTTCGGATCGGGGGCGTCGGTGCGGGTCAGGGCGAAAGGTTTGGCCGTCTCATAGCCGATGTGCAGGTCCAGCAGCGCCTGACCCCAGTCGCGCCAGCGCTTGAAGTCGGGGTACAGCGGAATGCGCGGGAACTCGCGCTTCAGGTTCAAGGCATAGGTTTCGCGGTACACCGGGTCGTGCAGCACGGCATAGACGTAGGCGAAGATGTCGTCCTTGGAGATCGCGGCGGCCTTGCCGTAGCGGTCGGTGAACTGTTTCAGCGCCCAGTCGGTGATGTTGTCGATTTGATCTTTCCCGACGTACCGATAACGGCCCGTGTAGCGGTAGCCATCGACTGCAGCGCCAAAATGCCGGTCAATCGGCAGAGTGGAAGCGAGAGAGCAATATCCGGAACGGAAGCCCGGATCGCTGAAAGCTATCGCGACGTTTGCTCGCCCCTTCGGGAAAAAGTCCTCTGCACGGAACTGATAGGCATTGAGGCAGCGGTCGAAATACAGATGCCGCTTCGCGAACGGGCGATAGTTCACTTGAACAATCGCGTCGTCCGAATACGTGACCTTATCCCCTTGGCGGATGTGGCGCTCCGACTCACGATCCCATTTCACCGAGGTATCCAGCGCACCTCCCGCTCGCCGAGCTTCGTATGCCTCAACGAGCCTGCGCGCCTTGGCTTTGAGGGCATCCTTCGACGCGCTGTAAACCCATTCGTCTTTTTTCGTTTCAATGCCGTTGGACACGACTTCAAAGAGGCCGCCGCGCGGCCCGCCAGTGAGCGGCAAAAGGGACTCCCAGTCGTTCTCGGTCTGATCCAGCCAATGGTGCTGTTTGTCAGGCTGGATGGTCTGAACCTCCAGCTTGCTGATGCCGCCGATCGACGAGATCGCCGAGAGCTTGTCCTCCGCTGTCTCCATTTCCGGCCGACGCGCGTAACGGATCACGGCCCCGCCCTTGTGGCCCTTCTTCTTGACCAGAAAGACCATCGCCACCCCGGTCTGAATGCCGAAGACGTTGTGCTTGGTGCCCGAGAGCTTCGGATTGTCGCGGACGTCGCCGCCCAGGTCGAAGACCCAGATTTCCGCGAACTCGCGCGCGATCACCTTGCGGAAGCCGTCATAGGCGGCCTTGGAGAACGGCTTTCGCCCGATGATGAAGGCGATGACGCCTTCGTCCTTCACCCGGTCCGACGCCCAGC
Source organism: Brevundimonas sp. UBA2503 (assembly GCF_002341485.1). NCBI lineage: Bacteria > Pseudomonadati > Pseudomonadota > Alphaproteobacteria > Caulobacterales > Caulobacteraceae > Brevundimonas > Brevundimonas sp. UBA2503. The sequence continues at coordinate 23,722 of NZ_DDOD01000015.1, read as the reverse complement.
GGACGAAGCGGGTGTACATGTCATAGACGCTGTTCTTGTTCTGGGCCGTGCCTTCCTTGATGTAGGTGGTGGCGATCCGCTGATCGACCCGGGCGTAGGGCCGGTTGGCGTTGTTCTGATTGTAGTTTTCCTGCCAGGCGTTGTAGGGGGGGGTTGCCTATGACGACGCTGATCCGGCGGCTGTTCTGGCGCTTCACCCGCTCGGAGTTCTCGTCCGAAATGGTGGCGAACAGGTCGTGCTGGTGGCCGGAATAGACGCCCAGCGCGGCGACGTTGTCGAGGGTGTCGACGAAGCAGAGGCCGGGGAATTCCTCATACTTGCCGACGATGGCGGCATAGGTGGCCTCGATGTTCAGATTGGCCACATAGTAGGGCAGGATCGCCACTTCGTTGGCGTAGAGCTCGGTCAGATATTTCCAGGCCAGTTTTTCCGGCCGGCCCCGGAAATGCTCCATCAGTTCGACGATGAAGGTGCCGGTGCCCGTGGCCGGGTCGAGGATGTTCACATCCCGGTCGATGAGCGACTTCTTGAAGTGCTTCTCGCAGAGCCAGTCGGTGCTCTCGATCATGAAGCGCACGATCTCGTTGGGGGTGTAGACCACGCCCAGCTTGTCGGCGGCCTTGGGGTTATAGACCTTGTAGAAATTCTCGTAGATCGACTTCAGGAAGCCCTGCTTTTCAGAGTGCGAGCTGATGCGGGCGGCGGTGGCGCGGATGGCGGCATAGTAGGGTTCAAGCGCCGCCAGGGTCTGGCGCTTGACGTCGCCGCGCCAGAAGCTGGAGTCCAGCGTGTGCAGGGCCTTGGCGACGTTGTTCTCGCGGTGGAAGTCGTCGTTGCCGAACACGCGGCCGAAGATGTCTTCGGTCAGGATGTGCTGGATCAGCATTTCGCGTACGTCGTCGATGGTGACCGACGGGTTGATGGCGGTTCTGGCCTGTTTGAGAAAGGCGGCCGCCGCCGCCTTGAAGGTGTCGTTGGAGGCGTAGGCGTCGTCGATGCGCTGGCGCAGGGCCACCAACACGGCGGGCAGGTCAGCCTTGAACTGGACAATGGCCTTGCGGAACTCGGCGATCTCGGGCCGCTGCCACCCAAAGAACAGCTCCAGCAGGTTCTGGAGCGCGGGGCCGTCGTCGGTCTTGCAGCGGATGACCTCGACGCCGTTCTGGATCAGGACGGCCTGGGTGGAGTCCTCGAAGATGATGTTGGTGTCGGGATAGCCGCGCCGGAATTTCTTTTCGATCTCGGCGTCCAGATCGTCCTTGTCGTCCTTGGCCTCCCAATAGCCGAACGGCACGCGCAGGTCGTGCATGAGGGCGCCGTCGACGTAGTTACGCACCTTGGCCGTGGTGATGAACTCGTGCTCGGGGATGAAGACGAGGTTCTGGGACTTGCCCCACTTTTTCAGCAGATCCTTGAACGCTTCGCGGATGACAGACTCGCGCTGCGCGCCCGACACGCGTTTCAGCGTGGCGAGGTCGTTCAGATATTCATTGATCAGCAGTTGGCTCATACGTCCCCCCCGCCCTTGTCGCCCGGTTCGCGCGGCGGTGGCAAGCGGGGGTGTCGGCGGCGCGGCCTAGCCGTCGATCAGGACGTCGAAGCCGGCGAAGATCATGCGCTTGCCGTCGAACGGCATGTCCATTTTCATCATGGCTTCGTTCTGCATGAGGGCGTCCCAGGCCTTGTCGCGGGTGGCGCGGTCGGGCCAGGTGATCCAGCCGACGGCGACCGTCTCGTCGGTCTTGAGCTGAACGGCCCTTTTGAAGTCGGTGACCTTGCCGTCGGGGATGTCCTCGCCCCAGCACTCGGTGACCTTGAGCGCGCCGGCCTGTTTGAAATGGACCGTGGTGTCCCGCGAATGCTGGAGGTAGGCGGCCTTGTTGGCGGTCGGCACGGGGATGACGGTGATGTCGAGAAAGGCCATGGGGGGGGATCCTGAAGGGACGGTGTCTGCGCCCACCTGACACCGGAATGGAGCCCCGGGGAAGGGCCTCGCGCAAAACCGCCCCACCATGGCCTTTATCCGTGTATAGAGGCAGCCTCCCTTACCGCCCGGCCCGAGGTTTACGCCTTGGCCGGGCGCGGTCGTTTCGGCGACCCTTCTTGCTGTTCAGGACCTTCGATGCCGTTTCCCGCTACCCATCCCGCGCTTGATCGCGCCCTGGCCGACCGTGGCTATGCCGAGCCGACACCGGTTCAGGACGCCGTGCTGGAGGGCGACCATTCAGGCTCGGACCTGCTGGTCTCGGCCCAGACCGGTTCCGGCAAGACGGTCGCCTTTGGTCTGGCGGCCGCGCCGACCCTGCTGGGCGAGGCCGAACGGTTCGGCAAGGCGGGCAAGCCGCTGGCGCTGGTGATCGCGCCGACGCGCGAACTGGCCCTGCAGGTCGCGGCCGAACTGACCTGGCTCTACGCCGGGACCGACGCGAAGATCGGCACCTGTGTCGGCGGCATGGATGCCCGCAAGGAGGCCCGCGCCCTGGGCTGGGGCACCCACATCGTCATCGGCACGCCCGGGCGGCTGAAGGACCATATCGACCGCGGCAATCTGGACCTGTCGGAGCTGAAGCTGGCGGTGCTGGATGAGGCCGACGAGATGCTCGACATGGGCTTTCGCGAGGACCTCGAGTTCATCCTCGACCAGTCGCCGGCCGAGCGCCGGACGCTGCTGTTCTCGGCCACCATCGCGCGCGAGATCGCCGTGCTGGCCAAACGCTATCAGCGCGATGCGGTGCGGATCGACACCACCAACAAGAGCCAGCCGCACGGCGACATCGAATACCGCGCCATGCGGATCGCGCCGAACCAGATCGAACACGCGGTCGTCAATGTGCTGCGCTTCTTCGAGGCACCCGGAGCGCTGGTGTTCTGCTCGACGCGCGAGTCGGTCAAGCATCTGCAGGCCGCCCTGCGCGAGCGGGGCTTTGCCTCGGTCGGCCTGTCGGGCGAGCTGAGCCAGCGCGAGCGCACCGACGCCCTGCAGGCGCTGCGCGACGGTCAGGCGCGGGTCTGTGTGGCGACCGACGTGGCGGCGCGCGGGCTGGACCTGCCGGACCTGGGGCTGGTCATTCATGCGGAGCTGCCGGTCAACCGGGCGACCCTGCTGCACCGATCGGGCCGGACGGGCCGCGCGGGCAAGAAGGGCGTATCCGTCCTGCTGGTGCCCAATCCGAAACGTCGTCGCGCCGAGATGCTGCTGTCGTCGGCAGGCGTCACCGCCAGCTGGGACGTGGCCCCCGGGGCCGATGCCATCCGCGCCCAGGACGAAGCTCGCTTGGTCTCCGGTCCCATCTTTGACCAGCCGGTGGCGGACGAGGACTTTGCGCTCGCGAAGAAGCTGATGGCCGAGCGCACGCCGGAAGAGATCGCCTGTGCCTTCATCAGCCTGCAACGGGCCAAGATGCCGGCGCCCGAGGACCTGACCGATCCGGGCGAGCGGCCCGAGCGCAAGGAACGCGGCGATGCGGCCACGGCCTGGCCGACCGAGCGGCTGCAACCGCATGAGGTCAGCTGGTTCCGCGTCGATGTGGGCCGCCACAGCGAGGGCAAGCAGGCCGATCCCAAGTGGCTGATCCCGGTGATCTGCCGGCTTGGCGGGATCACCAAGCGCGAGATCGGCTCGATCCGCATCCTGTCGCACGAGACCCGGTTCGAGATCGCGCGGGCCGCCGTCGAAGGCTTCCGGTCGGCGCTGGCCGCGGCCAGGAACCCCGAGGTGGCCATCACCCCGTCGTCGGCCCCCGACAATGCCTATGAGGCGCGGCCCAAGCGCCCCTTCGTCAAGAAGCCCTATGCGCCCCGCGCCGAGGGTGAGGCCGAAGGCGGCGAGCGTCCGCGTCCGGCATGGAAAGCGAAGAAGCCGCCTTTCCAGCCCAACACCGACGCGGCCCCCGCCGAGGACCGCAAGCCGTGGAAGGCCAAGGGCGATCCCAAGGCCAATGGCAAGCTGCGCGGCAATGCGCCGTTCAAGGGCGGCGCGCCCAAGCCCCGGGTCGAGGGTGCTGCCCCTGTGGCCCGCGCCAAGCCGCCGTTCAAGAAGACCGGCAAGCCGCACAAGCGCGCAGGCTAGAGCCGCCCCCTCCACCGCTGCGCGGTCCCCCTCCCCCGCAGGCGGGGGAGGATCAGGGACTTGCCCTGTCGGAAAAGGCAACGCACTCTTTGCCCATGAGCACGCACGCCCCTGAGGAACGGTTCGCCTCGTTCGAGGCCTTCTATCCGTACTACATCCACGAGCACTCGAACCGGACGTGCCGGCGGATCCATGTGGTGGGGTCCGCGCTGGTGCTGGTCGTGCTGGTGACGGCGATCGTGACGCGGAACGCCTGGTGGCTGCTGGCCATGCCGGTGATCGGCTATGGCTTTGCCTGGGTCGGGCATTTCTTCTTCGAGAAGAACCGGCCCGCGACCTTCAAATACCCGCTGTGGAGCCTGATGGGCGACTGGCGGATGTTCTTCGAGACCGTGACGGGCAAGCGCCGCTTTTAGTCCCAGGCGGGCGGGCAGCCGTCGAAGGTGCCGGCGCGGACGACCGTGAGGCTGCGCATGTTCAGCGGCATGACCGGGGCCATCGAGCCGCGCCCGTGACCGGTATACAGGTCGATCTTGTTGCCCTTGATGGCGCCGCCGGTGTCGGAGGCATACCAGTAGCCGTCGTGGATGGTGCCGTCAGCGAGGCGCAGGCCGACCGTTTCCTTGATGAACAGACGCGTGCGGCGGGGCACAACGCGCGGGTCGGTGGCCACGGTGCGCATTGCGATCGGACGGCAGCCCAGCGAATCGTTGCCGGTCGCTCCGCCGCCACCCGCATGATACATGCGCGCCGACAGCATCCAGTCGGCCGGGCGCACGGCCAGGGCCTTTTGATCCTCGTTCAGGGACAGCCAGACATCGGGGGCGAACCCATGTTCGGCGGCCTCGGCTTCGGCCGAGACCAGCGCTTCATAGGGCACGGGGTCGATGGATGAGGCGACCGCAGGGGTCACCAGGGCCAGCACCAGAGCGAGGGTCTTGAACATGGAGGAATCGCCATATCGCCGATCCTCGAACCGACCGGCGCCGGGTGTTTGCTCGCCGAATGGGACAAGAAGACGGCAGGGATAGCAGGACTTGGTCAGGTCCTGTGGGTTGGCCTGTGGACCAGCTCGGGTCAGGATGTCGGCAGGAGGAGAAGAGTCATGCGTGTTCTGAGGCTTCTGATGCTGGCCGGGATCGCCGTCGCGGTGCTGGCGCTCGCCGCCTGCGACAGGGTGACGCCGGACAGCCGGGACACGTCCCTGCCCCCGCCAATCCCCGAAGCCGTGACGGTCGTCATCGACGAGTGGGACGGTCCGGCCAACATTCGCGTCGGCCAGACGATGGCAGTGACGTTGAGCTCGAATTTCGACTGGCAGATCACCACTCTGCCGGACAATCTGGAGCTGCTGGGAACGGAGACAGGCCCCACAGACACGGCCCAGCGGGACGGCGGCGCCACCGGCGGGGCCAGTTGGTTCGTCTTTCACCTGAAGGCCGGGGCGCCCGGCGAGGGAGATCTGGTGCTGGTCGAGGCCCCGGGGTGGGAGCCGGAACGCCAGATGCAGACGGTCGTCATTCCGGTGCAGGTAGAACCCTGAGGCCGGACGGGTCTATCAAGGGGCGCTGATCGCGACGGAGCCTGCCCGATGAAAGACCACCCCGCCACCCCGCTGGTCGGCTATGCACCGCTGACGGACGATGAGGCCACCGCTCGCGCCACAGGCTTTCGCGAGGAGATGGCCCGACGGCGAACGGTGCGGGAGTTCTCGGACCGACCGGTGCCGCGTTCGGTGGTCGAGCAGGCGCTGCTGACCGCCGGATCAGCGCCGTCGGGCGCCAATCACCAGCCCTGGTTCTTTTCCGTGATCGAAAGCGCCGACGCCCGGACCCGCATTCGCGAAGCGGCCGAGGCGGAGGAGAAGGCCTTTTACGAGACCAAGGCGCCGCAGGAATGGCTGCAGGCGCTGGCGCCGCTGGGCACCGATCCGGACAAGGGGTTTCTGGAGGTCGCACCGGTGCTGATCGCCATCTTTTCCCAGAAGCGCGGCGGGCCCCGGCCGGGCGATGCGAAGAAGAACTATTATGTCACCGAGAGCGTCGGCATCGCCACGGGCCTGCTGATCGCGGCCCTGCACAAGGCCGGCCTTGCGACCCTGACCCACACGCCCGCGCCGATGAGCTTCCTGAGCGAGATCTGCGGACGACCCGCCGAGGAAAAGCCGTTCCTGTTACTGGTGGCTGGCCATCCGGCGGCGGACGCGACGGTGCCGCTGGCAGCGCTGGACAAGAAGCCGCTGGACGCCATCGCCGCATGGATTTAACCCGCCCCCAGTCCCTGGAGCGCCCCTGATGAAACGCCTGATCGCCACCGCCCTCGCCCTGACGCTGATCGTTCTGCCCGCCGCCGAGGTCGCGGCCTGGGGGGCCAGTGGTCACCGGATGGTCGGCCAGGCCGCCATGCGGGCCCTGCCCGAGGAACTGCCCGCCTTTCTGAGGACGGCCGAGGCCGCCGCCCAGGTCGGCGAACTGTCGCGCGAGCCCGACCGCTGGAAGGGCGCCGGCCAGCCGCACGGCCGCGAGCGCGACACCGCCCATTTCGTCGACATGATCGAGGACGGCCGCATCATGACCGAGGCCGGGCCGCACATCCGCGACCTGCCGACGCTCAAGTCCGAATATGACGCCCTGCTGCTGGAGGCCGGGATCAAGGTCAATGACGCGGGCTATCTGCCCTATGCGATCATGGATGCCTGGCTGCAGGTGGTGCAGGACTTTGCCTATTGGCGGGTGCTGACGGCCGCCGAGGCGCGCGAGACCGACCTGGCGCGTCAGGCCTGGTACCGCGAGGACCGGCTGCGGCGCGAGGCCCTGCTGCTGCGCGATATCGGCATGCTGTCGCACTATATCTCGGACGGTTCGCAGCCGCTGCACACGACGATCCACTACAATGGCTGGGACCGGGATACGGACAATCCCGAGGGCTTCACCCGATCGCGCCAGACGCACGGCCTGTTCGAGGGCGACTTTGTCCGCGACCGCGTGAATCTGCAGGGCATCGAGGCGGCGATGACGGCGCCGCGTCTGGACGGGTTCGACCTGCGCGCCCGCACCGCCGACTATCTGCTGGTCGCGCTGGACCAGGTGGTGCCCTTCTACCGGCTGGAGAAGGCCGGGGGCTTCGTCGAGGCCGATCCGCGCGGGGTGGACTTTGCCACCCAAAGGCTGGCGGCGGGCGCCAGCGAGCTGCGCGACCTGATCGTACTGGCCTGGCGCGAGTCGGGCACCCGCTCGATCGGCTGGCCCGCGGTCAAGGTGGCCGAGGTTGAAGCCGGCACCGCCGACCCCTGGCTGTCGATGATCGGTCAGGACTGACGGGTGAGCGAGACCGCCGCGCCGACGCCACCCGTCATCATCCTCGACAAGCCGCAGCTGGCCGACAACATCGGGGCGGTAGCGCGGGTGATGGCCAATTTCGGCCTGTCCGAGCTGCGACTGGTGGCCCCGCGCGACGGCTGGCCGCAGGACCGGGCCTGGGCCACGGCCTCGGGCGCCGACTGGGTGCTGGACGGCGTCCGGGTCTTCGACAGCGTGGCCGAGGCGATCGCCGACCTGAACACCGTCTTTTCGACCACAGCCCGCCCGCGCGAGACGCGGATGCCCGTGCGGACGCCGCGCGAGTCGGCGCGCCTGCTGTATGACGACCGGGCCTCGGGGCTGAGCGTCGGCCTGTTGTTCGGCGGTGAGCGGGCGGGGCTGGAGACCACCGACATCGCCCTGAGCCAAGGGATCACCACCATCCCCATCGACCCCCGGCACCATTCGCTGAACCTGGCGCAGGCGGTGGCGATCAATGCCTATGAGTGGCGGACGCTGATCCTCGATGCCCCGCCGCCGCGCTTTCGCGAGGGCGACCCGCCGGCGTCCAACGACCTGCTGGTCGGCATGTATGAGCATCTGGAGACCGAGCTGGAGGCGGGCGGCTTCTTTCATCCGCCGGAGAAGAAGCCGTCGATGAGCCAGAACCTGCGCGTCATGCTGGGCCGGGCCGGATTCAGCGCGCAGGAGGTGGCGACCTTTCGCGGGGTGATCCACGCGCTGGCCAAGGGACGCGGGCGCCTGCTGGCCCGGATGGCGGCCCGGCGCGAGGCGGGCGAGACCTAGCCTCTTGCCTGAAGGGTGGCGACGAAGGCCGGGACGACTTCGGTCGCGGGGCCGTGGTGCGTCTCGTCGAACAGGTCCGAGATCAGCGAGGGTTCGAGGTTCAGTTCGACGGTCCGCGCCCCCGCGTGGCGGGCGATCTCGACGAATCCGGCGGCCGGATAGACGGCGCCCGAGGTGCCGATAGCGAGGAACAGGTCGCAGGCCTGAAGCGCGTCGTGGATGACCTCCATCTCGAGCGGCATCTCTCCGAACCAGACGATGTGCGGACGCAGGCGGCCCTCGGGGTGGTGGGGCGAGGCGCTGTCGGTGGTCAGGGCGCCGGGGCACTCGCAGATGCGCCCCGTCCGCGTGCAGGCGGCCTTCAGCAGTTCGCCATGCATGGGGATCAGGCGAAAGCCCGGGGCGGACGCCACCTCGGCATGGGCGCGGGCGTGCAGGTCATCGACATTCTGGGTCACCAACGTCAGCGCTCCCGGCCAGCGCACGGCCAGGTCGGCCAGCGCCCGATGCGCGGCATTGGGCTGCACCTCGGCCAGCTGGCGCCGGCGGGCGTTATAGAATTCGTGGACCGTCGCCGGGTCGCGGTGAAAGGCCTCGGGCGTCGCCACATCCTCGATCCGGTGGCCCATCCACAAACCGTCCGACGCGCGAAAGGTCGGCACGCCCGATTCCGCCGAGATACCCGCGCCGGTCAGGATGACGATATTTCTGTGCTGCATGGTCTGGACGGTGCCTTTGGAAAACAGGGTCTGAATAGTCTGAATCGACTGAAATGAAGTGTCATCGGTTGGCATTGGTCCCTTCTCCCCTTGCGGGAGAAGGTGGCAGGGGAAGCCTGACGGATGAGGGGTGGCACAGGTCAGGGAAAAGAGGCCGACACCGGCCAAGCGTGGAGAGACCCCTCATCCGCCCCCTTCTCAGGGGGCACCTTCTCCCACAAGGGGAGAAGGGACCCGACTGTGTTTTGGGTTGAAAGCGGGGGCAAGGGGTGCAACGCCTCGGGATCAGATCAGGAGCCCTCCCCCATGAAGACCCGTGCCGCCGTAGCCTTTGAAGCGAAAAAGCCGCTTGAGATCGTCGAGGTCGATCTGGAGGGGCCGAAGGCGTTCGAGGTGCTGGTCGAGATCAAGGCGACGGGCATCTGCCACACCGACGCCTATACGCTGGACGGTCTGGACTCCGAGGGCATCTTCCCCAGCATTCTGGGCCATGAGGGCGCCGGCGTGGTGGTCGAGGTGGGGCCGGGCGTGACCTCGGTCGAGGTCGGCGACCATGTGATCCCGCTCTACACGCCGGAATGTCGCCAGTGCAAAAGCTGCCTGAGCCGCAAGACCAATCTGTGCACCGCCATCCGGGGCACGCAGGGCAAGGGGCTGATGCCCGACGGCACCTCGCGCTTCAGCTACAAGGGGCAGGCGATCGCCCACTATATGGGCTGTTCGACGTTCTCGAACTACACCGTCCTGCCCGAGATCGCCCTGGCGAAGATCCGCAAGGACGCCCCGTTCGACAAGGCCTGCTACGTCGGTTGTGGCGTGACCACGGGCGTGGGGGCGGTGGTCAATACGGCCAAGGTCGAGCCGGGCGCCAACGCCGTGGTCTTCGGCCTGGGCGGCATCGGGCTGAACGTCATCCAGGGGCTGAAGATGGTCGGGGCCGACATGATCGTCGGCGTGGACATCAACAATGACAAGGAAGAGTGGGGCCGCAAATTCGGCATGACCCATTTCGTCAATCCGAAGAACGTGTCGGATGTGGTCGCCCATCTGGTCGAGTTGACCGGCGGCGGGGCGGACTACACCTTTGACTGCACCGGCAACACCACCGTCATGCGTCAGGCGCTGGAGGCCTGCCACCGCGGCTGGGGCGAGAGCATCGTCATCGGCGTGGCCGAGGCGGGCAAGGAGATCGCCACCCGCCCGTTCCAGCTGGTCACAGGACGGGTCTGGCGCGGCAGCGCCTTTGGCGGGGCGCGCGGCCGCACCGACACGCCGCGCATCGTCGACTGGTACATGGACGGCAAGATCGAGATCGACCCGATGATCACGCATACGATGCCGCTGGAAGACATCAACAAGGCCTTCGACCTGATGCACGAGGGCAAGAGCATCCGCAGCGTGGTGGTGTTTTGAGAGCAGCCCCTATCCTGCTCAGCCTGCTGCTGATGGGTGGCTGCGACGCCACGCCGGACCGGGAACCGCGAGGAGATGATTTCCGGAAAAGCCGAGTCCCCGGCCCAGCGTGGACCATGCACAGTGTCACACTCTACCTGCCGGGCGAGGTCATCGAACCAAGAGTTCCGGCTGGGATTTTGGCTACCTACGTCGAGGCCTTGAAAGAGAGCGCCTCGACCGAATTCTCGGCTCAATCACACGCGGGGGTATCCGGCGTGATCATCGTTATGATCAAGCCGGGGCAGGGCGCACGAAGCTGGATTGTCACAGGGACGCCGATCCAGGCGGAAGTTCTGGCGCCGATTGAAGAGGGCCTTGAGGCCGTCGTGCCGCCGGATGTCTCCGGCGGGCCCGTCGTGTTTGGTCTGGTCTTCTCGGCCTGGGGCGGCGGTGAACCTCCCCCCGGCATGCCCATGCCGATTCCCGAGAACTGGGACGTCCTTTCTGGCCCAGAGGGCAGGCTGATGGACGACGCCTTCTTCAACGAAGTCTGGATGTTGCCGGGATAGCGCAAACGCTTCCGGGCTGGGCTTTATCGTTGAGGCACCGTCCCGGATATTCGGCGCGAATTCCGGAATGACAAGGTGACAAAAGTGTAGTTAGTCTACAAAAGAAACGAACACTCCGGGGAGGGAAGCCATGTTCACCCACATCACCGTTGGCGCCAATGACGTCGAGGCGTCGCGCCGCTTCTATGATGCTGTGCTCGGCGCGCTGGGGCATGAGCCGGCGCAGGGGCCGGACCCCAAGGGGCGCTATTGGTGGCGGACGCGGATGGGGGCCTTTGCGGTCGGCAAGCCGATCGACGGCGAGCCCGCCTGCCACGCCAACGGCGGCACCATCGGCTTTGCCGCCGAGACGGCCGACATGGTTCAGGCCTTTTATGATGCCGGGGTGGCGGCGGGCGGCACCGCCATCGAGGACCCGCCCGGCGAGCGCAACGGCCCGTTCGGCGCGCTGATCCTGGCCTATCTGCGTGACCCGTCGGGGAACAAGGTCTGTGCGCTGCACCGCCCCGGGTAAGAAATATTGCCCCGATGATAGCAAGGCGCTATCATAGCCCTATGGGCCAGCTTCTTATCCGCAATGTTCCCGACCATGAGATCGCCGAGCTGAAGGCCCAGGCGGAGCGCGAACGCATCTCGCTGGAGCAGCGGCTGCGCAATCTGGTGGCCGAGGCTGCTCGCAAGGAGCAGGACGCATTCTGGGAACTGGCCGCCCGGATGCGGGAAGCCACGCGGGGCGCAGGCATCGACGTCGATGCCACCATTCGCGAGGGCCGGGAGGAACGGGACCGTGCCATCATCGGCGATCTTTGACGCCAGCGTCGTCGTCCGCTGGGTCGTTGATGATCCGCTGACGCCCGCTGCCATTGAAGCCAGCGAAACGTGGGCTCCCGTCGCGCCAACCCTGCTGGGCAGCGAATTTGCCAATGCCCTGCGGAGCCAGGCCAAGGCGGGTCGATATGAAGCGGACTGGTGCCTGGCGCAGATAACCCGCCTGACCAAGCTGATCGATTTGCGGGACGAGCGGGAGCACTGGCCGCTGGCGCTGAAGTTGGGGCTGGAGCGCGACCATGCCGTCTATGACTGCGTCTATGTCGCGATGGCCGTCAGCCTTGCCCTACCCCTGATCACGGCCGACTCCAGACTGACCAACAAGTTTTCCGACCTGCCCGGACTGGACCTGAGACCTCTGCGGTAACGACGCGCGGTCAAAAAGTCGTTCCCATTCCGGGACAGCCGGTTATGGTGCCCGCTTTCATCGGCATCCCGGGGGAATGGGGAATGAGCGACGCAGCAACGCCCGCAGGCGTGCAGGCCTTTTACGACCAGGTCACCAACGTCAGTGACTTCATCTGGGGCGGGACCTGGAACGGGGAGGCCGTAATCCCCTTCCCGCCCATGGTGATCGTGCTGCTGGGCGTCGGCGCCTGGATCATGATCGGCCTGCGCTTCTATCCGCTGCTGAAACTGGGCGAGGCCTTTGCCGGTCTGTTCAAGAAGGATCCCTCGGGCAAGGGCGAGATTTCGCCGTTCGCGGCCCTGTCGACTGCCCTGTCGGGACAGGTCGGCACGGGCAACCTTGCGGGCGTTGCGACCGCCATCACCCTGGGCGGACCTGGCGCCCTGTTCTGGATGTGGGTGACGGCTCTGTTCGGCATGGCGCTGGCCTTTGCTGAAGGCTCGCTGGCCATCCGCTTCCGCGATGTCGGCCCGGACGGCGCCTATCGCGGCGGACCGATGAGCTATATCCGCAAGGGTCTGGGCAAGAAATGGAGCTGGCTGGCTATCCTGTTCTGCCTCGGCACGCTGTTCTCGGCGGTGGCCACCGGCAATATGATCCAGGCCAATTCGATCGCCGACTCGATCACCAATCTGGTCCCCGTGACCGAATGGGGCGCGGGCCTGATCGTGGCCGCGGCCGTGTTCGTGGTCATCATCGGCGGCATCAAGTCGATCGGCAGCGTGGCGGAAAAGGTCGTGCCGGTCATGGCCGTCTCCTATCTGCTGCTGGCCCTGCTGGCGCTGATCCTGAACATCGAGGATCTGCCGGCGACCTTTGTCATGATCTTTGACAGTGCCTTTACCGGCATGGCGGCGACCGGCGGCTTTGTCGGCGCGGGTGTGATGATGGCCATCCGGGCCGGTGTGGCGCGCGGCCTGTTCTCGAACGAGGCCGGTCAGGGCTCGACCCCCATGGCGCACGCCGTGGCCAAGACCGACGATCCGGCACGTCAGGGCCGGTTCGCCATGATGGGCACCTTTATCGACACCATGGTGATTTGCACCATGACCGGTCTGGTGATGCTGACGGTGCAGGGGTCCTTCCCCGCCGGTGACGGCACGGTCGAGCATGTCTGGAACTCGGACCTGCGCGGCTTTGAGATGACGCTGGCGGCGTTTTCCGCCGTGTTCCCGCAGATCCTGTTCGGAACGACGTCGATCGGCGGCTTTGTCGTGTCGCTGGCGCTGATCCTGTTCGTGTTCACCACCCTGCTGACCTGGAGCTATTACGGGGAGCGGGCGGCCACCCATCTGTTCGGACAGGGCGTCGCCATTCCGTGGCGCCTGCTGTGGGTGGTGATGATCTTTGTCGGGTCGTTCCAGCACATCGAGTTCGTCTGGCGCATGGGGGACATTTCCAATGCCGCCATGGCCCTGCCGAACCTGATCGCCCTGGCGGCCCTGTCGAGCGTGGTGTTCGCCCTGGCCCGCGGTGACAAGACTGCCGGCAAGACGCACGACTAAAGGAGACCTCCCGCCGTGGACGTCCTGAAGACCCATGTCGTCCACGGCGGGACGCTTCGCTATCTGAGCCACGACAGCGCGGCCACCGGCACAGCGATGAAGCTGTCGGTGTTCGTGCCGCCGGGTGAGGCCCCCTTTCCGGTCGTCATCTGGCTGTCGGGCCTGACCTGTACCGAAGACAATTTCACCACCAAGGCCGGGGCCTATGAGGCGGCGGCGCGGCTGGGCCTGATCGTGGTGGCGCCCGACACCAGCCCCCGTGGCGAGGGCGTGGCGGACGACGAGGCCTATGACCTCGGCCAGGGCGCCGGCTTCTATGTCGATGCGACCGAGGCGCCGTGGGCCCCGCATTTCTGCATGGAGACCTATGTCACCCGCGATCTGGTCGAGCTGATCGATGCTGAGTTCCCGACCAATGGCCGGCGGGCCATCCTGGGCCATTCGATGGGCGGGCACGGGGCGCTGACGCTGGCGCTGAACCATCCGCATCTGTTCGCCTCGGTCTCAGCCTTTGCGCCGATCGCCTCACCGACCCGCTGCCCGTGGGGCGAGAAAGCCCTGAACGCCTATCTGGGTCCGGATCGCGAGCGCTGGGCCCGGCACGATACGGCCCTGCTGATCGAGGCGGGCGTGGCCAATGGCCAGTTCGACGACATCCTGATCGATCAGGGCGACGCCGACGGCTTTCTGGTCGAGCAGCTGAAGCCCGATCTGCTGACGGCGGCGGCCGAGGCGGCGGGCCAGCGCCTGACCTTGCGCATGCAGCCCGGCTATGACCATTCCTATTTCTTCATGGCCAGTTTCATCGCGGATCATCTGGCCTTTCACGCAAAGCGGCTGAAGGCCTGACCATGGCAGACCCCGATTATGACGCCATGTTCGCCGAGCTGTGCGTCAAGCTGGGCTTTTGCCTGCATCCCAAGGGACAGGCGCGGGTGATCGCGGCCCTGCCCAACGGCTATGACGCCGCCATGCGGGCGGTGTTTGTCGCCGAGGGCACCGATCCGGGCTCGATCCCCGGCGACCTGAAGCGGGCGGTGCGCGACTGTCTGAAGGCCCACGCCACCGCGGGCTGATCCCGACGAAATCGGAACGAATTCGCCCTCCGTCCCTTGGGTCTTGAGGCGCCGCACCTATGTGTACGGCCAAGATTACCCCAGACCCAGGAGCCCGACATGGCCTTTACCCTGCCCCCCCTCCCCTATGCCTATGACGCGCTGGAACCGGCCATCGACAAGGAAACGATGACCTTCCACCACGACAAGCACCACCAGGCCTATGTCGACAAGCTGAACGACGCCGTGGACGGCGACGACAGCCTGAAGGGCAAATCGCTGGAGGACATGTTCAGGACCATGTCGAAACTGCCCAAGGCCGTGCGCAACAACGGCGGCGGCCACTGGAATCACGCCCTGTTCTGGAAGCTGCTGGCCCCCGAAGGCCAGACGGGTGAGCCCTCGGGCGCACTGAAAAAGGCGATCGACAAGGATCTGGGCGGGATGGACAAATTCAAGGAGGCCTTCAACGCCGCCGGCGCCGGCCAGTTCGGCTCGGGCTGGGCCTGGTTGATCGTTCAGGACGGCAAGCTGAAGGTCACCTCGACCCCCAACCAAGACAATCCGCTGATGGATGTAGCTGACGAGCAGGGCACTGTGATCCTTGGCGCCGACGTCTGGGAACATGCCTATTATCTGAAGTACCAGAACCGCCGGGCCGACTATCTGAAAGCCTTCTGGTCCGTGGTGAACTGGAACGAGGTCAATGACCTCTATGCCAAGGCCGTTTCCTAGGGGCTGATTGTTGACTCCGGAGGGCGGGACCGCCATAAGCCCCGCCTCCACGTCCCGTCGCAAGACTGGGGCGGGATTGATGACGGATGATGCGTGGACCGCCGTTGAGATCGCATTCCCAATATCGGGGATGCCGGGCCGCATCGCGATAGAGAGCAACATATGTCCAAGCGCCACAGCGCCAAATACAAGATCGATCGGGCCATGGGTGAGAACCTGTGGGGCCGGTCCAAGTCTCCGGTCAACAAGCGTTCCTACGGCCCCGGCCAGCACGGCCAGCGCCGCAAGTCCAAGGTCTCTGACTTTGGTCTGCAGCTGAAGGCCAAGCAGAAGCTGAAGGGCTATTACGGCAACATCACCGAAAAGCAGTTCGCCAAGACCTATGAGGAAGCCGCCCGCCGCAAGGGCAACACCTCGGAGCTGCTGATCGGCCTGCTGGAATCGCGTCTGGACGCCGTCGTCTACCGCGCCAAATTCGTTCCGACCGTCTGGGCTGCCCGTCAGTTCGTCAGCCACGGCCACGTGACCGTCAACGGCAAGAAGGTCGACATCGGCTCGTACCGCGTCAAGGTCGGCGATGTGGTCGAGATCAAGGAAAAGTCGCGCAGCATGGCGCTGGTCCTTGAGGCCATGCAGTCGGGCGAGCGGGACATTCCGGATTATCTGGAAGTCGGCGATCGCGGCTTCTCGGTCCGCTGGGTGCGCGTGCCGGAACTGGCCGACGTGCCGTTCCCGGTGAAGATGGAACCCAACCTGGTCGTCGAATACTACTCTTCGTAAGTTAGGGCGCTAACGCTCGCCGCGCGGCGGCTCGCTTCTTGAGCGCGTTTGCCGGTCTTGCCCTCAAGTCGCGAGTGACCGCGTCACGAGCATAGGGCCAGAAGATGCGCTCAAGCAGCGAGGTTCCGCGAACCGAGCGTTAGCGCAAGAAACAGGGGCTCCGGAGCGATCCGGGGCCCTTTTTCGTGGACGAAAGCCGGTTCGGGGATGCCAAACGATCCGAATTGAGGCAGTCTTGACGCTTGGGAAAGGCGCGGGGACAGGCCATGTCACCACATCGCACATCTATTGGTCTGATCGGGGCGGTGGCTCTGGGCGCGCTGACGGTGTCGGGTTGCGCAAGCCTGCCAGACTGGCTGAGTGGGCGCCCGCCGGTCGAGGATGGCCCCGGCGTGGTCGAGCCGATCCGTGCCGCGGCCGTCGGTCAGGACACGGTCCTGTTCTGGATCAGCAGCAATGGCTGCACCGAAAAGAGCGATCTGGTGCCCGTGGTGCGCGAGACCTATGACGGCGCGCGCGTGACCCTTCGCCGGGTGCGGGACGACCGCTGCACCAATCCGGAGAAGAACGGCGTCGAACTGCGCTGGAGCTTTGAGGAAATGGGGCTGGCGCCCGGCACCCGGCTGCAGGTCGCCAATCCCTATCGCCCCGCCCAGGGCTGACGTCGAGGCTTTCCGGGCCTTGCGCATTGAGGATTATTCACGTGCATCCGTGCGCGGAGGGGGCGAAAACAGGTGGCGTTTCGCTCACTCACATCCTTCGGGGGATATCACCATGCTTCGCCGTCTGACCCTTATGGCCGCCATCGCCGCCCTCAGCACCCCGCTGCTGGCCGGCTGCATCATCGTCACCACCGACAAGCCCGAGACCCAGGTCATCCAGGCGCCCGCTCAGGAAGACTGAGGGCGCACCCTAGCGGTTCAGGCGTTCCCAGGTTTCGACGCAGGTGGAAATCCGCTCGGCCGCCCCGGTCGAGCGGTCTTCGGCGACATGGCGGCGGGCGAGAGCCGACTGTTCGCTTTCGAGGGCGGTGACGTCGGCCGGTTCCATTTCGGCGCGCCAGGCGTCGGTGCCGCCGGCCATATCCACCAGGGTGCGGTTGATGGTTTCATGCTGCTCATCGGCATCCACCGCGGCCGGGTCGACGAGTGCGGCCATGATGCGGTCGGCAAAGGCCGGATCACCACTCAGGATCTGGTCGTTCAGCACGGTGAAATAGGTCGAACAGCCGACCGCCTCCCGCTGAAGCTCTTCTGTGTTTGCGCCGCCGCAGGCCGCGAGCCCGCCCAGCATCACAAATCCGATCGTCAGCGTCGGCACGATCCGTCGCATCCGGTACCTCATCATAGCCACCCCAAGCCGGCAATCGTTCACGCAAAGGCCGGTCGGTTCAAGCCTTTTCCGCCCTCAGTGCCGAGCAAAAGGTCAGACCGTGGCCAGGAAGGGGGCGATCATTTCGCCTGCGATCCGGTGCGGGCGCAGGGTGCGGGCGTCGACCAGGCACCATTCGGACACGCCCTGGGCGCACAGACGGCCCTGACCGTCCTCGATGCGGACATAACGGTTGAAGCGGGGCCCCTGGGGATCGCCGACCCAGGTGCGGGCGACGACGCCCGTGGCGCCGGGCTCGATCCCGCGCAGATAGTCGACCTCATGCCGGAGCGCGACCCACGACCAGCGGGCGCGCGTGGCGTCATCAAAGCGCGCATTCCAGTGGGCGGTGCCGGCGTCCTGCAGCCAGCCGACATAGACCACATTGTTGACGTGGCCATTGGCGTCGATGTGTTCGGGACGCACCTCCAGCGGGACGACGAAGACCTCGCGGTCCTCGCGCGGGACCAGCGGCGCCCGGGCCATCAGGCGTCTGCGTCGCCGAGCGGCACGCCCTTGTCGGCCATCAGGGTGCCGAGCTCGCCGGCCTGGAACATCTCGCGCACGATATCCGATCCGCCGACGAACTCGCCCTTCACATACAGCTGGGGAATGGTCGGCCAGTCGGTGAAGGCCTTGATGCCCTCGCGCAAGCCGTCGTCCTGCAGCACATCGACGCCAACGAAGGGTGCGCTGAGGTGGTCTAGGATCTGCACCGCCTGGGCCGAGAAGCCACAGCGCGGCGCATCCGGCGTGCCCTTCATGAACAGCACCACGGGGTGATCGGCGATGGTCTGGGCGATGAAATCGCGCACGGGGTCGGCAGCGGTGTCGGTCACGGGAGATACCTCTTCAGCAGGCCTGTGAGCTAGGAGGCCCCGAAGGCCGGGTCAAGGGCAGGCGCGGTCAAGGGCAGGATCAGGCGGCGGCCGTGCCGACCCGGGCCATTTCGATCTGGGCGGGCAGACCGGGCGGAAGGTCGCGCTCGGGCACCTGGGCCAGGTCATTGACGCGGTCGTCGGTCGTGGCGCTGATCATGACGCTGGAGATCGACGGATCGACCAGGGCATAGCCGAGGCAGATCTGCTCGGCCGTCCAGCCGTGGGTGCGATGCAGGAAGGCAAAGGTGCCCATGCCCTTCAGCGGCGTATCAGGCGTGCGCGACCGGCCGAGGCCAAACAGGCCGCGTTTGGGCGCATGCACCGTCTCGGCCTTTTTCGGCGTGTCGAGACTGTCGGGGAAATAGCCATAGCCGAGGATGGCCATGTCACGCTCGCGCGCATGGCGGACCCGCGACAGGATACGCCAGTCGGAATTGACGTGGAACGGCGTCGCCAGCACATCGAAGGCACCGGTCGAGACATAGGTGTCCATGACCTCGCCCTCGCCCGACACCCCCAGCAGGCGGACGCGCTCGGAGGCGCGGAGTGCCTTGAGCGCCTGCAGGGTGGACTGGGCCAATTCCTGTTCCTCGGGCTCATCCAGCAAGGCGACGTCGATATGGCCCAGACCCGAGACATGGAGCACCCGGTCCATCGCGTGGGTCATGCCCTCGGCCGAAAAGTCGCGTTGCGAGCCCCGCCTTCCGTCGCCCGTGCCCAGCATCAGGGTGACCGAGACCAGCTTGCGGTCGACATGGCTGAGCGCCTGACCCACCACATCGGCCAGCACCGGGTCGGCGGTCTCGAGGCGGAAGCTGTTGATGCCGGCCTCAAGCCCCGCATAGATCAGCGACTGGGCGGCTTCGAATCCGCGCGCCAGCGCCGCATGGCCGAGGCTGAGGGTCAGGGAGGATACGGCGGTGCCCGCATAGCCAAAGGGACGATAACGCATGGCTCAGCCCTTTCCTTCGGGAGCGGCGGTCTCGAGCGCCAGGGCGTGCAGTTCGCCGCCCATCCGGCCCTTGAGCGCGGCATAGACCATCTGATGCTGTTTCACCCGGCCCAAGCCCGCGAAGGCCCCGGACACGACGCGCGCGCGATAGTGATCGCCGTCCCCGGCCAGATCGACAATGTCGATCTCGGCATCCGGAAAGGCTTCCAGAAGGTGCGATCTCAGACTGTCGGCGGACATGGGCATGGGTGAAACCTGATTATTCGCCTCCCCTCATGCCTCATAAACCTTAATGTCCGGCTACGTTCCGGCACGTTCCAGCAGGATCACTGCATCGCCCTTGTAGGTGGTCTCGGCATAGGGCTTGAACCCCAGCCGACCGGCCAGCGCCAGCGACGGGGTATTATCGGGGCTGATCATACAGACCAGACGATCCGCCTTGAGGTGCTGTTCTGCCCAGGCGATGGCGGCGGCGGCGGCTTCGAACGCCATGCCCTTGCCCTGAAAGGCCGGCGACAGGCCCCAGCCGATTTCGGGCGCGTCAAAGGCGGGGTCGACGATGCGGCGATAGCTCAACAGGCCGACGCTGCCAATATAGCGGCCGTCGCCCTGGGTGCGGATCGCCCAATTGCCATAGCCCATGACCTGCCAGTGGCCGACATCGCGCAGCAGGCGGAACCAGGCCTCCTCGGCATTGAGCGCCTGGGGGAAGATGTGACGGAAGAAGCCCGGGTCGGCCAGCAGGGCGCACAGGTCGGCATAGTCTCCCTCTGCCACCGGGCTCAGGATCAGGCGGTCGGTTTCGATCACCGGGCTCATGAAAACAGGCTTTCGGCCCGGACCAGCCGGGTTTCACCCGCTGCATCCGTGACCGCATAGGTAAAGCCGGGGCGCAGGGCCCACGCTCCGGCGCGGCCCTGTTTGTCCAGCGCCAGCAGGGCGACCTGATGGTCGGCGATACGGTCGCCACGCAGCCGGGCGAGGCGTTCGATCACCCGTTTGCAGGCGGCATCGGGATCCAGACCGGCGCGCATGGCCTCGACCACGGCATGGGCGCCCGAAACGCGCAGGATGTCTTCGCCCACGCCCGTGCCGGTGGCGGCGCCCACCTCGTCATCGACCGACAGGCCGGCGCCGGGGATGGGGCTGTCGCCGACCCGGCCGCGCATCTTGAAGGCCATGCCCGAGGTGGTGCAGGCCCCGGCCATGGCTCCTGTGAGATCGATGCCCAGAATGCCGATGGTGTCGTGATCCGAGGCCCCGCCCGGCCAGTCGGTGTTCTCGCTGTTGGCGCGGGGTGCATAGTCCGAGGTTTCCAGCCAGCGCTTCCACGCGGCCTCGGCCTCTGGCGTCAGAAGGCGGGTGGTCTCGAACCCCTGATCCAGCGCAAAGGCGCGGGCCCCCTCGCCCACCAGAATGACATGGGGCGTGGCCTCCATCACCCGGCGGGCGACCGAGACGGCGTGGACGATATCCTCGAGCGCACAGACCGAGCCCATGTCGCCACGCCCGTTCATGATGACGGCATCCAGCGTGACGTGACCCTCGCGGTCCGGAAAACCACCGATGCCGACCGAGGCATTGGTCACATCGGCCTCGGCCACCCGAGCGCCCGCCTCGACCATGTCGAGGGCCGAGCCGCTCGCCTCCCGCACCGCATGGGCGGCGGCATTGGCCGGAACGCCGAAGTCCCAAGTGGAGACCAGCACGGCGGGGGGCGCGTCCGCATGGGCGATCCCGGTGGCCGCCGCCGCCGTGGCAGCCCCGGCCAGCACAGCCCGGCGCGACGGGCCGCTCACATCAGCCCCAGTTGTTTGAAGCTGGCCACACCCTTGCGGCCAACGATCAGATGGTCGTGCACATCGACTCCGAGAGCGCGGGCGGCCTCGACCACCTGACGGGTCATGTCGATATCGGCGCGGCTGGGCGTGGGGTCTCCGGACGGGTGGTTGTGGACGATGATCATGGCCTTGGCCGACAGTTCGAGCGCGCGGCGGACGACCTCGCGTGGATAGACGGGGGCGTGGTCGACCGTGCCCCGGTTCTGGATCTCGTCGAGGATCAGCTGGTTGCGGTTGTCGAGATACAGAACCCGGAACTGCTCGCGCGGTTCATGTTGCAGGCTGAGCCGGACATAGGACAGCAGCGAGGTCCACGATGAGATGACCGGCCGGTTGACGGCCTCCTCGCGCGCGACGCGGCGGGCGACCTCGTGCAGGGCGGCGATGTCGAGCGCGGTCTCGGCGCCGATGCCCTTGGTACGCCCCTTGGTGTCCTCGGCCTTGACCGTCATCAGGTCCTCGACCGAAGCGGCCAGCACGGCGGCCAGCGAGCCAAAGCGGGCCAGAAGAGCCTTGGCGATCGGCTTAACGTCGCCCTGGGGCTGGCTGCGAAACAGGAACAGCTCCAGCAGCTCATAGTCGGGCAGATGGTGGATGCCGGCCCCGCGCGCCCGCTCCCTCAGCCGCTCGCGATGACCGGCGTGGTGAGGGGCTTTGGGTTTTTCCGGTGGCTGTTCCAACATGGCCTTCCCCGACTGCGGGTAAAGGCTAGCCTCAGAATGTCGGGCGGAACAGGCCTGCGGGGCTGGCGGTGAAGATTTCAACGCCGGTCTCGGTGACGCCCACGCTGTGCTCGCACTGGGCCGACAGCGACTTGTCGCGGGTGACGGCCGTCCAGCCGTCGGACAGCACCTTCACCTGGGGCTTGCCCAGATTGACCATGGGCTCGACGGTGAAGAACATGCCGGGCTTGAGCACTGCGCCCTCGCCCCGGCGGCCATAGTGCAGGACATTGGGGCTGTCGTGGAACAGGCGGCCGATGCCATGGCCGCAGAAGTCGCGCACCACGCTCATGCGCTGCTCCTCGACCAGACGCTGGATGGCATAGCCGATGTCGCCAAAGGTATTGCCCGGCTTGATCTGGGCAAGGCCGACCTCGAGCGAGTCATAGGTGACCTCGATCAGGCGGCGGGCGCGGGTGTTGATCTCGCCGACCGCATACATGCGGCTGGAGTCGCCATGCCAGCCGTCGACGATGACGGTGTGGTCGATGTTGACGATGTCGCCGTCCTTCAGAACCTTGTCGCCCGGAATGCCGTGGCAGACGACATGGTTGATCGAGGTGCAGATGGTCTTCTCATAGCCCTTGTAGCCCAGGCAGGCCGGGACGGCGCCGTGGTCGAGGGTGAACTCGCGGATGCGGTCGTCCAGCTCGCCCGTGGTCACGCCGGGCTTGACGTATTCGCCGATCATGTCGAGCGCTTCGGCGACCAGACGGCCGGCGGCGCGCATGCCCTCGAAGCCCTCTTCGTCGTGAAGGCGTATCTCGTTGGTGCGGACGAAAACGTCGCCGTCCATATCCTGGGCTTCATACATGCGGGGCGTCCCGGTAAGTCAGTTTCGACGCGATAGTCCGGCAGGAACCGCGTCGTAAGGAGTAAAGGTCACCATGAAGATAGCACACATGCCCGCCATGCCGCGACCGATGCGGGGCCATATCGGCCCTTCAGCCCCCGTGCGCAAGCCAGGGGGCCTTCGATGAGCGCGGTGATCTCTCCCACGGCCGCCGTCCTGATCATCGGGGATGAGATCCTCTCGGGCCGGACGAAGGACACCAATCTGAACACCCTGGCCCGGTTTCTGACCGCGCTGGGCATCGACCTGAAGGAGGCGCGCACGGTCGGCGACACGCCCGATCAGATCATCGACGCCGTGCGGACCCTGTCGGCGAACCACGACTATCTGTTCACCACGGGCGGCATCGGGCCGACCCATGATGATATCACCGCCGACTGCGTGGCCGAGGCCATGGGGGTCGGCCTGCCCGAAAATGACGAGGCGTTGGCGATCCTGGAGCAGCGCTATGGCGATGAGCTGAACGATGCCCGGCGGCGGATGGCGCGTATCCCCGAGGGTGGCTCGCTGATCGCCAATCCTGTGACCGATGCGCCGGGCTTCCAGATCGGCAATGTCTTCGTCATGGCCGGCGTGCCGAAGATCATGACCGCCATGCTGGACGACGTCGCGCCCCGCCTGCGGGTCGGCGCGATCACCCACGCCCGGACGCTGAAGGTCGAGGGCGTCGGCGAGGGCGATGTCGCAGAGTTGCTGACGGCTGCGGCCGACGCCAACCGGACGCTGAGCTTTGGCAGCTATCCCTTCGGACACGGCACCGTGGGCGAATATGGCACCCAGCTGGTGGTGCGGGGCCGCGATGCCGCGACCCTGTCAGCTGCGGTCGAAGCCCTGAAGGAGGCCGTCGAGGTCACCCTGGCGGACCGAGGCGTGCGGGTGTTCGAGGTCCAGCCCGAGGCATAGCCCCCTTCTCCCCCCCGAAACGACACCA
>NZ_DDOD01000005.1:0-123263 GCF_002341485.1 Brevundimonas sp. UBA2503 | reverse complement strand
AACAACCTTCTTGGAAACGACAACTAGGCGGCGGATCGTTCGGCAATCACCTCAAGCACCGCATCCGCTGCAATCTCGGACGGATCGCGGCCCTCGCGGCCCATAAGGTCGAGGGCGGCGGTCTGGCGGCGCGACTGGTCGGCGCGGGCGGCGGGGTTGGCGAGGAGGCGCTCGACGGCTGGAACCAGCTTTTCGGGCGTGGCATCCTTCTGGATGTATTCAGGCGCGATTTCCTCGTCGGCGGCGTGGTTGAACAGGGTTGCGTATTTGCCGGTGAAGAAGGGCCGCATGATCGCATAACTGAGCGGCTGGAAACGATAGGCGATGATCATGGGCGCGCCCGCCAGCGCCAGCTCGGTCGAGACGGTGCCGCTGGTGGCCAGCGCCACGGTCGCGGCCTTCATCGCGGCGTATTTGTCGTCTTCCTCGACCAGATGAGCTTCGATGGGCCAGTCCGCGACCTGGGCGCGGACACTGGCCGCCACAGTTCCGGCAACGACGACGGCGACCTGGAGATCGGGCATGGACGCCTTCAGTCGCGCAACCGTCTCGGCATAGACCGGCGTCATCAGGCGGATTTCGGACGGGCGACTGCCGGGCAGGACCAGCAGAAGCGGCGCGTCGGCGGCGATCCCGCGCGTTGTCCGGAAGGCGGCCGGATCGGCGCCGGACATGTCGACATGCAGCGCCTGTGACCCCACCACGGTGGTCGGCAGGCCCTCGCGCTCGAACCACGGCGCGTCAAAGGCGTAGAGGGCCAGCAGGTGATCTACCGCCGCGGCCAGCGTCTTTGCCCGGCCGGGACGCGAGGCCCAGACCTGGGGGCCGACGTATTTGATCAGCGGCACAGCGGGCATGAGGGGCCGCAGCGCCCCGGCGACCCGGATGGTGAACCCCCAACTGTCGATCAGGACTACGGCATCGGGCCGTTCGCGTGTGGCCAGATCGAGCGTGTCCGCCACGCGCTGCTTGACCAGACCATAGGCCTTCACCCCTTCAAGCCAGCCATGGATGGACAGGTCGGCGATGTCGAAGGGGCTGGCGATGCCCTCGGCCGCCATCCGGGGGCCGCCGATACCGACCAGTGACAGGTCGCCGCCCAGCCGCGTCTTCAGGGCCTTGGCGAGACCCGCGCCGAGGGCATCTCCCGAGGCTTCGGCTGCCACCAGCATGATCTTCAGCGGACGACTCATGCGCCCTCGCCCCAGATGAACAGGCCCAGCCGGTCGGCGGTCTCGATCATGGCGGGGCGATCGATCAGGATCAGCCGCCTCGCCCGTCCGCCGATTCCGGCGAGACCCGCCTCAGCCGCCAGTTCCACGGTGCGGGCGCCCATGACCGGCATGTCGACGCGCAGGTCCTGAATGGGCTTGGGCGCCTTGCCGAGCGCGCCCTTGGGCGAGCCGCGCGCGCCGCGCAGGTCGGCGGGCAGGCCGGCGACCCGGCGCAGCATGGCGTCGGTGCCCTCTTGCGCCTCCACCGCCAGCACCAGACCGTCGCAAACGACGGCCCCCTGACCGATGTCCAGTTCGCCCGATTTTTCCGCGACATGGAGCGCCTTCCTGAGATCGGAAAGTTGCTCTTCTGTAGGATGAATACCCCCCAAGGCCCCGACCGGCAGGCTGTCACCGCCCAGTATGTCGTCGGCGCCTTCGACGGCGAAGCCTTCGCCCTCGAAGATCGACAGGATCTTGCGCAGAAGGGCGTCGTCACCCCTGGTCGCCGCTGCAATGATGCCCGGCAGCAGGGTCGCGCCCTTGATGTCGGGGCGCAGGGTCTTGAAGTCCGGCCGGCTGACCGTCCCCGCAAGGCAGACAACCTGACAGCCGGCCGACTTCATCTCGGACAGGATGCGGCCGATCTCGGCCATGCCCGCCTCAATGCCCGGATAGCGAGCCAGATGCAGGTCGGCAAAGCCGGCCAGACGGATGAGGTGCAGATCGCGCCCCTCGGCCTCGCAGCGGGCGGCGACGGCCAATGGCAGGGCGCCGCCCCCGGCAATCAGCCCCAGCTTGCCCCGCGCGGCCAACTCAGCCCTCGGGCAGGCAGAGCGGACGGCGCGTGTCCTGACGGATGAAGTCCACGATCTCGACGATCTCGGGCAGATCGGCATAGGTCACGGCGACCGCGTCCAGCCGCTGGGCGAAGGGCTGGTCCTTGCTCTCGAACAGATCGCGATAGGCGGCCAGAAGGCGCCGGATGGCGGCCTTGTCGTAGCCCTTGCGTTTCAGGCCGATCAGGTTGAGGCCGCGCAACTGCGCATGATTGCCCCAGGCCGAGCCATAGGGGATGACGTCGCGAGTCACCGCCGCGAGGCCGCCGACGATGGCGCCCTGCCCCACCCGGCCGAACTGGTGGACGGCGCAAAGCCCGCCGAGGAAGACCTTGTCCCCGACTACCGAATGCCCCCCCAGGGTCGCATTGTTGGCGAAGGTGATATTGTTGCCGACCACGGCATCGTGGCCGACGTGGGCGCCGGTCATGAACAGATTGTCCGAGCCGATCAGCGTATCGGCCCGGTCGGCGGGCGTGCCGCGATTGAAGGTGCAGTGCTCGCGAATGGTGTTGCGCTCACCGATAGTCAGGGTCACGCGCTCGCCCTTGTACCCGCCGTGCTGGGGGTCGCCGCCGATGACGGCAAAGGGGTGGATGACCGTGTTCGCCCCGACCGTCGTGTCGCGCGGTATGACGACATGGCTGACCAGTCGGACGCCGGCCGCCAGCGTGACGCCCGGGCCGACGGTGCACCAGGGGCCGATCTCGACGTCCCCGGCCAGCTCGGCCGTGGGATCGACCATCGACGTGGGATGAATGGCCATCAGCGGATCGGCTGTTCGACGGTGGACGCCATGGCCGCGAAGTCGGCTTCGGCCGCCAGCTTTCCGTCGATGAAGGTCTCACCCCGGAATTTAAAAATGTCGCCGCGCTGCCGGGTGACGACCACCTTCATGCGCAGCTGGTCACCGGGACGGGCGGGCTTGCGGAAGCGCACGCCGTCGATCGACATGAACAGGATGACCTTGCCCTCGACCGAGACATCCAGGGACTTGGACATCAGCAGGGCGCCCGTCTGCGCCATGGCCTCGACGATCATCACCCCGGGCATGACCGGGTCTATGGGAAAGTGTCCGGGGAAGTACGGCTCGTTGTGCGTGACGTTCTTGATGCCGGTGATCGAGGTCCCCGAGACGAAATCTTCGGCCCGGTCGATCAGCAGGAAGGGATAGCGATGCGGTAGCCGTCGCATCACCTCGGCATAGTCAATCCGGTCGTCGGTCATCTCAGCTCTTGGGCTCGCCTCTGCTCTTGCCTGCCTGTTTGGCCAACCAGATGGCTTCGCGCAAGGATTGACGCAGCGGTTTGGCCGGATAACCCGACCAGGTTTCCCCCGGCGGAATGTCGGCCAGCACGCCGGCACCCGCCGCGACACGGGCCCCTTCACCGATCGTGATGTGGTCGCCGATGCCTGCCCGGCCACCGAACATGACATTGTCTCCGACCGTCACCGAGCCCGAAATGCCGGTGTGCGCCGCCAGAAGGCCGTTGCGTCCGATCACGACGTTGTGGCCGATCTGGACCTGATTATCGATCTTGGAGTTCTCGCCGATGACGGTGTCATTATAGGCCCCGCGGTCGATGCAGGTGTTGGCACCGACTGTCACCCCGTCCTGCAGGATGACCCGCCCAAGCTGGGGAATATCGACCGGGCCGGTCTTTGAGGGCGCCGCGCCAAAGCCGGCCTCGCCGATTCGAGCACCGGCGAGAATACGAACCCGATCCCCGATCAGGGCATGGGAAAGGCTGACCAGAGAGCCGATCTGGCAGTTTCGACCGATCTGGACTCCGGGTCCAACGACCGTGTTGGCCCCGATGCGCGTTCCCCGGCCGATGCTGACGCCCTGGCCCAGCACGACGCCGGGCTCGACGATCACGCTGTCATCCTCGAGCCAGGCCGGTGGACTGGCAGAGACATCGATCGCGTGCGGCCGGTGCAGCAGGTCCGCGCACCGGGCCCAGGCCGCCTGAACCTCGGTCGAGACAATCACGGCGGCCCCAGCCGGGACCTCATCGATCAGGGCCTCGGACACGATAACGGCCCCGGCGCGGGTCTGCGCCAGGGCCGCTTTCATGCGACGATCAGACAGGAAGGTCAGATCTGCGGAGTCGGCGCGGGCCAGCGGGGCAACGCCCGAGATGACCCTGTCGCCGCCGCGGATGACCCGGCCACCGATGGCGACGGCCAGGTCATCGACCGTCCGTTCGGGGAGGGTCTGAAAGAAGCGGGCGTCCGGCATCCCTCCCCCGATGGACTTACTGAGCCGGTTGCTGGACCGGAACCGGCATGCGGTTGAACGACAGCGACGGCAGCTGGGTGTTAAGACGCTGGATGACCATGTCCGTGATGTCCATCTGCGGATTGGCCTCGTACACAGCCTCACCGCTGATCAGGATGCCACAGCCGCGTTCCTGATAGACGGCAACAAGGATGGGGTCGACCGCACGGGCAATGGCCGTCCGTTGCTGGCTCAGGGTGTACTCCAGCTCCTGCGAGCGGGTCTGTTCCAGTTGCTCGGCCTCGGCAATGCGCTGCTGCACGGCCTGGCTGCGCTGGGCGAACTCTTCCTGCGGAATGGTTCCGCGGCCCTGCTGGAGCGCCTGGATTTCGGCACCGATGGACTGGCCGTAGGGCGCCAGTTCATTGACGACTTCGTCGGTCAGGCGACGCATGCCCTGCTGGACGGACTGGCCGACGGTGGACTGAGCCACCAGGCGCGAGTTGTTGTAGACGCACAGGCCGGGGATAACCGGGCCAGGGTTCTGCGGGCCGGCGGCTTGGGCCAGGACGGGCGTGGCCGTCAGGGTGGCCAGGGCAACGGCGGCGATTGCAAACAACTTCATGGTCTTACTCACATGGCGGCGTCGGGGATGACGCCTCTTAGAATTGGGTGGAGGTCGAGAAGCGGAAGCCCTCGGTCTTGTCGTAATCTTCGCTGGAGAAGATCTTGGAGATGTCGAACCGGATCGGTCCCACGGGCGCGCGCCAGTGGATGCTGATGCCGGCTGACCCACGGATAGACAGGTCATCGACGATGCGGGTGTTGCGAAGCCCTGTCGTGGTGTCGAACAGATAGCGGTCGTCCAGAACGCCAACCGTACCGACATCGGTGAACAGCGAGGTCCGAATGCCGTACTCTTCCGGCAGACCGTTAGGCACCGTCAGTTCCATTGTCCCGATGACGTAGAAATTACCGCCGAGGGCATCGGTGGTCAGGGTATCGCGAGGGCCGAGACCCGCGGTCTCGAAGCCCCGGAAGCTGTTGCCACCCTTGAAGAAGCGGTCGTTGATCCTGACGGGATCGCCGCCCCAGCCCGACACATAGCCCGTCTGGAACTGGGCCGTGACCACCCACTCGGGCCGAATGCCCCAATAGGCCGACGCTTCGGCTTCGGTGCGGATGTAGTTCACGTCACCGCCGAGACCGGCGATGTCCTGACGGATGGTGCCGGCCCAGCCGCGCGTCGGCCGCACGGGATCGTTCCGGCGATCGACCAGGATGGTGTAGCCGGCCGAAGAGTTCACGAAAGACCCGACCTGATCGCACAGGGCCGATGATCCCTGTCCGCTCCGGCAGAAGCTGGCCGGCACAATAACTTCGTCAGCCTTCAGGAAGTATCGGGTGCTGAGCAGCGTGTACCCGTTCAGAGGATAGGACAGGCGCAAGCCCGCGCCGGTCGACCTGTAGTCATAGGACGAGAACTCGCTGAGGTCGTAGCGCGAGTGGAAGATGTCGAAGCCTGCTCGCAGGTCGCGGCCCATGAATTTCGGTTCGGTAAAGCGGAAGTCGATGTTCTGGCGCAGCGATCCCCACTCGATGCGCGCCACAACGGCCTGGCCGCGACCGCGGAAATTGCTCTCCGAAACGCCCAGGTTGACGACGAAGGAGTCGACCGAGCTAAAGCCTGCGCCGACCGACAGTTCGCCGGTGGGCTGTTCCTCGACGGTGACGTTGACCACGGAACGATCAGGAGCCGAACCCCGCACTTCCTCGATCGTCACATCCTTGAAGAAGCCGAGGCCACGAAGATTGTTGCGCGAACGCTCCACCAGGGTGCGGTTGAAGGCATCGCCTTCGGTCAGGGCCAGTTCGCGGCGGATAACCGGGTCGATGGTCCGCGTATTGCCGACCACATTGATACGCTCGACATAGACCCTCTGGCCTTCGGCGACGTTGAAGGTGACGTCGACTGTATCGGTCTCGGGATTCGGACGGTAGCTGGGCGAGATCTCGACGAAGGCATAGCCCGCCGAACCAGCGGCATAGGTCAAGGTATCCACCGCCTGCTCGATCTTGCCGCTTTCGTAGAGGTCGCCCTCGCGGATCGGCAGGATCAGCTTCAGGAAGTCGGCATTCAGTCGGTCATTCTCCGTGACCACGTCGACTTCGCCGAAATTGTAGCGGTCGCCCTCGTCCACCGTCAGGGTGATGGAAAAGGCGCTGTCATCCGGCAGCAGCTCAGCCACGGCCGACAGGACGCGGAAGTCGTAATAACCGCGGTTCGTATAGAATTCCCGCAGCTGCTCGCGGTCGTAATCGAGGCGGTTCGGGTCGTAGTTGTCGTTGCTGGTGAACAGCCGCCACCAGCGCGACTGCTTCGAGACCATGACCTCGCGCAGATCGCCGTCCGAGAAAGCCCGATTGCCGATGAAGGTGATGGCCTGCAGACCCGTCTCGGGGCCTTCGTCGATCTCGAAGATCACATCGACGCGGTTCTGTTCCAGTTGAACGATCTTGGGCGTCACACTGGCTGAAATTCGACCCGAAAGGCGATACAGTTCGACGATCTTGCCGACGTCGTCCTGGATTCGTGCCCGCGTATAGATACCGCGCGGCCGGATGGTGACTTCCTCGCTGAGCTTGTCGTCGCCGATGGCGCCGTTCCCCTCGAAGATCACCTGATTGATGATCGGGTTCTCGACCACTTCGACGATCAGAACGCCGTTCTGAACGCCCATCTGCACGTCAGCAAACAGGCCGGTGCGGGACAGGGTGCGGACGGCGACGTCCAGCACCACCGGATCGACCGTGTCGCCGGGCCGGATCGGCAGATAAGACAGGACGGTGGCGTCCTCGATGCGCAGATTGCTGCCGCGCACCTCGATAGCCGTCACCAGCACGCGTTGATCCTGGGTCGGGTCCTGGGCTGCGGGCTGGGCCTGAACCGGCGGCGGCGACGTTTCCTGGGCCAGAACCGGCCCGGCCAGACCCGCACCGATTACAAGCGCAACGGCGCTGGCGCGACCGGCGAAGATGTAAGGGGCGGAAAAGGAAGACTTATGCATCACGGGTCCCATCGGGGGCTGGCGCCGGCTCATCAAGCGAGCCCGCCGAGGAATTTGAACAGGTTCAGCTTTTGTAGATCGTTCCAGGTGGCGAACAACATCAAACCCGCCAGCAAAGCAAGACCGACCCTGAACCCTGCCTCCTGAAAGCGGGCTGCAACAGGCTTCTTGGCAACAGCTTCATAGCCATAAAAAACCAGGTGTCCGCCATCCAGGATCGGGATCGGCAAGAGGTTTAGAAAGCCAATTCCGATCGAAAGTATGGCAGCGAAGCTTGTCATGGTGACAATCAGATTGAAAGCCGTCGCTCCCGGATCCGGATTGGCCTCGACGGCCGCGCTGGTCAGGGCGCCGGACGCCTTGGCGATCCCGATGGGTCCGCTCAGCTGATCACCGCTCTCGCGGCCCGTGAAGATGCGGCCGATGTAGCGAATGCTGGTGGCCAGCACGTCGCCGGTCTGGGACACCGCCTGCCCCACCGCCGCGATAGGCCCGTAGCGCACGTGCCGTATTTCATCCATCGCCGGAAGCAGGCCCAGACCGATGCGGCCCACGGTAATCCGGCCCGCGACAGGGTCGGTGACGGTCTCGCGTTCCGGAACAGCGGTAAGCGTAAGCTCATCCCCGCCCCGCTCGACCATGAAGCGCAACCGGTCCCCGCTGCTCAGGGAGACAATGCGGGTGACATCGCGCTGATCCTCGACGCGTCGCCCATTGATGCCGGTGATGAGATCGCCCGGCAGGAAGCCCGCGGACGCCGCAGGACTGCCGGCAGAAACCTGCGCCACCCGGGCCGGCTGAATTTGGACGCCGATCAGAGAGAACAGCAGGGTGAAGACCACGATGGCCAGGACGAAGTTGGCCATGGGCCCCGCAAGGACGATAAGGGCGCGCTGCCAGACCGGCTTGAAATGGAAATAGTCGCGGATCGCCTCGGGGCCCTGCTCGGCGATGATGCGGTCCTTCAACTCGGCCAGGCCCGCCTGATCCGGCACGCTGGACGGATCGAGGTCACCCGAAAACTTCACATAGCCGCCCAACGGGATCCACCCCAGCCGCCATTCGGTGCCCTGGCGGTCGGTACGGGACAGCAGACCTCGGCCAAAGCCGATGGCAAACCGGTCGATCTTGACGCCGAACGCCCGCGCCACAAGGAAATGGCCCAGTTCGTGGATCGTCACCACGACGGTCAGAACAAGCAGAAAGGGCAGCACATAGAGCGGCGCCTGGGCCAGGAAGTCGATCATGCGGTCGCTCTATTCCCCCTCGTCGATCCGGACAGGATCATGCAGCCTGCTCGCGTCGGTCCAGACAGATCCGGGCCAGACGGCGGGCCTCCTGATCCACGGCCAGGGCCGCTTCACAGGCGTCTCCGGACCCTCCGACAAGGTCCGATGCCGACGCCATTTCAAGGGTGTCGGCTATGACTGCGGCAATATTGAGAAAGGCCAGACGCCGGTCAAGGAAAGCGAGGGCGGCGACCTCATTGGCGGCATTGAAGATGGCGGGCGCGGCCCCTCCGGCGCGAAGGGCCTGTCGGGCGAGATTCAGGGCCGGAAAGCGTTCGGTGTCGGGCGCCTCGAACGTCAACCGCCCCAGCGAGACCATATCCAGCGGTGGCGCTTGCCACGGCATGCGCTTGGGCCACGCAAGCGCATAGGCGATCGGCGTGCGCATGTCGGGCGGCCCCATCTGGGCCAACGTCGATCCATCCACGCATTCCACAAGGCTGTGGATAATCGACTCGGGGTGGACCACGACGTCGATCTTCGCCTCGGGCATGGAAAACAGCCAGGCCGCCTCGATCATCTCCAGACCCTTGTTGGCCAGGGTGGCGCTGTCTACCGAGATCTTGGCGCCCATACTCCAGTTCGGATGGGCGACGGCCCGCTCGGGGGTGACGTGCTCCAGCTCCGAGGCCGGAGTCTGGCGAAAGGGCCCGCCCGAAGCGGTCAACACCAGCTTGCGAACCCCTTCCGGGCGCTCGTGGGGAAAGACCTGGTGGATGGCCGAATGCTCGGAGTCGACCGGCAGGATCCGTCCACCGGCCGTGGTGGCGCGCGCCATGAGAGCGGGACCGCAGCAGACCAGACTTTCCTTGTTGGCCAGCCCGACGATGGCCCCGGTGCCCGCCGCCGCCCAAGTCGACTTCAGCCCCGCCACACCGACAATGGCCGCCATGATCCAGTCGGCGGGCTGCAGAGCCGCCTCGATCAGGGCGGCCTCACCCGCCGCGACCGCGATTCCCGTGCCCGCGAGCGCATGCTCCAGATCGGTCTTCAGCTCAGGCCAGACCGTCACCACCAACTCCGGGCGCCAGCGGCGTGCCGCCTCGGCCAGACGCTCGATGTTTCGACCACCGGTCAGGGCAGCGACGGTGAACCGAGCCGTCCCCGCGCGCTCGGCCTCGTCCATGAGCGCAAGGGTCGAACTACCAACTGAGCCCGTAGCCCCGAGAACGCTGATGCGGCGATGCATCACGCGGTCGCATCCGTCAGAATGAACAGCAGGCGGGCGCCCGCGAGGACGACGGCGGCAAACATCAGGCCGTCAACGCGGTCCAGCAGGCCGCCGTGACCGGGAATCAGGCCTCCGGCATCCTTGACACCAAAGCGTCGCTTGAGGGCGGACTCCCAAAGATCCCCCGCCATGGTAGCCAGAGCGGCAACAAAGCCCAGCAGCAGGCCCCAGGCCCAGGTTGGATTCGGGAGATCGAGCGGCAGCAGCCAGGCGATCAAGGCCCCTGCCCCCGCGCCGGCCATGAGTCCGCCGGCAAATCCCGACCAGGTCTTGTTGGGCGAATACCGGGGCCACAGCTTGGGCCCCTTGAGCACGCTGCCGACAATGAAGGCCGCGACGTCGGACGACCAGGCCACGACAAACACCAGAATCGTCCAGCTGAGCCCCACACCGGACTGGCCGTCGCGCAGCCAGATCAGCAGGATCGCGGGCCAGCCGAGGTAGAGGACCCCGTAGGCGGCATCGAGGCCTTCCTGTCGGACCCGTTTGGCGAACAGGCCAGCCGCCGCCGCGGCAAAGACGAGGGTTACCAGCGCCGGCGACATGGCCCCGGTGTGGGCGATCGCAGTCACGGCGACCAGCGACAGGGCCACGGCCCAGAAGATGGGACCCGGGCGTTCGCGCGCGCTCATCTCGGCCCATTCCCGGGCCAGAAGCACACAGGCTGCCAGCATGATGGCAAGGAACCACAGACTGCCCGCCCAGATGGCCAGCACCGCCAGCGGTGCAAGCACCAACGCCGAGACGACGCGCATGCCCAGGTTTCCGAACGGGATGCTCATCAGGACACGGCCATTTGTGGCCTTGACGCTCGACCCCCGAACCGCCGGTCGCGCCGGTGATACTCCTCGACGGCCGCGGCCAAGGCTTCCGGGCCGTAATCGGGCCAGAGGATGTCCTGAAACACCATCTCGGCATAGGCCGCTTCCCACAGCAGGAAGTTCGACAGCCTTTGCTCGCCGGAGGTACGGATGATCAGATCCACAGGCGGCCCGCGGTTGGTCGACAGGGCGGCACTGATATCGTCTTCGGTGATGTCTGGAACGTTCTCGCCCCGCTTCAGCGCCCGCTCGACCAGGGCGTTCACCGCATCGGTGATGTCGGCTCGCCCCCCATAGTTGAAGGCCACCTGAAGCAGAAAGCGGTCGTTGTGGGTAGTCTGTTGCTCGGCGCGGTCGACGATGGCGGCGATGTCGTCCGGTAGCCCCTGCCTGCGCCCCAGAATATGGATCCGCACGCCTTCGCGCTTCAGCCGGTCCAGATCACTGCCGACATAGGCCCGAACCAGCCCCATGAGGTCGGAGACCTCCTCGGCGGACCGTTTCCAGTTCTCGGTCGAGAAACCAAACACGGTCAGGCAGCGGATACCGAGATCGGCAGCCCCCCGAACGGTACGCTTCAGCGCCTGAACCCCCTCTCGGTGACCGGCGGCCCGCGGCAGGCCCCGACCCTCAGCCCAGCGGCCATTGCCGTCCATGATCAGGGCGACGTGGGCC
This sequence comes from Brevundimonas sp. UBA2503, assembly GCF_002341485.1. Taxonomy (NCBI): domain Bacteria; kingdom Pseudomonadati; phylum Pseudomonadota; class Alphaproteobacteria; order Caulobacterales; family Caulobacteraceae; genus Brevundimonas; species Brevundimonas sp. UBA2503. The sequence continues at coordinate 111,905 of NZ_DDOD01000005.1, read as the reverse complement.
GGTCCCGTGACCGCACCGGTCCGGGAAGGCGAAGGCTCAGGCGCGTTGGGGGGCCCGGAGGTCGTCACACCTGCATGATCTCGACTTCCTTGGTTTTCATCATCTCGTCGATACGCTTGATGGCGGCATCCGTGTCCTTCTGGACCTCGGCCTCCATCTTCTTCTGCTCATCCTGACTGATGTCGCTGGCCTTTTCCGCCTTCTTCAGGTCGTCATTGGCATCACGGCGGACGTTCCGGACCGCGATCTTCTGCTGCTCGGCATACTTACCGGCCAGCTTGACCAGGTCCTTGCGGCGCTCCTCGGTCAGCGGCGGCACGGGGATGCGCAGCATCTGACCATCGACGATCGGGTTGAGGCCGAGGCCCGCCGCCCGGATCGCCTTTTCGACCGACACCACCATGCCGCGGTCCCAGACATTGACCGTGATCATCCGCGGCTCGGGCACGCTGATGGCGGCCACCGCATTCAGGGGCGAGGTCGAGCCGTAGGCCTCAACCTGAACCGGGTCGAGCAGGCCGGCGTTGGCGCGGCCGGTTCGCAAGCCCGCGAACTCTTCCTTCAGCGCACTGACCGCCTTGTCCATGCGGTCGCGGTAGGTTTTCAGGTCGGGCTTTGCCATGTCGTTCTCGCTCTGGTGTCAGTTCGCTCAGCCGTCGCTTCTAGCGCCGGACTGGATAACGGTGAAGGCACCTTCCCCACGCAGCACCTTCTCAAGCGAGTCGTCCTCGCGGATCGAGAAGACCACGATCGGAATACCGCTGTCGCGCATCAGGGCGACGGCCGAGGCATCCATGACGCGCAGATCCTTCGCCAGGACGTCGTGATAGGTCAGGGTTTCGTAGCGGGTGGCCGACGGATCCTTCTTGGGATCGGCGCTGTAGACGCCATCGACGCTGGTGCCCTTCAGCAGGGCATCGCAACCCATTTCCGCAGCGCGGAGCGCGGCCCCCGAATCGGTGGTGAAGAAGGGTGCGCCGACGCCGGCGGCAAAGATCACGACCCGGCCCTTCTCGAGGTGCCGCAGGGCGCGGCGGCGAATATAGGGCTCGGCGACCGCATTCATGGTCAGGGCGCTCTGGACCCGCGTCTGGACGCCCATTTTCTCGAGCGCGCCCTGCATGGCCAGCGCATTCATGACGGTCGCCAGCATGCCCATATAGTCGGCGGTGGTGCGCTCCAGCCCGGCAGCGGCCTTGGACACGCCCCGGAAAATGTTTCCGCCACCGATGACGAGGCAGATTTCGACGCCCTGGCGCGCGACGCGGGCGACCGCTTCAGCCACCGATTCGACCGTGCCGATATCGATGCCGAATCCCTGATCGCCCATCAGGACCTCGCCCGACACCTTCAGCAGGACGCGCTTGTATCGATATCCGGATGAGGGGTTGGGCATGTCGGTTCCGTCAGCAAGCGACCGCCCGTCGGACAGGCGGCCATAAAGAAGGGGCGCGTGGGCCTTCAAAGCCCAACGCGCCCCCGTATGCAACGGTCCGATCACAGATCCGAACGGTATTTGGTGGATGCGGCCTTAGCCGGCCGTCATCGAGGCGACTTCAGCAGCGAAGTCCGGTCCTTCGACCTTCTCGACGCCTTCACCCAGGGCCAGACGGACGAATCCGGCCAGCTTCAGGTTCGACGAGCCCAGTTCCTTGGCCGTATCGGCAACCAGTTGCTCGACCGTCACATCCGGGTTCATGACGAAGGGCTGCTTGGACAGCACGACGTCCTTCTGGAACTTGGCAATCTGGCCGGACACGATCTTGTCGATCATGTTCTCCGGGCGACCTTCTTCCCTGGCCTTTTCGGTCAGGACAGCGCGTTCCTTCTCGATGGCGGCCGGGTCCAGATCGTCGGTGTTCAGCGACAGCGGCGCCGTGGCGGCGACGTGCATGGCGATCTTGCGGCCCACTTCACGCAGGGCTGCCTTGTCGCCCGCGCCTTCCAGAGCCACCAGCACACCGATGCGGCCGACACCCGGCGACACGGCATTGTGGACGTAGGAGGCAACGACGCCTTCGTCGACCGACAGGCGGGCGGCGCGGCGCAGCTGCATGTTCTCGCCGATCGTGGCGATCAGGCGGGTCACTTCGTCCTGGACGGTCGAGCCGTTCTCGAGCGTTGCGCCGTGGATGGCTTCCACGGTGTGGTGCTCAAGGCCCAGCTGGGCAAACGACTTGGCCGCGTCCTGGAACAGGTCATTGCGGGCCACAAAGTCGGTCTCGGCGTTGAACTCGATCGCAGCGCCGATTTCGCCCTTGCCGTCTTCACGGGTGGCGACGGCCACGAGGCCTTCAGCGGCGACACGGTCGGCCTTCTTGGCGGCCTTGGACAGGCCCTTGGCGCGCAGCCAGTCGATGGCGGCGGTGATGTCACCGTCGGTTTCCTGCAGGGCCTTCTTGCAGTCCATCATGCCCACGCCCGAACGCTCGCGCAGTTCCTTCACGAGGGCAGCGGTGATCTCGGCCATGTTCAATCTCCTGATATTCATAATGCGGGAACGGCCGGGCTGGTTTAGCCCGGCCGCGTAACAGTTTGGCGGTCGCGGTGAACCGCCGGGCTTCAGGCCTCGGCCTTGTCCGTCTCGGCAGCTTCCGGCGCGGCTTCCTCGGCGGCGGGCGCCTCCGTTTCAGCAGCGGTGGCTTCAGCAGCGGGGGCTTCGTCGGCGGCAATCATTTCCTCGGCGATGGCCTCGGCACCGGCCGGAGCCGGCTCGGCTTCAGCCTTGGGGGCCTTGGTCTTCAGGGCCGGCTCGACCGGGGGCGCTTCCGAGGCACCGATGTCGACGCCCGAGGCCGACTGGCCGGCGGCCAGACCGTCCAGGACCGCGTCGGCGATCAGATCGCAATAGGTCTGGATGGCGCGCGCGGCGTCGTCATTGCCCGGGATCGGATAGGTGATGCCGTCGGGATCGCAGTTGGTGTCCAGGATCGCGATGACCGGAATGTTCAGCTTGCGCGCTTCCAGGATGGCGATCGCTTCCTTGTTGGTGTCGATCACGAACATGATGTCCGGCAGGCCGCCCATGTCCTTGATGCCGCCCAGCGACAGCTCAAGCTTGTCGCGCTCGCGCGTCAGTGTCAGCAGTTCTTTCTTCTGGCGGCCGTCGCCACCGGTTTCCAGAAGGGCATCCAGTTCACGCAGGCGCTGGATCGAACCGGACACGGTCTTCCAGTTGGTCAGGGTGCCCCCGAGCCAGCGGTTGTTCATATAGTATTGGGCGCAGCGCTTGGCCGCCTCGGCCACGGGATCCGACGCCTGACGCTTGGTGCCGACGAACAGCACGCGGCCGCCCTTGGCCGCCACGTCGCGCACGGCGACCAGCGCCTGATGCAGCAGCGGGATCGACTGCGACAGGTCGATGATGTGGATGTTGGAGCGTGAGCCGAAGATGTAGCGCTCCATCTTCGGGTTCCAGCGGTGGGTCTGGTGGCCAAAGTGGGCGCCCGCTTCCAGCAGGGTACGCATCGAGAATTCAGGCAGAGCCATGATCGTGTAGTCCTTTTTCCGATTCAATCCGCCGCAGACGGTGAAAAGGACCGACGGGTCCCTCGGAACGGCTCGACCGGGATGTCTCCCCGGAACGCGCCACGCCTGCGTGTGAAGTGCGCGGGCATATAGGCGAGATCACCGGAAAGGGCAAGCGCCCTGCCCCGGCGACGCCGTATGGGTCAGAGCTTGTTGAGGCCGTCGAAACGGATCGTCTCGATCGTCCACGGCTCGACGTCATCGAGGGTGCGGACATTGACCGCGATCATGTCGCGGCCGTCCGGGGATTTGCCGGCCCCGAACGGCTCGACGCCGCACACCCGGCAGAACCGGTGACTGATAACGTGGCGGTTGAACAGATATTCGCTGAGCCGGTCCTCGCCCCGGATCAGACGGAAGGCATCCGGTGAAACGAAGCCCAGCATCAGCCCCTTACGGTAGCAGTGGGTGCAGTTGCACTCGATCACCCCGGACAGGTCCAGGTCCGCCTCGAAAGCCACGGCCCCACAGTGACAGGACCCTTTGTGCGTCGCCGTCTCGCTCATCACGCTTCCTCCAGCAGAACCACGCCCGGGACGGTCTTGAGCGCGCCGCGCAGGGCCGCATCCAGCCGGTACCGCCCCGGCAATTTCACCTCGACCTCGCGCCGGCCCTCCAGGGTAGCGATCAGGCTGACCTCGCCGCCGCGTCCGCCACCCTTGAGCGCCGACCGGTCCAGCCGGGCCTTCAGCGCAGCCGGGTCCGACCCCCGGCCCGACACGTGGACCCGCAGATTCACATCGGACTGTTCGATAGCCGTATCCATGCGGCTGGCCTCATCGCCGAAGAAGCGCACCTCGCCATCGCTGGCCTTGGCCCGCACCTTGACCATCAGGGCCGCACCCACCTCCAGCACATCGCGATAGCGGCGCAGCGCATCGGGCGTGAACAGGCATTCGAACTCGCCCGTCGGGTCCGAGAAATTGACGAAGGCGAATTTCTCGCCGCTTTTGGCGCTGGTCCGTTCCTGACGGCGGCGCACCACCCCGGCCATCAGGAAGGCCTCGTGCCCGCCCTCGGCCAGCGACAGGGCCTCTGCGGCGAAGGTCACCCGCTTGCGGCGCAGGGCGGCCTCCATGTCCTCCAGCGGGTGGCCTGACAGATAAAAGCCGACCGCCGCCAGTTCCTGGTCCAGCCGCTCGGGCCCGACCCAGGGCTCCACCGACTTCAGCCGGGGCCGCGCGGCATGCGCCTGATCCGCGCCAAACAGGCTGACCTGGGATGAGGCGCGCTCGGCGGCCACGCTCTGGCAATAGGCCATCAGCGTATCCGCCTGGTCGATGATCTGGCGACGGTTCGGGTGCAAACTGTCCAGCGCCCCCGCCTTGGCCAGCCCCTCAAGCGCCCGCTTGTTGACCGCCCGCGGGTCGACCCGCTCAAGGAAGTCGAACAGGTCGGCAAAACGACCGCCCTCCTCGCGCACCTGAACCACGTGGCGCATGGCCTCAAGCCCGACGTTGCGGATGGCGCCGAGGGCATACAGGACCGCGCCCTTGCCCTCATCATCGTACGCCACGTCAAAGTCGGCCGTCGAGCGGTTGATGTCCGGTGCCAGCAGCGTCACCCCGGCCTTGCGGGCGTCCTGATAGAAGATGGCCAGCTTGTCGGTGTTGGAGATGTCCAGCGACATGGAGGCGGCGAAGAACTCGACCGGGTGGTTCGCCTTCAGCCAGCCCGTCTGGTAGCTGATCATGGCATAGGCGGCGGCGTGTGACTTGTTGAAGCCATAGCCGGCGAACTTGGCCACCAGATCGAAGATGCCGCCCGACTGCTCCTCGGACACGCCGCGTTCCGAGGCACCCGCAATGAAGCGCGCCCGCTGGAAATCCATCTCCTCCTTCTTCTTCTTGCCCATGGCGCGGCGAAGAAGGTCGGCTTCCCCCAGACTGTAGCCCGCCAGGATCTGGGCGATCTTCATCACCTGTTCCTGGTAGATGATGACGCCGTAGGTCTCCTTCAGGACCTCGGCGAGCGAGGGGTGAAGGGTATCGACCTCGGCCCGGCCGAATTTGCGGTCGATATAGACGTCGATGTTCTCCATCGGCCCCGGCCGGTAGAGCGAGATCAGGGCGGTGACTTCCTCGATCGACTCGCAGCGCATCTTGCGCAGGGTGTCGCGCATGCCCTGGGATTCCAGCTGGAACACGCCGACCGTCTGGCCCGAGGCCATCAGCTCATAGGTGGCCCGGTCGTCGAGCGGCAGCAGCGAGAAGTCGACCGCCGCACCGCGCCGCTCCAGATAGCCGTGCGCCCGATCCAGAACCGTCAGCGTCTTCAGGCCCAGAAAGTCGAACTTCACCAGACCGGCGGGCTCGACCCACTTCATGTTGAACTGGGTGGCCGGAATGTCGGAGCGGGGATCCTTGTACAGCGGCGTCAACTCGACCAGGGGCCGGTCGCCGATGACGATGCCCGCCGCGTGGGTCGAGGCGTTGCGATACAGCCCCTCGAGTTCCAGCGCCGTGGCCAGCAGGGTGGCGACCGCGGGTTCGTCGTCACGCGCCTGTTTCAGGCGGGGTTCCAGCTCGATGGCCTGCGCCAGGGTGACAGGGTTGGCGGGGTTGGCCGGCACCATTTTGGCCAGCCGGTCGACCTGGCCCAGCGGCATCTGCAGCACCCGACCCACATCGCGCAGCACGGCCCGCGCCTGAAGCGTGCCGAAGGTGATGATCTGGGCGACGCGATCCTCGCCATAGTGCTTCTGCACATAGGCGATCACCTCTTCCCGCCGCTCCTGACAGAAGTCGATGTCGAAGTCGGGCATGGAGACCCGCTCTGGGTTCAGGAACCGTTCGAACAGCAAGCCGAACCGCAGCGGGTCGAGGTCGGTGATGGTCAGCGCCCAGGCGACCAGAGAGCCGGCACCGGAGCCCCGGCCCGGCCCGACCGGGATACCCTGTAGCTTGGCCCATTTGATGAAGTCCGACACGATCAGGAAGTAGCCGGGGAAGCCCATCTGCTGGATGACGCCGACCTCGAACTCGAGCCTGTCCCAATAGGCCTGCTCCGGGGCGGCCGCCTCGACCGCCGCCAGCCGGGCCTTCAACCCCTCTCGCGCCTGAAATGCCAGTTCGTCAGCCTCGTCTCGCCCTGCGCCGGTGTCGAACCGGGGCAGGATCGGCGCCCGCGTCGGCACCAGAAAGGCACAGCGCTTCGCGATTTCCAGCGTGTTGTCGCAGGCCTCGGGCAGGTCCGCGAATAAGGTCCGCATGTCGGATGCCGACTTGAACCAGTGGTGCGATGTCACCCGCCGGCGATCGTCCTGACCGGTGAAGGCGCCGTCGGCGATGCACAACAGGGCGTCATGCGACTTGGCCCGGTCGGCCCGGACGAAATAGACGTCATTGGTCGCAACCAGCGGGGCTTCGGATTTATAGGCCCAGGCCACCAGCCCGGCCTCGGCCTGCCGCTCTTCGGCCAGATCGTGGCGCTGCAACTCGACATAAAAGCGGTCACCGAACACCCGGGCCATTTCGGCCAGCGCTTCATGCGCCTCACCATCCCTGCCCTGCACAAACAGGGGATCGACCGGGCCATCCGGACCGCCCGACAACAGGATCAAGCCCTCGGCATGGTCGCGGACCCGCTCCCAGGGAACGCCCGGCTCGGCCAGATCTCCGGTTTCCAGATAGGCCAGCGACGACAGGGCCGACAGATTGCGCCAGCCGAGCTCGCTCTGGACCAGCAGAACCACGGTCGACAGCCGGGCCCAGCGCTCGGACCGCTGCCCGCCGATGCCGGTGACCGGCAGGGCGCACCCGATGATCGGCTGAACACCGGTCGCCTTGGTCGCCTGGCTGAATTCGAGGGCGCCGAACAGATTGGTGCGGTCGGCGATGGCCACAGCCGGCATTCTGGCCTCGGCGGCTAGCTTGCCAAGGGCCGAGGCCTTGATCGCCCCTTCCAGCAAGGAATAGGCGGAACGGGCCCTCAGGTGGACGAAACTGTCGCCGAACGCCTCTGTCACCGACTGTCTCCCTGCCCTGCGGCCCGCACACGCAATGACTATGGAAGGATTCTGGCCTCAGACACCCCGTCCGTTCCAATCCATCCCCAGCCGCGCGACGCTCCGGTGGATCAATAGGCCAGCAGGGCGGCCTGCCACGCCATCCAGACAAAACCGCCGCACGACGCCAGCGACAACATTTCCCGAACCCAACGCGCCATGATCAGCCTCCGTGATTATGTTCCGTTTCTGTTCTATGTTCTGTTTACGTTCCGTGTCAACAGCGGGGCTTGAAACCTTTCGTCGTCCGGCATCGTATCCAGAGTCATGACCCGTTTCCTGATCGCGCTTGCCGCCCTCATCGCCGCCTGCAGCCCCGCCCCGCCCGCGCCCGCCGAGGCCCCGCCTCCGGGCAGCCAGATCGCCGTCTTTGCCGGCGGCTGTTTCTGGTCGGCGGAAAAGGCGTTCGAGAACGTCCGGGGCGTGTCGTCTGTAGTCTCCGGCTTTGCGGGCGGTACCGTCGCCAATCCGACCTATGCCCAGGTCGTTCGGGGCGGCACGGGCCACCGGGAAGCCATCCAGGTGACCTTCGACCCCAACGTCGTGAGCTACCGCGCGCTGGTCGACCGGTTCTGGCGGACCATCGACCCGACCGACCCCGGCGGCGCCTTCTGTGATCGCGGCCCCAGCTATGAGACCGCCGTCTTTGCCACCGCCGAGCAGCGCCCCGCCGCCAATGCCTCGCGCGCGGCAGCCGAGCGAGCCCTCGGCCAGAGCTTCACCACGCCGGTGATTGCGGCCGCCCGCTTCTGGCCGGCCGGAAACGAACATCAGGACTACGCGCGTCGCAATCCGGGCCGCTACGAGGCCTATCGCATCGGCTGTCGCCGCAGCCCGGCCCTGCGCCGGGTCTGGGGCGATGCCGCGGTCGAATAGGACCTCAGCCGATCTTGACACCGGGCGGCGGCACGCTGTCCGCCGGGACGAAGAAGTCGGGCATCAGCGTTTTCGTCGGATCGACGCGATAGACGTCAAAGTCGCGCACGCCCTGCTCGTACAAGAAGCTGTCGTCGATCAGGAACCGGCCCGTATTCTCTCTCGCCGGCAGGCAGAACAGGGCATGGGCCGCATCGGCCAGAATCTCGGGCGTGCGGCAATGGGCCAGGCCCTCCTTACCCGCCAGGGCGAATTCGATGGCCGCAGTCGCTACCGCCGTGCGGGGCCACAGGGCATTAAAGGCAATGCCGTCGCCCTTGAATTCCTCGGCCATGCCCAGCATCGCCAGGCTCATATTGTACTTGGCCATCGAATAGGCGACGTGCGAGCCGAACCAGTGGGGAGATAGATCCAGCGGCGGTGACAGAGCCAGCACATGCGGATTGGTCGCCTGTTTAAGGTGCGGAATACAGGCCTTGGAGACCAGAAAGGTGCCACGCCCGTTGACCTGATGCATCAGGTCATACCGCTTCATGTCGGTGGCGAGCGTGCCCGTCAGCTGGATGGCCGAGGCATTGTTGACGCAGATGTCGATCCCGCCGAACCGGGCGACGGCGGCCTCGACCGCGACCATCACCGAGTCCTCGCTGCGCACATCGACGACCAGTGGCAGGGCCTTGCCCCCTGCGGCCTCGATCTCCTCGGCGGCGGAATAGATGGTGCCGGGCAGGTGTTTGTGCGCCTCGGCGGTCTTGGCGGCGATCACGACATTGGCGCCGTCCCGGGCCGCGCGCAGGCCGATGGCCAGCCCGATCCCCCGACTGGCCCCCGTGATGAAGAGCGTTTTTCCGTTGAGCGACATCGCCGCGGTCCTCCAGTGCATTTCGATGGAAAACCGATAGCATGGGTTTACCACCAATCGCGATGGCGCCGAGATGACCGAGACCCAACCCTTCCAGATCACCCGTGACGGAGCCGTCGCCCACCTGCGACTGTCACGGCCCGAAGTGTCCAATGCGCTGGACATGCGCTTCTGGACGGGGCTGGGGCCGGCCTTGAGGGGTCTGGACGCAGCAGGGGATGTGCGGGCGCTGGTCCTGTCGGGCGAGGGCCGGAATTTCTGCGCGGGAATGGACACCTCAGTCTTCACCGGCGGCGCTATCATGGGCACGGACACCGCCGCCGAGCGGCAGGCCTTCCATCAGGCGGCCCGCGAACTTCAGGACGCCCTGTCGATGCTGGAGCGAGTCCGCTTCCCGGTGATCGCTGCCGTGCAGGGCGCCTGCGTCGGGGCCGGGCTGGACATGATTGCCGCCTGCGACCTGCGGCTCGCTTCGGCCGACGCGTACTTCCGCATCGAGGAGATCAACATCGGCATGATGGCGGATGTCGGCAGCCTGCAACGCCTGCCCCTGCTGCTGCCCGAAGGTGTGGTGCGAGAGCTTGCCTATCTGGGCACCAGTCTCATGGCCGACCGCGCCGAGCGTCTGGGCTTCGTCAATGCTGTGCTGCCGGACGCCGATACCCTACTGGCTGCCACCCTGGAGATGGCGCACGCCATCTCCGCCAAGGCGCCTCTGGCGATCTCGGGGTCGAAGGCCGCGATCACCTACGCCCGCGACCACACCGTCGCCGACGGCCTGGAATGGGCCGCCGTCATGCAGGGTTCCATCTGGAACACCGCCGACATCCTCGGCGCCATTCAGGCCCGCGCCACGAAGAGCACGCCGACGTTTGTGGACCTGAAGCCCCTGCCCAAACCCTGAGCGCTCAGTAGGCCTGGCTCTCCGCCGGGCGTTCTTCCAGATGGCCGTCCTTGAGGGCAAAGACGCGGTCCATATGGCCGGCCAGTTCCATGTTGTGGGTCGCGATCAGGGCCGCCACGCCGGACTTCTTGGCCAGATCGTGCAGGGCCTCGAACACGGTCTGGCTGGTCGCAGGATCCAGATTGCCGGTCGGCTCATCGGCCAGCAGCAGGCGCGGCCGGTTGGCCAAGGCCCGGGCCACGGCCACCCGCTGACGCTCTCCGCCCGATAGCTGCGACGGCTGATGGGTCAGCCGGTCGGCGAGCCCCAGGGCGACCAGCAGTTCTTCAGCCCGCGCACGCGCCGCGCCGAGCGCGTGCCCCGCGATGCGGAGCGGCAGGGCCACATTATCCCGCGCGTCAAATTCCGGCAGCAGGTGGTGGAATTGATAGACAAATCCGATGCGCGCCAGACGGATATGAGTGCGAGCTCGCTCGGGCAGGCCACCGACGGCCTCTCCATCGATCCGGACCTCGCCCGAGGTCGGATGTTCCAGCAGACCCGCCGCATGCAGCAGGCTGGACTTGCCCGAGCCCGACGGCCCGATCAGACCAACGATTTCGCCGGGACGGACGTCCAGATTGACGCCGCGCAGCACCGTCAGCCCGCCGGCGGCGGTGTCATACGTCCGGGTCAGGTCGTGAACCGACAGCACGGCCGGGGCGAGACTATTCATAGCGAAGCGCCTCCACCGGATCGAGCTTGGCGGCCTGCCAGGACGGGATCAGCCCGGCGACACAGCTCATGAAGAAGGACCACATCGCCACCCAGAACACGTCCATGGGGTCCACAAGGGCCGGCACGGCGTCCAGCATATAGACGTCGGCATTGAACAGCTCGACCTGGAAGACCCACTCCAGGAAATGCTGGATCGCCCCGATGTTCAGGCAGAACAGCAGGCCCAGCACCAGACCCGTGACCGTTCCGGCAATGCCGATGGCCGCGCCGGAGATGAAGAATATCCGCAGCATGGAGAACTGGCTGGCCCCCACGGTCCGCAGGATGGCGATGTCGCGGGTCTTGTTCTTCACCAGCATGACGATGCCGGAAATGATGTTGAGCGCGGCGATCGCGACGACCAGTCCCAGGATGATGCTCATGGCCACGCGCTCGACCTTCAACGCGCCCCAGAAGGCCGCCAGACGGTCGCGCCAGTCGCTGACCAGATTGCCGTCACCGACTGCCGTTCGGACTGGCTCTCTCAGCGTCTCGACCCGGTCGGGTTCAGCGGTCTTCATCTCGATGATGTCCCACAGGCCTTCCTTGCCGAAGAACAGTTGCGCCTGTTCCAATGGCATGAAGACGAAGGCCCGGTCGTAGTCCGCCGTGCCCGAGCTGAAGATGCCGCCGACCACATAGGTCTTGGACAGCCCCCCTAGATTGCCGAAGGCGCTGTCGGCCCCGGTCGGGGAATAGAGGGTGATGGGCGAGCCGACTCCGATGCCCAGTTCCTCGGACAGGGACTTGCCGATCAGCACATAGTCACCGCCGTAGTCGCCCTTGCCGAACATGTCGCGCGCGGTCTGTGACAGGCTGTCATAGACATAGGTCATCGAGGTCAGGTCCTCGGGACGGATGCCGCGCACCAGACCGCCGGTTGCCCGGCCCGAGGCCTGGAACATGGCGGGCGACTCGACCAGCGGCGTCACGCTGACCACCCCGGGAATCTCGCGGAGTCGTTCAAGCGCCAGATCGCGCTCGGGGTCGTTCAGCACCTGCCCTTGAACGTACATATGACCGTTGAACGACAGCATCCGGCTGAGCAGTTCGGCGCGGAAGCCCGCCATGATGCTCATCACCACGATCAGGGCCATGACGGCCAGCGCCACCGCGACATAGGAGATGATGGCGATCAGGGCGATGCCGCCCTCCTTGCGCTTGGCCCGCAGGTAGCGCAGCGCCAGTCCGATCTCCCAGGCAGAGAACGGCCCGGCGGGCTTCGGAGTCTTGCCGACGGTATCGGTCATGCGGTCAACCGGGCGATGGCCTCGTCCAGCGGCACACTCAGCTTCTCGCCCGTCGCCCGGCGCTTAAGCTCGACGACGCCCTCGGCGACGCCCTTGGGCCCGATGGTCAGCTGCCACGGGATGCCGATCAGGTCTGCCGTGGCGAACTTGCCACCCGGGCGCTCGTCGGTGTCGTCGTAGAGCACCTCCTTGCCGAGCGCTTCCAGCCGGTTCACGGCATCTTCGCACGCATTGCAGACACCCTCGTCGCTGGCCCGCAGGTTGATCACCACGACATCGAACGGCGCCACAGCATCGGGCCAGATGATGCCGGAGGCGTCATGGCTGGCCTCGATAATGGCGCCCAGCAGGCGCGACACGCCCACGCCATAGCTGCCCATGTGAACGTCTGCGTCTCGCCCGTCAGGCCCCTGGACACGGGCCTTCATCGGCGTCGAATATTTGGTGCCGAAGTAGAAGATGTGCCCGACCTCGATCCCGCGCGCGGTCAGGCGGTCGTCCTCGGCGGTCTCGGCCTCGAAACGCTCAGACTCGTGCATCTCCTCGGTCGCGGCATAGAGGGCGGTCCGCTGGTCCACGATGGACTGAAGGTCGTTCCAGTCGACATCTCCGCCCGGCGCCGGCATCTCGACCAGCTTGCGGTCGCAGAACACCTGGCTTTCGCCGGTATCCGCCAGAACGATGAACTCGTGACTGAGGTCACCGCCGATCGGGCCGGTGTCGGCGCGCATGGGCACCGCCTTCAGGCCCATGCGGGCGAAGGTGTTCAGATAGGCCACGAACATACGGTTATAGGCCTTGCGGGCCGAGGCCTCGTCCAGATCGAAGGAATAGGCGTCCTTCATCAGGAATTCGCGACCGCGCATCACCCCGAACCGCGGACGCCGCTCGTCCCGGAACTTCCACTGGATGTGAAACAGGTTCAGCGGCAGCGATTTGTAGCTTTTCACATAGGCCCGGAAGATGTCGGTGATCATCTCCTCATTGGTCGGGCCATACAGCAGCTCGCGCTCGTGGCGGTCCTTGATGCGCAGCATCTCGGGGCCATAGGCGTCATAGCGGCCCGACTCGCGCCACAGGTCGGCCAGCTGCAACGTCGGCATCAGAAGTTCGACCGCCCCTGCCCGCTCCTGTTCCTCGCGCACGATCTGCTCGATCCGGCGCAGCACACGCAGCCCCAGCGGCAGCCAGGCATAGATGCCCGCCGCTTCCTGACGGATCAGACCCGCCCTCAGCATCAGCTGATGCGAGACGATCTGGGCGTCGGCGGGCGCCTCTTTCAGTGTGGGCAGGAAATAGCGCGACAGGCGCATGGGCACATCCGGAATGAAGCAGCAGGGTCTCGCTGTGCTTTAGCCGGGACGTTGGCCCAAAAGCTAGACCAGTCTGTGGCCAAGCTTAGGTCCCGCTGACTTCCGGGATCGGAACCAGCCCCAGAAAGATGACCGCCATGATCACCGCCCACAGGATGGCGCCGACCCAGGTGGTGGTGATGAACTTCTTCTTCAGGTCCGGTTTGTCCGGTGCGCCCCACTGGGCCCCGTCTGTCGGGGGTGCTTGATCCTGTTGGTTCATGCCCAGCGGGAGGATCGTGAACAAAGCCACCCACCAGCAGATGATATAGATGGCAAACATTGTGATCGGACCGATCGGCATCAGTGTGCTCCGTCTTTCGGCGTTTCCATCAGTTCGACCAGCACCCCGCCCATGTCCTTGGGATGGACGAACAGGATGGGCGTACCATGCGCCCCGATGCGCGGTTCGCCAGTCCCCAGAATTGTCGCACCCTTCGCCCGGAGGGCATCACGCGCGGCCAGGATGTCCTCGACCTCGAAGCAGACGTGGTGCTGCCCGCCCTTCGGGTTCTTGGCAAGAAACCCATGGATGGGGCTGTCGTCGCCCAGCGGCTCGATCAATTCGATCTGACTGTTGGGCAGGTCGATGAAACAGACCCGCACGCCCTGCGCCGGTAGATCGAACGGTGCATGCGCCTTCGTCGCGCCCAGCAGGTCCCGGTACATGGCCACACTTGCGTCAATGGACGGCGTAGCGACCCCGACATGGTTCAGACGTCCGATCATCAGACCCTCAGCACGATGGTTTCTACGATGGGCCGACGGTCCCAGATGCCCTGGCTGGCCTTCTTCAGCGTACGGGCGACAGCCTGTTCGATGACCATTTCGTCCTCCAGCGCCTCGCCCTTCAGCTTGCGGACGGCATCCTCGGCTCGCTCGGCCAGTTCGTCCAGAAGATCACCCAGCGGCTGATCTTCATCGCCCGGCAGGCCAATACCCCGCACATCGATGCTGGAGGCCAGCTTGCCCTTACGATCCAGCGCAAAGCTGACCAGGATCAGACCGTTTGAGGCCGCGTGGCGACGCTCGCGCAGGGCCTCGCCCATCTCCTCGACCAGCATGCCGCCGTCGACGAACAGCCGGCCCGAGGGCACTTCGTCAATGATGGCCGCCGGACCAGGAGCCAGCCGCACCATGTCGCCGTTTCGCGGCGTCACGGTCTCGGGCACCTGCATCTCCTTGGCCAGCAGGGCGTGCTCGGCGATGTGGCGGCGCATGCCGTGGGTCGGTATGGCGATCTGCGGGCGCGCCCACTGGTACATCTGGCGCAGTTCGTCGCGGCACGGGTGGCCCGAGACATGAATGCCCGGGTGATCCCGGTCGGTGTAGATGCGCACGCCGCGCTCCGACAGGGCGTCCTGCAGCCGGCCGATGGCCAGCTCATTACCGGGGATCATGCGCGACGAGAAGATGCAGTGATCGCCCTTGCCCAGCTTGATGAAGGGGTGATTGCCCTCGGCCACGCGCGACAGGGCGGCGCGCGACTCCCCCTGGCTGCCGGTGCAAAGGTACAGCAACTGATCAGCGGGCCAGCGCCGGGCCTCTTCCTCGCTCAGGAAGGGCTTGATGTCCGACAGCATGCCGACCGATTTGGCCGCCGCCGTGATCCGGTGCATCGACCGCCCGGCCAGCGCCACGCGGCGACCTGCGGCCTCGGCGGCGCGCACCACGCTGTCCAGACGGGCGACGTTCGAAGCGAAGCACCCGACCGCGATCCGGCCTGACAGGCTGCCGATCAGCTCGGCCAGGGCATCACGCACCTCGCCCTCAGACCCCGCCGTACCCTCGACGAACACATTGGTGGAGTCGCACACCATGGCGAGGATGCCCTCGTCGCCGAGGCGGCGGATCGTGTCGATGTCGGTGCGTTCGCCGACAACCGGGTCATTATCGATCTTCCAGTCGCCGGTGTGCAGCACCAGCCCCAGCGGGGTGGTGATGGCCAGACCATTCGGCTCGGCCGTCGAATGGGTGATGGTCACCATCTCGATGTGGAACGGGTCCAGATTGATGGTCCCGCCCAGCGGCACCTCATGGATCTTCACCCGGTCGCCGAGGCCCGCATCGCGCAGCTTTTCCCGGATCAGATAGGCGGTGAACGGGGTGGCATAGAGCGGCGCCTTCAGACGTGGCCACAACCAGCCCAGCGCGCCGATGTGGTCCTCGTGCGCATGGGTCAGCACGATGCCGAGGATGTTTTCGCCCTCGAGGAATGTCGGATCCGGCACGATCACATCGACACCCGGCGTGGTGTGGTCGCCGAAGGTCACCCCGACATCGACCAGGATCCATTTCCGGTCATTCGCCGGGCCAAAGCCGTAGGCGTTCAGATTCATGCCGATCTCGTTCGACCCGCCCAGCGGCAGGAAGACCAGTTCGTCGGTTTTGGATTTACTCATGCCGTCTTTCCGGAGTTGCGACGCCAGACGTCCAGCAGGCCGCGAAGGGTAAGGTCAGGGTCGAAATGGTCGATGTGGTCGGTGGCGCCCTCGAACAGGGAGGCCACGCCGCCGGTGCCGATGACCGTCATGGGCTTGCCCCACTCGGCCTTGATCCGCTCGACCAGGCCCTCGATCAGCGAGATATAGCCCCAGAACACGCCGGCCTGCATATTGGTCACCGTGTCCTTGCCGATCACGCGATCGGGTCTCTGTATGGCGATCCGGGGCAGCATGGCGGCCGCCTCGTGCAGGGCCTGCAGCGACAGGTTGATGCCGGGCGCGATGACCCCGCCCTCGAACGCGCCGTCCGCCGCGATCACGTCAAAGGTGGTGGCGGTGCCGGAATCGATGACGATAAGATCGCCCGGATATTTCAGGTGCGCGCCGATCGCATTGACCAGCCGGTCGGCCCCGGCCTCGGACGGCTTTTCGATCCGCGCCTGCATGCCCAGATCGACATTCTGGCCGATCACCATGGGCTCGACGTCCAGGTAGCGCCGCGACAGGTTCCTCAGATTGAAGATCGACTGCGGCACGACGCTGGAGATGATGCAGGCGTGCAGGGCCTTCAGGTCCAGCCCGCGCATCGCCAGCAACTGCGTCAGCCAGACGGCGTATTCGTCGGCCGTGCGGCTGGCGGCGGTGGCCGTGCGCCATTGGGCGATCCAGCGCTCGCCGTCATGGACCGCGAACAGCGTATTGGTGTTGCCCTGTTCGATCGCCAGCAGCATCAGGCGCTCTCTCCAAAAAAGACGTCGCCTGCGGATATAAGCCGAAGTGAGCCATCGGCCAGCCTCAGTCGCAGTGCGCCGTCGTCAGCGAGACCTTCGGCCACACCCTCGACGGTCTCATGTCCCAGCCGGGCGACAGCGGGGGCGTTCAGACCGTGGGCCCGGCGGGTCCAGGCATCGCGGATCACCTCGAACCCCAAAGCCTCGCGCCGCTTTGTCCAGGCGCCAAAGGCCTCGGCCAGAACCGGCAGGGCTTCGTCCAGGGTCGGCGCCCGTGACACGCCTGCCGCCAGATGGGCCGCAGCGGCGGTCGCCGGCCGCTCCACGTCCTGCGGGGCACTGGCCAGATTGACGCCGATGCCGACCGCCAGCCACAGCCCGCCGGCGGGTGCGGGGCCGGACTCGACGAGAATGCCCGAGGCCTTCATCCCCTCAATCATCACATCATTCGGCCATTTGATCGTGACACAGGCTGGCGGGACGTAGCGGTGCAGAAGATCCGCGACCGCGAGCGCAGCGATGAAGCTGGTCTGCGCGGCCTCGGTCGGCGGAGCGTGTGTCACGCAGAGATATGTGGCGGCCAGATTGCCGATCTGGCTGGACCAGGCTCGGCCGCGTCGGCCACGACCGGACGACTGCCGGCGTGCTGCGATCCAGATCGGGCCGGAATTTCCGGCCTCGGCCTGTCGGCGAGCCTCGGCATTGGTGGAGTCGATGTCGTCGAGGACCAGCAGTTCGGCGGGCGACACCGCCCTACCCGGCTCCGAAACCGGATGCTGCGATGGCGGTCAGCGGCTCAAGCCAGGTCAGACCGATAATCACGACCGGGAAGGCAAAGGCCGCAGAGGCCAGGGCCAGGGTGCGCGCCTCGACCGGCTGGGCGTCGGTCGTGGCCTGCTCATCCAGCGGCGGGTCGAACCACATCAGCTTGATGATCCGCAGATAGTAGAAGGCCGCCACAACCGAGGCCACCAGACCGGCGGCAGCCACCATCCAGTAGCCGGCATCGGCAGCCGCCCCGAACACATAGTATTTGCCCCAGAAGCCCGAGAAGGGCGGCATGCCCAGCACCGACAGCGACAGGATCGTCAGGACCACGGTCGTCAGGGGACGGGTCTTCTTCAGCCCGGCCAGATCGGCGATCCGACGGATCGGCTTGCCACCCCGCGACAGCGACAGCAGCACGGCAAAGAAGCCGATCTGGTCGATCACATACAGGGTCATGAACATCAGCATGGCCTGCAGGCCCGCCTCGGTTCCCGCGACTATGCCCAGCAGGGCGTAGCCGATGTTGGCGATCGAGGAATAGGCCAGCAGTCGCTGCAGATCGCGCTGGGCCAGGCCGCCAATGGCGCCCACCACAAACGACGCCAGACAGATCAGCACCAGCACCTGGGCCCACTGGTCGTGGATGGCGCCAAAGCCCTCGCTCAGCACCCTGGCCACCAGGACCATGGCGGCCATCTTGGGTGCGGTCGCGAACAGGGCCACGACCGGTGTCGGCGCGCCCTCATAGACGTCGGGCGTCCACATGTGGAACGGCGCCGCCGAGACCTTGAACGCCAGACCGCAGATCAGGAACACCAGACCAAAGATCAGACCCGCCGAGCCACCGTCCGCGACCGAGCGCGCCGACAGGGCGATGTCCTCGAACCGCATCGAGCCCGAGAAGCCATAGATCAGGCTGGCGCCATACAGCAGCAGGCCGGAGGACAGCGCCCCCAGCACGAAATACTTCAGCCCCGCCTCGGAGGCCTTGAGGTCATCACGATGGAAGGCGGCCAGCACATAGAGGGCCAGCGAGTGCAGCTCGATCCCGACATAGAGGGAGATCAGGTCGCCGGACGACACCATCATGGCCATGCCGACCGAGGCCAGCACGATCAGTACCGGATATTCGAACCGGGCGATGCGCGTGCGCGCCATCCAGCCGTCTCCCAGCACCACGGCCACCGCGCTGAGCAGATAGATGGCGACCTTGGCATAGACGGCCAGCGGGTCGGCCACGAAGGCGCCGTTGAAGGCCTGGCCCAGCGGGGCGTTGATCGCGAGCGCCGAGGCGCCCACCAGCAGGGCCACAGACAGGATCGAGATCAGTCGGGTCGACTTCTCGCCCATGAAGGCGCCGAGCAGCAGCAGGACCATGGCCCCGACCGCAAGGGTCACTTCAGAGGCGGCGAGTTGGAGGGCGGAGGACAGGTCAGGCATATCGGATCTCATCCACCGATCGCGGCGCGGAAGCCGGCAGTCAGGGCCTCGACGGACGTCGAGGTCAGGTCAAGCACAGCCGCCGGATAGACGCCCAGCCACAGGGTCCCCACAATCAGGGGCACGAAGACGATCAGCTCGCGCCGGTCGATGTCGGTGATGGCCTTGAGCGCCGGGTTGGTGATCTCGCCGAACATGACGTTGCGGTACAGCGTCAGCGCATAGACCGCCGAGAAGATCACGCCCGAGGCCGCAAACAGCGCCGTCCAGGTCGACACCTCATAGACCGCCGTCAGGGTCAGGATTTCCCCGATGAAGCCCGAGGTGCCCGGAAGGCCGACATTGGCCATGGTGAACATCAGGAAGATGGCCGCAAACCACGGCATCTTCGACGTCAGCCCGCCGTAGAAGGCGATCTCACGCGTGTGCATCCGGTCATAGACCACGCCGACGCACAGGAAGAGCGCGCCCGAGATCAGGCCGTGGCTCAGCATCTGGAAGACCGCGCCCTGCACGCCCTGATCATTGCCGGCGAAGATGCCCATGGTGACAAAGCCCATGTGGGCGACCGACGAATAGGCGATCAGCTTTTTGATGTCGGTCTGACGGAAGGCGACCAGCGAGGTGTAGACAATGGCGATGGCCGACAGGGCGAACACCAGCGGCCGGAACATCTCCGACGCCTGCGGGAACATGGGCAGGTTGAACAGGAGGAAGCCATAGCCGCCCAGCTTCAGCAGGATGCCGGCCAGAATGACCGAGCCCGCCGTCGGCGCCTGCACGTGGGCGTCGGGCAGCCAGGTGTGGACCGGCCACATCGGCATCTTGACCGCGAAGGAGGCGAAGAAGGCCAGCCACAGCAGTGGCTGCACGCTCTCGCTGAAGGCGTATTCCTTGAGCAGCGGGATCGAGGTGGTGCCCGCTTCCGCCGCCATCCACAGCATGGCCAGCAGCATCAGCACCGACCCCAGCAGGGTGTAGAGGAAAAATTTGTAGGCCGCATAGATGCGGTTCTGACCGCCCCAGATGCCGATGATCAGGAACATCGGCACCAGAGTGCCTTCGAAGAAGATGTAGAACAGGAACAGGTCCAGCGAGGTGAAGACGCCGATCACCAGCGTCTCAAGCACCAGGAAGGCGATCATATAGTCGGCGACCCGCTCCTTGATCGTCGTCCAGCTGGCGAGGATGCACAGGGGCAAAAGGAAGGCGGTCAGCAGGACAAACAGGATCGAGATCCCGTCCACGCCCATGTGATAGGCGGCGCCCGCAAACCACTGATAGTGCTCGACGAACTGATAGGCGGCACTCGAGGCATCGAAGCGCGCCACCAGCAGGATCGACACCGCCAGGGTGATCAGCGTCGTGACGAAGGCGATACGGCGCGCGGCCGGCGCGACAGAGGCGTCCGACTTGCCCAGAAGGCGTACGGCCAGCAGCATCCCGGCCCCAAAGAGCGGCAGGAAGGTGACGAGGCTCAGGATGTGAGACATCAACAGGGACACGTGATCAGCCCCCCCAGGTGGCGATGGCGAAGGCGAGCAGAGCGGCCACGCCCAGCAGCATCACGAACGCATAGTGATAGACGTAACCCGACTGGATTTTGGACAGTCGCGCCGCGGATTTCAGCGAGGCCCAGGCGGCCCCGTTCGGGCCCAGCCCGTCGATGATCTTCACGTCGCCGATCTTCCAGAACAGGTCGCCCACCGCCTTGGTCCCCTTGACGAAGACGAAGTCGTAAAGCTCGTCGAAGAACCACTTGTTGTAGAAGAAGGTGTGCAGCGGCCCGCCCCGTTCGGCCATCCGGCGGCCCAGGCCTTCCTTCAGCACATAGACATAGATGGCGATCAGGGTGCCCAGACCTGACACGACCAGCGGCGCCCACAGCACCCAGGTCGGAACCTCGTGGCTGTCGTGGATCACGTGATTGTCCGGGCCGGTGAAGATGGCGCCACGCCAGAAGTCGTGCTCGTGATAGCCGACGAACTGGTCGTAGAAGGTGAAGCCGGAAGCAACTGCGCCGACCGCCAGCACCAGCAGCGGCACGATCATGACCCAGGGGCTCTCGTGCGGCTTCAGCGGGCCGTGGTGATGGTGATCGTCGTGCGCATGATCGTCATGAGCATGGCCATCAGCCATCGGCTCGGAATGGGTTTCCAGCTGCGCGTCTGTCGCGTGATCATCGGCGTGATGTGCGCCCTCTTCCTTCCACACCGGCTTGTTGTGGAAGGTCATGAACACCAGACGCCATGAGTAATAGGCCGTCAGCCCGGCCGCGAACAGGCCGATGAAGAAGACGAACATCCCGACCGGATTGTCGGCCCCGGCGGCAAAGGCGCTCTCGAGGATCGAGTCCTTGGAATAGAAGCCGGCGAAGCCCCACTTGAGCTCGGGAATGCCGAGGCCGGTGATGGCGATCGTGCCGATCATCATGACGCCATAGGTGATGGGCAACAGCTTCATCAGCCCGCCCATCTTCCGCATGTCCTGCTCATGGTGCATGCCGTGGATCACCGAACCGGCACCGAGGAATAGCAGGGCCTTGAAGAAGGCGTGGGTGAACAGGTGGAACATGGCGGCCTGATAGGCGCCGATGCCCGCCGCAAAGAACATATAGCCCAGCTGCGAACAGGTCGAATAGGCGATGACCCGCTTGATGTCGTTCTGGGCCAGGCCGACGGTGGCCGCGAACAGGGCCGTGATCGCCCCCGTGATGGCGATCAGTATGGCCGCCGTCGGCGCATACTCATAGATCGGGCTGAGCAGGCAGACCATATAGACGCCGGCGGTGACCATGGTCGCCGCGTGGATCAGGGCCGACACCGGGGTCGGGCCTTCCATGGCGTCGGGCAGCCATGTGTGCAGGAAGAACTGGGCCGACTTGCCCATGGCGCCGATGAACAGCAACACCCCCGCCAGATCCAGCGCCGACCACTCATGGCCCAGGAAGCTCCAGCCGGTGCCGGCCCGGTCCGCGATCATCGGGAACAGCTCGGCGAACTGGATCGTGCCGAACATCCAGAAGATGGTGATGATGCCCAGGGCAAAGCCGAAGTCGCCCACCCGGTTGACCACAAAGGCCTTGATGGCAGCGGCCGATGCCGTGGGCTTCTTGTACCAGAAACCGATCAGCAGATAGGACGCCAGCCCCACCCCTTCCCAGCCGAAGAACAGCTGCATGAAGTCGGCGGCGGTCACCAGCGCCAGCATGGCGAAGGTGAACAGCGACAGATAGGCGAAGAACCGCGGCTTGTCGGGGTCCTCGGCCATATAGCCCCAGGAATAGAGGTGCACGAGCGACGACACCGTCGTCACCACGATCAGCATCACAGCCGACAGGGCATCGATGCGGATCGACCAGACCGACTGGAAGTCCCCGACGTTGATGAAGGGCAGAAGCTCGATGGTGAAAGCGTCCATCCCGCCCCAGGTGTGGCGGGCAAAGACCGTCCAGGCCACGGCACAGGCAAAGAACAGCAGGCCGGTGGTGACGCTCTGGGACGCAAGGTTGCCAATCCGGCGTCCGGTCAGACCCGCGATCGCCGCACCCAGCAGCGGGGCGAAAATCCCCAGAGTGATCAGGGTTTCGAAGCTCACGTCGATCAGCCCTTCATCACGGAAGCGTCGTCCACGGCGATGTCGCCGCGGTTACGGAAGAAGGTCACCAGAATGGCCAGACCCACCGCCGCCTCGGCGGCCGCCACGGTCAGCACGAACATGGCCATGATCTGCCCCGCCACATCGTTCAGATGGGTCGAGAAGGCGACGAAATTGATGTTCACGGCCAGCAGGATCAGCTCGACCGACATCAGGATGATGATGACGTTCTTACGGTTCACGAAGATGCCGAACACCCCGATGGTGAACAGCATGGCCCCCACGGCGAGGTAGTGGGACAGGGTGATGTCCATCAGGAAAGCTCCTCGGAGGAAACGCCCTGGCCGGTCGGGATCGACTTGATCTCCATGGCCTTGCCCGCGTCGCGGCCGACCTGCGTCGCGATATTCTGGCGCTTGATGCCCGGCTTGTGGCGCAGGGTCAGGGTGATGGCCCCGATCATGGCCACCAGCAGGACGATCCCGGCCGCCTGGAAGAAGTAGACATAGTCGGTGTAGAGCACCCGACCGATTGCCTCGATGTTGGTGCGGTCCGCCGTGGCCACCACGGGCGCGGTAGCGTCTGCGGCCACCCCGCCCTGAACGACCGCCAGGGTGATCATGATCATCTCGGCCAGCAGCACGCCCGCCACAATGGCCGCCAGCGGCAGATAGCGCGCATAGCCTTCACGCAGTCGCACGAAATCGACGTCCAGCATCATGACGACGAACAGGAACAGCACGGCGACGGCGCCGACGTAGACCACGACCAGCAGCATGGCGAGGAATTCGGCGCCCATCAGCACGAACAGGCCGGCTGCCGAGAAGAAGGCCAGGATCAGCCACAGCACCGAGTGCACGGGGTTGCGGGCCGTGACGACCAGCAGGGCCGCGACCACGGTGACGGTGGCCATCAGGTAGAAGGCGATCGATGCAATCACTCGACGGCTCCGGCTGAAACAAAAGCGGTGTGGGGGACCGAGTCGCCCCCTTCGGACGCGCGGCGCCCTTCTAGACCTGTGGGTCCGGAATTGCCAAGGCCGCAGGCCGGTCGGGTCAAGCTATGAGGGGACAGGGTGCTCATCACCGGTACGGCGCGTCCATTTCGAGGTTGCGGGCGATCTGGCGCTCCCAGCGGTCGCCGTTGTCCAGCAGCCGCGCCTTGTCGAAATACAGTTCCTCACGGCTCTCGGTCGCGAACTCGCTGTTCGGGCCTTCGACGATGGCGTCGACCGGACAGGCTTCCTGGCACAGGCCGCAATAGATGCATTTGACCATGTCGATGTCATAGCGGGTCGTACGGCGGCTGCCGTCGGCGCGGGGCTCGGACTCGATGGTGATGGCCTGGGCCGGACAGATGGCCTCGCACAGCTTGCAGGCGATGCACCGCTCTTCGCCATTGGGATAGCGGCGCAGCGCATGCTCGCCCCGGAAGCGCGGCGACTGCGGATTCCGCTCGAACGGATAGTTCACCGTCATCTTGGGCTTCAGCAGATAGCCGAAGGTCAGGAAGAAGGCGCCCACGGCGTCAACCAGCAGGGCCCCCTTCACGGTCTGTTTGATACGGGAAATCATGTCAAAGCGATCTTTGTTTGCAGGGGCTCAGCGGCGGTTCTTGCAGTCACGGTCCCAGCGGGGATCATCCCGATCCAGTCGCTGGCAATGAAGTATCCGGTCGGTCTCAGCCTGATCCCGGCGCTCGCGGCGCTCCAGCCGCTCGGCCGGGCTGCCGGGGACGGCAACCTCGTCCAGATGGCCCGGAAAGGTGCAGCCACCCGTCCCAAGTCCGAGACCGGCCAGCATGATCAAGCAGGTCAGGAAAGCGGCTCGGTTCATATCAGCCCCGCCTCCAAGGCGACGCGCCAGCCCGCCACAAAAACGACGGCCACCAGCGAGGTCGGCAGGAAGATCTTCCAGCCCAGCCGCATCAGCTGGTCGTAGCGATAGCGCGGCACGAAGGCCTTCACCATGGCGAACATGAAGAACCAGAAGACGATCTTCACGCTGAAGACCAGCAGATAGAACAGGTTCGCGGCCCATTGCGGCCAGTCCGGCAGGCCGATCAGGGCCACGTCAAAGCCCGGGTTCCAGCCGCCGAAGAACAGCAGGCTGATCATGGCGCACATGAAGACGATGTTGACGTACTCGCCCATCATGAACAGCAGATACGGCGTCGAGCTGTATTCCACCTGATAGCCGGCGACGAGCTCGGACTCGGCCTCGGGCAGGTCGAAGGGCGGCCGGTTGGTCTCGGCCAGGGCCGAGATGAAGAAGATGATGGCCATCGGGAACATGATCAGCACGGTTGGCCAGGTCCCGGCCCCGCCCCCAAAGGCGAACCAGTTCCAGATCCAGCCGTCCTGCTGCGTCACGATCGACGTCAGGTTCATGGTCCCGGACAGCAGGATGACATTGATGATCACCAGACCGATGGAGACCTCATAGGACACCATCTGCGCCGCCGAGCGCAGGGCGCCGAGGAAGGGGTATTTCGAGTTGGAGGCCCAGCCTCCCATGATGATGCCGTACACGCCCAGCGACGACACCGCGAAGATGTAGAGGATGCCGACGTTCAGGTCCGACATCACCCAGCCGGGTGCGAACGGAATAACGGCCCAGGCCATGAAGGCCAGGATCACGGTGATGATCGGCGCCAGCAGGAAGACCGTCTTGTCGGCCCCGGCCGGCACGACGATTTCCTTCAGCACGAACTTCAGCATGTCGGCGAACGACTGCAGCAAGCCGAACGGGCCCACGACGTTCGGGCCCTTGCGCATCTGCACGCCCGCCCAGATCTTGCGATCCGCCAGCAGCAGGAAGGCGACGGCCAGCAGCACGCCGACGCTGATCAGCAGCGCCGCGCCGGTCGAGGCCAGCGTCCAGCCGAGGGGCGAGTTCCAGAAACCGTTGTCCATGGCTTACTCCGCCGCCATCGCGACCGGGGCGATCCGCTGGGCGGACAGCTCGGCCATGGTCGCGCTGGCCCGCGCGATCGGGTTGGAAAGATAGGGGTCGCGGATCGGGCTGGCGAAGGCGACATCGCCCAGATCGCCTTTGGCCCCCAGCGTCGAGGGATCAAAAGCCGCAGCGGGCGCCAGATAGTCGATGCGCCCGAACGTCGGGTGGTCGGCCATCAGCTTCCCGCGCAGCTGATCCAGCGTATCATACGGCAGGGTGTGGCCGACCCGCTCGGACAGGGCGCGCAGGATGGCCCAGTCTTCCTTGGCCTGTCCCTTGGGGAAGACGACCCGTTCGGCCATCTGCACCCGGCCCTCGGTGTTCACATACAGGCCGGACTTCTCCGTATAGGCCGCGCCCGGCAGGATGACGTCGGCGCCGTGCGCGCCCCGGTCCCCGTGGCTGCCCAGATAGACGGTGAAGGCCCCCGAGGCCGAGGCGTCGATCTCGTCGGCGCCCAGCAGGAACAGCACGTCCAGCTGACCCTTCTTGACCATGTCGGTGGCCGACAGACCGCCCTCGCCCGGCACAAAGCCCATGTCGAGCCCGCCCACGCGGCTGGCCGCCGTGTGCAGGACGTTGAAGCCGTTCCACCCGTCGGCAATGACGCCGTACTTCTTGGCCAGGGCCCCCAGCGCGTTCAGCACCGCCGGTCCCGTCTCGCCCGCCAGCGCGCCCGCGCCGACGATGATGGCCGGACGCTCGGCCCTGGACAGCATGTCGGTGGCCCCCTTGGGCAGCTTCGACAGGGTCTTCGATCCCGCGCCCAACCAGTTGTAATCATAGCTGAGATCGACCTGTTCGCCGATCAGGGCGACCTCGGCCTGCCCGCTCAGCCAGATCTTGCGCAGGCGGGTGTTCAGCAGCGGCGCCTCGACGCGCGGGTCGGCCCCCACGACCAACACGGCGTCCGCCGCCTCGATCCCGGCCAGACCCGAGTTGAACAGCCAGCCTTCGCGGGCCTCGCCGCCCAGCGGCGATCCGTCCTGGCGGCAATCCGTGTGGGCCGAGCCCAGCGCGCGGAACAGGTCCAGCGCCGCCTTCATCGACTCGGCATCCTGCAGATCGCCGGCGACCACGCCAATCCGGTCCGCAGAAGCTGCCTTCAGCCTGTCGGCGACGACGCCCAGCGCCTCATCCCAGCTGGCGGCGCGCAGCTTGCCGTTCTCGCGCACAAACGGCCGGTCCAGCCGGCGCGTGGTCAGTCCGTCGACGACATAGCGGCTCTTGTCGGACAGCCATTCCTCATTGATGCCCTCATGCACGCGCGGCAGCACCCGCATGACCTCGGACCCGCGCGCGTCGGCGCGGATGTTCGAGCCCAGGGCGTCCATGACGTCGATGGTCTCGGTCTTCTTCAGTTCCCACGGGCGATAGTGGAAGGCCCACGGCCGGTGCGTCAGGGCGCCGACCGGGCACAGGTCGTTGACATTGCCCGACAGCTCCGAGTTCACCGAGCTTTCCAGATAGGTGGTGATCTCGGCGCTTTCGCCGCGCGAGATCATGCCGATGTCCGGGACGCCCGCCACCTCGGTGATGAAGCGCACACAGCGCGTGCACTGGATGCAGCGCGTCATATAGGTCTTGATGGTCGGACCCATGTGCTTTTCTTCGACCGCGCGCTTGTTCTCGGCATAGCGGGAGCCGTCGCGGCCATAGCCCATGGCCTGATCCTGCAGGTCGCACTCGCCACCCTGGTCACAGATCGGGCAGTCCAGCGGGTGGTTGATGAGCAGGAACTCCATCACCCCTTCGCGGGCCTTCCTGACCATCGGCGTGTCGGTGAAGATCTCCTGCCCGTCGGCAGCCGGCAGGGCGCACGACGCCTGCGGCTTCGGCGGTCCGGGCTTCACCTCGACCAGGCACATGCGACAGTTGCCGGCGATCGACAGCCGCTCGTGATAGCAGAAGCGCGGAATCTCTTCCCCGGCGCGCTCCGCCACCTGCAGCACGGTCATGCCGGGCTCGAATTCGACGTCTACGCCGTTGACCTTGGCGACGGGCATCAGCGGGCCTCTTCTTCAGTCGTGACGGCCTCGACGGTCGTCGTCCTCGTTCCATCGGGCAGGCTCTGGCTGACCGTCAGGGTCGAGCCGTCCAGCGAATAGGTGACCACCGGATCACCCGACTGATCCATCCAGCGGTTTTCACCGGCGACCGGGCGGTCCAGCGGACGCCACAGCACCCGGTCGCCCTCAACCCGGCACTCGGCCGTCAACTGCCCACCATCGACCGGCGCGCGCCAACCCACGGTGATCAGGCCGCCAGCCCGGTCCAGCACCGTAACATCGGCGCCCGGCTGACCATAGACCGCACCCACCCCTGCCCGGCAAACATCCGCCACCATGGCCTCGCTCAGCGTCACCGGCGTGGCCGAGGGGCCGGCTGCGGCCTGCGACGCGGCAGGCGCCACAGCAGCCGGCGCATCCGCAGGCTCGCTCGCGGGCTCACCGCAGGCGGTGAGGGCGAACGCTCCGATCAACAGGGTAACGACTGCGCGCATCCCCTACTCCGCCGCGATCGCATGGCCGGCGAAATTCGCGCGGCGGCTGCGGTATTGCGAGATGCGGTCCTCGATCTCGTGGCGGAAATGGCGGATCAGGCCCTGGACAGGCCAGGCGGCAGCATCGCCGAGCGCGCAGATGGTGTGTCCCTCGACCTGTTTGCTGACGTCGAGCAGCAGGTCGATCTCGGTCGGGTCGGCCTCACCGACGGCCATGCGCTCAAGCACCCGCCACATCCAGCCCGTGCCTTCGCGACACGGCGTGCACTGGCCGCAGCTTTCGTGCTTGTAGAAATAGGCGATGCGGGCGATCGCCTTCACCAGATCGGTCGACTGGTCCATAACGATCACCGCCGCCGTGCCGAGGCCCGACTTCATGTCGCGCAGGCTGTCGAAATCCATCAGCGCGGACTCAGACATCTCGCGCGTGATCATCGGCACCGACGATCCGCCCGGGATGATGGCCTTCAGATTGTCCCAGCCGCCGCGCACGCCGCCGCAATGGTCTTCCAGCAGCTGACGCAGCGGGATCGACATCGCCTCCTCGACATTGCACGGGCGGTTCACATGGCCCGAGATCGACATGATCTTGGTGCCGGTGTTGTTCGGCCGGCCAAAGCCCGCGAACCACTCGGCCCCCCGGCGCAGGATCGTCCCCACCACCGCGATCGATTCCACATTGTTGACCGTGGTCGGGCAGCCATACAGGCCCGCGCCCGCCGGGAACGGCGGCTTCAGCCGCGGCTGGCCCTTCTTGCCCTCCAGCGACTCCAGCAGGGCGGTCTCCTCGCCGCAAATATAGGCGCCGGCGCCGTGGTGGATGTAGACATCAAAGTCCCAGCCGTGGATGTTGTTCTTGCCGATCAGCTTCGCGTCATAGGCCTGCTTGACGGCGGCCTCCATGCGCTCGCGTTCCAGCACATATTCGCCGCGCAGATAGATGTAGCAGGCGTGGGCCTGCATGGCGAAGCTGGCGATCAGGCACCCTTCGATCAGCAGGTGCGGATCATGGCGCATGATCTCCCGGTCCTTGCAGGTCCCGGGCTCCGACTCATCCGCATTGACGACCAGATAGTGCGGCCGGTCCTTCACCTCTTTCGGCATGAAGGACCACTTCAGACCGGTCGGAAAGCCCGCGCCGCCCCGGCCGCGCAGGCCCGAATTCTTGACGTTGGTGATCACCCAGTCGCGGCCAAGGTCCAGCATGTCCTTGGTGGCATTCCAGCAGCCACGGCTCTTCGCCCCGTCCAGCGTCCAGTCGTGGAGGCCGTACAGGTTGGTGAAGATGCGGTCTTTGTCTTGAAGAATACCGACCATCAGGAGGACGTCTCGCGGTTCAGGGTCTGCATACGGTGCCGGTGATGCCGGGTGCGCATGAAGACGGCGGTGATCACCAGCACCCAGCCGAAGGCCAGCATGCCATAGCCGACGACGATCGCGCCCTCGGTCAGGCCAAACATCTCGCGCGAAGCCACGACCACGAACACGGCGGCCAGCAGGATCAGCGCCAGACCTGTCGTGCGCACCGGCATGGCTACGCCCCGCGACTCCTTGCGATAGGCGGCCCGCCCGGCTTCCGTTTCCAGATCAGGGGCCTGGGTCATGCCGGCGCCTTCTCCTGCTCGGAGTTGGGGAGCTTCTTGATGGGTTTGGCGGCCGAGCCGTCATACAGCTTGGGATCGGTCAGGGTCAGCGCCCCGCCCTCGGGCTCGGAGCTGGTGCGGCCCACGCGGCTGCCCGGCTTGGGCGTCTTGCCGGCGGCAAAATCATCGATGATCTGCGTCATGCTGTCGGCGGTCAGGTCCTCGAAATAGTAGTCGTTGATCTGGGCCATCGGCGCATTGGCGCAGGCGCCCAGGCACTCGACCTCCTGCCAGGTGAAGCGTCCGTCGGCGGACAGCTTGTCCTTGGGCCCGATCTTGCTCTTGCAGACGGCCATAAGGTCACCGGCCCCGCGCAGCATGCAGGGCGTGGTGCCGCACACCTGGATCAGGGCGCTGGTGCCGACCGGTTCCAGCATGAACATGGTGTAGAAGGTCGCGACCTCCAGCACCCGGATGGTCGGCATGTCGAGCAGTTCGGCGATGGCACGGATGGCGGGCTCGGACACCCAGCCTTCCTGCTTCTGGACCAGCCACAGGATCGGGATGACCGCCGACTGTTTCCGGTCGGCCGGATATTTGGCGATCCACCAGTCGCACTTGGCCTTCGTCGCCTTCGAGAAGGCGAACAAGGCGGGCTGTTCCTTGGCGAGACGACGAACGCTCATCAGACTTCCATTTCCGTGGCGACGACACCGTCACCCAGCATTTTCTTTCGCACCGTCAGAACCTTGTGCTGACTGTTTCGAGTCAACAGGAAGTTGTGGTGCCAGGTCTCACCGCTCGAGTCGGTGACGGAATAGCTGACCACCTGCCAGCCCTGCCGAACCAGATCGCTCAGGGGGGTATGGCTCATCGCACGCGCCCCATCCAGCGCCCGACGCGCGCTTTCCACACATCCCGTCCGGCATCGCGCAGCGCACGCGTCAGCAGGGAGAAGGGCGGCAGGAACCGCATGACCAGCTGGCCCAGCATGATGGCGCCGCTCATCCACACCACAGAGCGCAGATTGGCCTCCAGAAATCCCCTGCCCTCTTCCAGATAGCCCAGCCGGTAAGCGCCGCGCACCAGGGTGATGCCCGCCACCGCAGGGGTCGCAACCACGGCCGAGGCCATCGCAAACGTCAGACCGCCTATGATCGCCCGGCGGCGCGGCGAAAAGGCCAGCTGCACCGCGACGCCCAGCGTCAGCAGCGCCGCGAACCAGATCGCCTGCGTCGTCGTGAAGACCGGCTGGACGGCAAAGGCCTGCATCAGCGATCCACCTCGCCGAACACGATGTCGAGCGAGCCAAGGATGGCCGAAACGTCCGCCAGCATGTGACCACGGTTCATCCAGTCCATGGCCTGCAGGTGACGGAAGCCGGGGGCCGAGATCTTGACGCGGTACGGCTTGTTGGTGCCGTCGGAGACCAGGTAGATGCCGAACTCGCCCTTGGGCGCCTCGACCGCCGCATAGACCTCACCCTCGGGGGTGTGGAAGCCTTCAGTGTAGAGTTTGAAGTGGTGGATCAGCGCTTCCATCGAGCGCTTCATCTCGCCCCGGCGCGGCGGCACGATCTTGTGGTCCTCGACCATGACCGGCTCACCCGGACAGTTGCGCAGCCGGTGGATGCACTGCTCCATCAGCCGCACCGACTGGCGCATCTCTTCCATGCGGCACAGATACCGGTCCCAGCAGTCGCCGTTCTTGCCGACCGGCACGTCGAACTCCAGCTCGGCGTAGCATTCGTACGGCTGCGACTTGCGCAGGTCCCAGGCGATGTCCGACCCGCGCAGCATGACGCCGGTGAAGCCCCACTCCAGCGCCTGCGCCTTGGTCACGACGCCGATGTCGACGTTGCGCTGCTTGAAGATGCGGTTCTCGGTGACGAGCGAGTCGATGTCCTTCAGCGCCCGCGGGAACTCCTTGCACCAGCGGTCGATGTCGTCGATCAGCTGGGGCGTCAGGTCCTGGTGGACGCCGCCCGGACGGAAATAGTTGGCATGCATGCGCGAGCCGCTGGCCCGCTCATAGAAGACCATCAGCTTTTCGCGCTCTTCAAAGCCCCACAGTGGTGGGGTCAGGGCGCCGACGTCCATGGCCTGGGTCGTCACGTTCAGCAGGTGCGACAGGACGCGGCCGATCTCGGAATACAGCACCCGGATCAGCTGGGCCCGATACGGCACATCCAGCATCAGCAGTTTTTCGATGGCCAGGCAGAAGGCGTGCTCCTGGTTCATCGGCGCGACGTAATCCAGCCGGTCCAGATAGGGCACGTTCTGAAGATAGGTCCGCGCTTCCATCAGCTTTTCGGTGCCGCGGTGCAGCAGGCCGATGTGCGGATCGACCCGCGTCACCAGTTCGCCGTCCAGCTCCAGCACCAGACGCAGCACGCCGTGCGCGGCCGGGTGCTGGGGGCCGAAATTGATCGTGAATTTGCGCTCGTCCATCTCGCGCGCATGGGCCGTACGGCCATCATGCTCGACGGGCATGTCGTCAAAGACAGTCGTGCCGACCGTCGCGGGCGCCGTGGTTCTCAGGTCGTCAGCCATCCGACATATCCTCGTCGCGGGTCACGGTCTTGCGGGTCAGGGCCACCAGCCAGCCCAGCGCCAGGGTCAGGACGCCCATGCCTGACACGGCCGCCGTTGAAATCTCCCAGTCGCCGGTCAGGACGGCAATCGCCAGCGGCGTCGACAGCAGCACCGCCGAAGCCCCCAGCAGGGCGCTTTGCAGCTCACCCGCCGACAAACGGCGGATACCGGCTCCGACCGCCAGGCACACCACCGCGATCATGATCGACACGCCCAGCGCCTGCAGCTGGCCCTGCGGGATCTCCGGCGCACGCGTGAACCAGCCGGTCAGCCGGGCGCCCAGCGTGAACAGGAAAGCGGTCGAAAACGTCACCAGAAAGAAGGATGAAGCTGACCGGATGGCGGTGCGGGTCATGAGAGTCATGCCTTGTCCCCGGCCACTGCCTTCTCGTCGCCCGGCAGGACCGGCGCCGGATAATCGGCCCCTTCCCACGGTGACAGGAAGTCAAAGTTGCGGAACTCCTGGTTCAGCTTGACGGGCTCATAGACCACCCGCTTCTCGGCCTCGTCATAGCGGACCTCGACATAGCCCGTCATGGGGAAGTCTTTGCGCAGCGGGTGCCCCTGAAACCCATAGTCCGTCAGGATGCGGCGCAGGTCCGGGTGGCCCGAGAACAGAATGCCGTACATGTCGAACGCCTCGCGCTCGAACCAGTCGGCGCAGGGGAAGACCGACGTGACGCTGGGCACGGGCGTGGTCTCGTCCGTGGCGACCTTGAGGCGGATGCGCGCGTTCCGGGTCATCGACAGCAGGTGATAGACCACCTCGAACCGCGCCTCGCGGTCCGGATAGTCCACGCCGCACAGGTCGATCAGTTGCTGAAAGCCGAAACGGTCGCGCAGGACTGCCAGCGTCTCGACGATCCCGTCCCGGTCTGCGACCAGGTTCAGCTCGCCGTGCGCGACCCAGGCCTCGACGCCCAGCTCGGCGACCATTTCGGTGCCCAGCGGGGTCAGCGCCGTCTCAATGGCGGTCAGGGCTTCCAGAGCGCTCATCGGTCGATGGTCCCCGTGCGACGGATCTTCTTCTGCAGCTGCAGCAGGCCGTAGAGCAGCGCCTCCGCCGTCGGCGGGCACCCCGGCACGTAAACGTCCACCGGCACGATCCGGTCACAACCGCGTACAACACTGTAACTATAGTGATAATACCCGCCGCCGTTGGCGCAGCTGCCCATCGACAGGACATAGCGCGGGTCAGGCATCTGGTCGTAGACCTTGCGCAACGCCGGGGCCATCTTGTTGGTCAGTGTGCCAGCCACGATCATCAGGTCCGATTGACGCGGGCTGGCGCGCGGGGCCATGCCGAAGCGCTCCATGTCGAAGCGCGGCATCGAGGCCTGCATCATCTCCACGGCGCAGCAGGCCAGGCCGAAGGTCATCCACATCAGCGAGCCGGTGCGCGCCCAGGTGATGACGTCATCCAGCGAGGCGGTCATGAACCCCTCCTTGCCGACCTCGGTGTTCACGGCCTCAAAGAATTTGTCGTGGATCTTGGGGTCATAGCCCTGAACCGTCGATCGGGCGCCCTGGCCAAACGCGGTGCTGGCGGGACGGCCGTCCGGGGTGACGATCACTCCCATTCCAGGGCTCCTCGTTTCCACTCGTAGATAAAGCCGACGGTCAGCACGCCCAGGAACACCATCATCGACCAGAAGGCGAAGACCATTCCGCCCGTCGACAGATCGAACATCGACACCGCCCACGGGAACAGGAAGGCGACCTCGAGGTCGAAAATGATGAACAGGATCGACACCAGATAGAAGCGCACGTCGAACTTCATGCGTGCATCGTCGAAGGCGTTGAACCCGCACTCATAGGCGGAAAGCTTCTCGGAGTCCGGATTGGACGGGGCAAGCGCCCAGGCTCCGACCATGAACAGGATGCCGATCACCGCCCCGATCGCGAGGAAAATCACGACCGGCAGATATTCGAGCAGGAATGCATTCATCAGATGAGGCCTCGCGCACCGGGGAGACGGCGGATTCGGCGCTTTCTAGACCCAAGCCGTCCCGGGTTCAAACCCATGCGGCAAAAGGTTTTTCTTGAGAACGGTTCGCAGTTCACACTGGGGAATCGACAGGGTTCCCGGCCTTTGCCAAGGTCTCCGCTCAAGGTTGGGGCATAGCTGAGGGAATCTCGCACATGGGTATCGGCAACTGGTTGCTGAACGGGGTGGAAAAGGCAGGCAATCGCCTGCCCGACCCCGTCTTCATTTTCGTCTGGCTCATCCTGGGGCTGATGGGCTTCAGCGTCTTCGCCTCGGCCCAGGGCTGGCAGGCGCTGAATCCGATCACAGGCGATGTGATCGCGGCACAGAGTCTGTTCTCCGGAGAGAATCTTCGTCGCCTGTTCGAAGACATGCCGAAGACCCTGACCGGCTTTGCCCCGTTGGGGTATGTGCTCGTGGTCATGCTGGGCGCGGGCGTGGCCGAGCGGACCGGCCTGTTCTCGTCGGCGATGAAGGCCGGCGTGTCCAAAGCTCCCCGGGCATTGCTGACGCCGATCGTGATCTTCGTGGCGATCGTCGCCAACCACGCGGCCGATGCGGCCTATGTGGTCCTGATCCCGCTGGCGGCGGCCATTTATGCCGCTGCCGGGCGTCACCCGATCGCCGGGATCGCGGCGGGCTTTGCCGGGGTGTCCGGCGGTTTCTCGGCCAACATCTTCCCCGGTCAGCTGGATGCGCTGCTGCTGGGCCTGACCGAGCCGGCGGCGCAGCTGGTCGATCCGTCCTTCTCGATCAACATCGCCGGCAACTGGTGGTTCATCGCGGGCATGACCCTGCTGTTCGTGCCGGTCGGCTGGTGGGTGACCGACAAGATCGTCGAGCCGCGCCTCGGTACCTGGACCCCGATTGCCGGTGCGCCCATCGAGGACGCCGAAAAGCCGCTTGAGAGCCGTGAGCGTGCGGGCCTCGTCTGGGCCGGCCTTGCGGCCCTGCTGGTCATCGGCCTGTTCGCCTGGCTGGTCCTGTCGCCCTCGGCGCCCCTCATCGATCCCGAAGGCGAAACCCAGGCCGCGCGGCTTCAGCCCTTCTACCATTCGCTGGTCGCGGCCTTCTTCCTGATGTTCCTGCTGACGGGTACGGCCTACGGGATCGCGGCCAAGACCATCAGGAGCCATCGTGACATCGTCCGCATGACCTCACAGGCCATGGCCGACATGGGCCCCTATATCGTGCTGGCCTTTGTCGCCGCCCACTTTGTCGCCCTGTTCAACTGGTCGGGCCTCGGCCCCATCATGGCCGTGGCGGGCGCCGAGCAGATCCGGCTGCTGTCGGGCATCGAGGCAGGCTCCACCGAGCCGATCGGGGCAATGCAGTTGTTCATCCTGCTGGTGTCGATCGTGGTAGTGGCCGCACTCGTCAACATTTTCGTCGGCTCGGCCTCGGCCAAGTGGGCCTTCCTCGCGCCCATTCTGGTGCCGATGCTGATGCTCGTCGGTGTCAGCCCCTATATGACCACCGCCGCCTACCGGATGGGCGATTCGACCACCAACATCATCACGCCGCTGATGGTCTACTTCCCGCTGATTCTGACCTTCGCCCAGCGATGGGTGAAGGAGTTCGGTCTCGGCAGCCTGATGGCTGTCATGTTGCCCTATTCGATCGCCTTCTCGGTGACAGGGGCGATTCTGACGGGACTGTGGGCGGCCTTCCAGATTCCCTTGGGGCCCGGCGAAAGCGTGCGGTACCAGCCGCCGCCGCCAATCGAGGCCGCACAGCCCGAGGCCCTGACCGGTCCGTCCGCTCCGGCAGAGGCAGCGGCGACATCGGAACCTCCGGTCCAGAGCGTTCCTGCGGGTTGATGAAAAAAATGGGGCCTCGACCCGCTTGACGTCGGTCGAGGCCCCGCCTAAACGACGCCCTCCTTCGGGCGGCGACGCCTGAACGGGAAACGCGGGTGTAGCTCAGTTGGTTAGAGTGCCGGCCTGTCACGCCGGAGGTCGCGGGTTCGAGCCCCGTCACTCGCGCCACTTTTTCCTCAGCAAAATCAGGAATAAGTGGCGCGCCCGCCTTTTTGGGCGAGAGGCCATTCCAACTCGCTCCTGATCCCCA
This sequence comes from Brevundimonas sp. UBA2503, assembly GCF_002341485.1. Classification (NCBI taxonomy): domain Bacteria; kingdom Pseudomonadati; phylum Pseudomonadota; class Alphaproteobacteria; order Caulobacterales; family Caulobacteraceae; genus Brevundimonas; species Brevundimonas sp. UBA2503. The sequence goes on along the minus strand of NZ_DDOD01000005.1, from coordinate 75,697 downwards.
TTCCAACTTTTGTCGCCCGGATGTTCCGGAATCGGTAGCTCTGCGGTCTCAGAGATCGTTCGCCGGCGTCGTCGGCCGGGGGTTGCCGACCGGGAGACGGATTGTCGGATTAGGCCGGGCCGACGCCACGATCGTGCGGTCGATCGTCAGGCTGGCGACAAAGGTGTGGCCGCACTCCATGTCCGAGCACTGGAATCGCAGCTCCTTGTAGAGCGGCGTGATGACCTTGCTGCTTCGCACCTTGGCCTGGGCCCGGCAGTGAGGACATTTGGTGCGGATGTGACCGCCGAAGCGGCGGCCCGGTTCCTTGAAGGCGTCCGGCTGGTGGGAAGAACTGAACCGACCAGAACTTGAGGCAGCCGTAGTGGCCGTGTCTTGCATGGATGACCCCGACTTTGCCCCTGTGGATGTCATAGCAGAAATCTTCCCAAACATCAGTGTAAAAGAACCGTGAGTTATGCAGTCGGGGCTGTTCAGCCCGAGGACGAGGGCGAGCCGCCGAGCTCGAGCTGCAGCGACGTGGTGAGGCCACCGTTGCCGGACAGGGTGTGGCGCGCTTCGACGATCAGCCAGTCGGCCGCGTCGATCTGGGGCTTCCATCCTGACAGGGTCAGTTTCTGCTCGGGGTAGAGATCGGGCCGGCCGCGGGCGAGCGACAGGTTGAAGGTCGCACCCTTGCGGCCCTGTCGCTTGAAATTGGTCTCCGCCGCGCGCTTGGCCGAGGCCTGTGATCCGTAGACGCGGCCGAGCCGTTTGGGGTTGCTGGCCGAGCCGACGAGGACTTCGCGCCGGGTCGCCGCCGCGCGGTCCTGCCAGACGGCGATGACGCCCGAATAGTTCTCCCGCTCCGGAGCTTCCCAATCGTGACGGTCGCCGTCGCGGCGGGTCAGGGTGGCGGGGGGAATGGGCGTGCCACCGGCGGTCTCTCCGGAGCCGACGGCCGCGAACAGCAGATGGCCGGCCTTGACGGTGGCCACGGCGTCGTGGAGGCGCCCCAGACGCGCGAGGAAGGCGCTGTCGCTCTCACGGTCCTGATCGAGATGAGAAATGGTCAGCGCGGCCTTGTCGGCCCCCACGCGCGACTGAAGGCCATTTCTGCCGGCAACGTCGGCCAGCACCTGGCCGAGGGTGGCATCGGTCCAGGTCTGGGTGCGGCGGGTTCGAAAGGCCCGCGTAAGGTCGGCTGACCGGGCCTTGATGATCAGGCGGTCGGGCGTTCCCGTGTGGCGCCGGCCATCCACCTTGAAGGTGCCCTTGTCGATCAGGCTGGTGGTGCCGCCATCGGCCAGGTCTCGCCAGCCGAGCTTGAGCGAGATCTCCGCACCGGGTGACGGGATGGCGACCCGCCCGTCTGAATCGTCCAGGACCAGCTCGAGCTCGTCGGCATCTGTGCCCCTTCGCTCTGACAGGCCCAGACTGATCAGGCGAGGATAGACGTCGCCGCTGATGCTGTTGCCGTCGACCACCAGGTCGTAGGCGGCCTGGCGGTGGATATACCCGGGCGCCTGGGTCACGAGGTAGCCTCAGCCGGGGCTTCTTCGCCTTCGGTGTCGTCCATGCGGCGCAGCTGCAGGCTGAAGTCCGTCTGCAGGGCGATGCCGCCCGCCATGAAGTTCCGCTTGCCCTCATCGAGGCCCTCGATGACGAAGGCGCCATAGACGAAGCCCTCCCCGTCCACGAGGGTCCAGGCCTGACCCGTGTCGGCCATGGCCGCCAGCTCCTCGAGCGCATCCTTGCGGCCGATCTGGCCGGGGGCGAGGATGCCCGACAGTTCAATCATGTCGTCACCCGGGCCCGCGAACTGACCGGCCGGGCGGGCATTGACCCGCTCGTTGGTCGGATGACGCCAGGATCTGCGCCGGCGCATCTGGTCGAACAGGGCGCTGTCGATCGAGAATCCGAACATCCCGAGCGACATCAGCATGGCCGTGTCAGACATCAGGCCTCTCCATAGCTGTCGGAATCATCCGAGAGGCTCGATAGGTCGGGCTTACGGAGCAGCTCGGCCACGCGGCGAGCCAGCGCCTCGGCGTCCTCGCCCGGCTTCTGGATGATGGTCATGTGAAGCGTGCCGATCGTCAGCCCCGCGGATCCCGGTCCAGAAGCGGCCTGTGTGGCGGCCGCACGCGCTTCCAGCCGGGGCCCCGCATCGAACACCGGGCGCGCCAGGCCCGATCCGTCGGCCGCGGCCCGGGGGGAGAATGCCGCGGCGCCGTCCCGCTCGGACCCATCGATGATCCCCGGCCGGACGCCCGGCATGGTCACGGATCCCGCCGCGATCAGCGCGGCTGCGGCGCCGGCCATGACCGAGGCCGGGCCGCGCCCGTTCTGGCCGAGGCCGAGGGTGAAGCCGGACATGACGTCCCGGCCGACGTTCATCATGACTCGCGACGGTGAGCGGGTCTGCGTCACGCGCCGGGTAGTGGCCTCGGGCACGCGTGCCACTTCCGCCGTTGCGGCCTGAACCTCCGCCCGCTTGCCCCGGATGCCTCGTGCAAAGCCGCTCATTGCGTCGGCGCCGGCCTTGGCCAGCTTTCCCGGGAGGTCAGACAGCCAGGTCCACACGCTGGCGAAGGTGGCCTTGAAAGCGTCGAGCGGATTGAAGGCTCGGATCAGCGCACCAACGGCACTCAGGCCCGTGCTGACAGCGCCCTTTACCCTGCCCCACAGGCCAATGACGAAGCCGGAGATGGGGCCCCAGTTGTTGATGATGAAGGCCAGCGGCGCGAACCGCATCAGCAATCCGCCGATAGCATCGAGGCCCGTCTGGACGGCGCTCCTGTACTGGTCCCAAGCCGCCTGCAGGAACCGGGTGATCGGATCCCAATTGCGGACGATGAAGCCGAGAGGCGTGAACCGCATCAGGCCGTCGCCAATCAGCGCCAGGCCTTTGCCGACAACCTTCCTGGCTCCGCCCCAGACGCCGCCGAGGAAGCCGGTGACGCCGGACCAGGCCTTTCGGACCCACGGCATGGGCGAGAACCGGACGAGCAGGTATTTGGCGTAGTCGAGGCCGAGGCCGACGGCTTGGCCAGTCAGGTTCCACAGGGCGCGAACGAAGGCGACGATCGGCTGCCAGTTCCGAATGACCAAGCCGAGCGGGGTGAAGTTCAGGATATAGGACTTGATCAGGCCCAGCCCGCCACTGACCGTACGGGTGATGCCGTCCCAAAGACCCTTGAGCCACGGCCCGATCCTGCCCCAGTTCCGATAGATCACATAGGCCACGGCCGCGACCGCAGCGATGATGAGAGTGGCGATCAGCACCATGGGGTTCGCCAGCAGGGCGGCGGTGAACCGCCAGACCCCCATGGTCATCAGTTTCAGCCCGGTGAGGACCGGCCCGAACAGGACCGCCGTTTGCGTCAGGGTCAGCTGCAGCAGCGCGAACGGGCCGAGCACGGCTGCGACAGCCATGGCGAGGCCGCCGAAGACGATCAGGCCGGCGGCCAGGACCGCGAGCAAGGTGCCAATGACCTTTACGGCTCCCGGATGCTGCTGGGCAAACGCCCGCACACGGTTCGCGCCGTCACGGAGTGCCAGCGCCCCAGCCTTGATCTGGGGCAGGAAGGCGCTCCCGATCTCGACACCAAGCGCCTTGATACCCTCCTTGCCCAGCTGGACCGCGTTTGACGCGGCCGCGGCCCGGGACTCGAACTCCTTTTGCATCGAGCCCGCATAGAGGCTGCTGTCGGCGACCTTGCCGAGGTTCTCCTCGAGGAGCTCCAGATTGGTAAGCATGGGCGCGATGGCGCCCACCGATTCCGATCCGAAGAGCTGGGTCAGGATCGCGCTCTGGCGATCGGGCGCGAGCTTGGAGACCCGCGTCAGGACATCCAAAATGGTGCCGCCGGCATCGACCTGCATCTGTTTCGAGACCGCCACCGCGTCGAGGCCCAGCGCCTTCCAAGCCTGCCGTTGCATGCGGGTCGCCGCTTCGCCCTTGGTCAAGGCCAGCACCGTGTTCTTGATCCCGGTTGCGGCAATCTCTTCGCTGACCCCCATGCCAGCAATCGTAGAGCCGAGAGCCGCGATCTCGCCGGCCGCCATGCCGGCGACTTCACCCAGCGGGCCGATGCGGGTGACGATGTCAGAGATCTGCATCGCATTGGCGGGCCCGGTGTTGCCCAGGTAGTTGATCTGGTCGGCGAGCCCCCGGACCTCGGGCTGGGTCATGCGGAAGGCGGTGCGCCATGTGGCCATCATGGTGCCGGCCTGGTCAGCGGTCGTGTCGAAGGCGATGCCCATCTTGGCCGCGTCATCGGCGAACGGGAGGAGCTCGCGCCGGGCGATGCCCGCCTGCCCTGCAGCCGCGACAATCTGGGTCAGCCCCTCTGACGCAATCGGAATATGCGTGGCCAGGTCTAGGATATCATTCGACATTTGTCGGAACTGAAGCGGCGTCTCAAAGTCGACGACCTTGGCCACATCCAGCATGCCGTCTTCGAATGACATCGCCGCCTGGCCACCCATGAACAGGGGGGCTGCCAGCGCACCGCCTGCGGCCATCGACGACATGCCGGCACCCTGCATCGTGCCGGCCAGCTGCTGGGTGTTGTCGTAGCGCGTGCGGGCCCGGTCCAGGCGCTGCTGTCGGGCAGCCACGACCTCGAGCTGTCGCGCCTGTTCGCGCAGCTCACCATTGGCCTCGCGCAGCTCGCGGGCGAGCCGCATTTCGTGGCCGCTGAGGTTCTTGGTAGATATCCCGGCCTCTGCCAATGATCCCCGGAGATCCTGCAGGCCGCGCCGCCGGCGCTGCTCCTGCTCCTGCAGATCCCGGACCTTGCCCCGGGCGAGCTCCATGGCGCGGGTCAGCTGGCGGGTCGGCCTGTCAGCTGCAGCATGCGCCTGACCCAGCCGTTGGGCTTCCTTCTGTGCCTCGGCCAGGCGCGACCGCGTCTGGCCGAGCTCACCCTGCAGGCGCTTGTAGGCGGCGATGTTCCGGACGCTCTTCTGCAGATCGCTGACGCGCTCACGGGCCGCACCCAAAGCCCTGGACGTCCGGTCGCTCTCGCCCTTCACGCCGCTGAGAAAACTCTTAGCGTTTCCTGCGGCTTTGAAGATCAGGTTGAGGCGAAGGTTCTTGTCCACCGGTCAGGCTTCCTTGGGGCCGTTGACCCGATTCCACAGGGCGATCGCGCGGTCGCGTTCCTCGGCCAGTTCGGCCAGATCCAGCGCCATCAGGTCGGCCCGGGTCCAGCCATGGGTCACGAACATGATGTCCGCGAAGGCGTCCTCTACTCGGCCAGGGAGGCTTCCCGACGCTGCGACTTCGTCAGCAAAAAATTGATCACCTCACCCGCCAGCTGGGCGATGTCCTCTCCGTCCATGTCCATGAACTCCTGGCGGTGGATCATCGGCTCGGTGATGCGCGGCAGGACGATCGACATGGCCACCACGTCGGCCGAGTAGAGGTCCGTCAGCTTGGCGCCGCGAAGGTCGCCCCCCTTCGGCTTGCGGACGGTCACGTCGACGATCTTTTCGCCGCCGCGCTCAACGGGATTGTCGAGCGTCACCAGGGCCCAGGGGCGGCCGCTCTTGTCCACGCCCGAGCGGGGCTTGTCGGCGGCCTTCTCGGCATCCAGCGGCGGGGCGGGCGGAATGTCAGAGGCTTTGGTCATTGGAAGGATCCCGGCGAGTTCGCCGCGTGAGCGCGGCCTGGAAGCGGTCGAAGTGACGATCGGCGGCCTGACGACGGGCAAGGTCATCCTGGCGCTGGCGCTGGAGCGCGACCGCGATCGGGGGAAGGGAGCGCCCGGCCGTCATCAGTTGATGATGCGGCGCAGCTCGGCGCGGCGGTCGACGCCGTCGACGATGAAGGTGCCGGCGATCATGTCGATCTCGAACTCGACGCGGCCGTTGCGGGTCTGTTTGTAATAGGTGCAGGCGGTCTTGTACTTGGTGCCCGATGTGGCGCCGACCTCGTCCGTGCCGGAATCGATCTCGATATGGCGGCCGCGCACCACGATCTGGACATCGTCATAGCGACCGGTCGCATCGTTCTGATAGGCCCCGGCGAAGCGCAGCTGGCTGCCATCGATGTCGGTCGAACCGAATTCGCGGTTCAGCTCGGGCATGTCGCCGCCGTATTCGTGCTCGACCTCGAGGCCTTCCAGCCCCATGTCCAGCTTAACGGTGCCCAGCATGCCGGCGCCGCGATAGTCCTCGGTCTTGATGACCAGCTTCGGCCGGGTGAACTTCCCCGCCTGACCGGCGAAGGAGCCGGTGGCGTTGAAGACGTTCATGTCCTTGAGCTGACGGGGCAGTTGCATGGCGGGTGTTCCTGGATGAAGGGGCGCGAGGGGCGTTTAGGCTGTGCTCAGTTTTGGGCTCAGGGTTTCGAGGGGGATCAGGCGGCGCCGGCCAGTTCGGCGAAGTCGGCGTAGAATTCGTCCGTGATCTCCGGCCCGATGCCGAGCTCCTCGAGCGGGGCGCAGGGCGTGAAGCGGTAGCCGATCCGCAGCTTGCCGGCGGCCAGCATCTCGGGCGTGTTGCTCTCGGCGACGAAGGCCTCGAACCCGATCAGGCGACCGGCCAGGACCTCGCGACGGCCCAGCGCATTCAGGCTCTCGATGATGTCGATCGCCAGGGATTGGCGGAGCGGCTGGTCGATGTAGGGGAAGACGCCCTCGGCGATGGTGTCGCGCAGCACCTGGTCCGTGCGGACGGCGCTCTCGAAGGCGTAGCGCGGATCATCCGAACAGGTGCGGTTGCCCCAGAAGCGGAAGCCATTGCGGCGGATCAGGCCGGTGACGTCGGCCCCGTTGATCAGGCCGATCTCGGTGTCGGCCGACTGCAGATCCCAGGTGCGGGGATTGGTCAGGCCGAGTACGCCCGGCACGGCCACATTGGAGATCGTCTTGTGATAGCCGACCTCGCGGTCCAGCCAGGCGCGCGCGCCAACCGCGCGAGCGGTGGCGAAGCTGACCACCTCGGCCTCGGCCAGGGCGTCGAAGGCGTCGAAGTCGCCGTCGATCAGCATCAGTTCGCGGGTCGAATAGGTCTGGCGGTAGGTGTGGATCTCGGCCGGGGTGGCACCGACGGCGCGAGCATAGGCCATGGCCCTCAGCTGGGTGGCGACGACGCCCATGGCGGCGGTGACGGCGGCATCATCCAAACCCGGGGCGGCCAGGATGCGAGGGCGGACGGCCACGGTCTGCTCGGCCAAGAGCAGGGCCTGAAGGCCACCGATGACATTGGCGGCCTGATCTGCGGCGATGTCCTCGGGATCGACGCCCTCCCCTTCCTCGACTAGGATCAGGACGCCGGTCGAGCGGCCAAAGTCGGCGATGGCACGCAGGGCGCGTGAAGCAGTGCCCGCCGCGCCGGCCGCGGCAATCGTCGCCTCCAGGTCCTGGACGAGGATGGGCGTGTTGAGGTCAAGGCCGACCGCATCAGGCGCGGTGGCGACAATGCCCCAGACGGACAGGGGATTGACGATCAGGGCGACCGCGCCGAGGGCGGCGGCGGTGAGGGTAACACCGTGGGGGCGAGGGGTCAGGGCCATGGGGTTTCCTTGCTGAGAAGCGGGCGATCAGACGGCGGATTGGGAGGGGGACAGCGGATAGGCGAAGTCGAAGCCCTGGGGCCGGGGCAGATCCACGCGCTTGCCGAGGATCCGGAGGTAAAGCGCGCCGGGCCGTGGACGCTCGAGTGTCACGCGGGTCAGGCGCACGCGCGGCTCCCAGCGCAACAGGGCCATGGCCGTCGCGGCATAGATGGCCAGACGGGTGCGAGGGTTGTCTGGCTGGTCGACCAGATCGGGAAGCCGCGAGCCATAGGGCCGCAGCATGACGCGGCTGCGCTCGGGCGTGGTCAGGATGTCGCTGATCGACTGCTCCAGGTGCTCGGTGCTGCGGCTGTCGATGGCCTGACCAGTGAAGCGGGACATCCCGGTCATACGGGCGCTCCCGTCTTGCCGGAGATCGTGCCGCCGGTGTGGACGTGCGCCTTGAGGCTCTTGGGTGCGCCGGGAACGGCGACCACGACGTCTTCGGTGGCGGTCACCTTCTTGTCGACCACGGTGTTGCCGGTGATCGCGGTGTCGCCGTCGATCGAGACATTGCCGGTGATGGTGGTATCGCCGACGATGGTGACGCCGCCCGGCGCGGTGATGCTCACGCTGCCCGGAGTGTTGACCTCGAGGCGCTCGGCCTCCGGGTCATAGGCGACCTGGGCTCCATCCTTGAAGCGGATGGCATTGACCAGCCCGAGGAACAGCGGTGCGAAAGCCGAGGACGGCAGGCCGTTCAGCGCCATGGCCTGCTCGATGTCGCCTTCGGGCGCGAGGACCAGGACCTGCTGACCCACGGTCGGCGGGATCCAGAGCGTGGTGTCGCCGACCGGCATCAGCCAGTCTATCGGCGGGGTGGTCTGGTCGCCCATGGCGACGATGACCTTGCCGGCCTCGAGGTCGACGGACTGGACCGTGCCGACACGCAAAAGCGCGCCGATCGTGCGATCGGGATCGGAGTCCTGACGGGTGCTGGCGGGCCGGGTCATAGGCTGCGGACGATGGCGCAGGCCGCGACGGTTCGCAGGGCCGTGGTGTTGTCAGCACCGCACGGCACAAAAGGCGGTCAGCCGATGGCGGTCAGGCTTTCATCCATCTCGGGCCAGCTGATCGTGTGCGGAAAGCCGCTCTGCTCAGGCACGTCACGCAGGTCCTGGATGTAGCGCAGCACGGTCTGATAGTCCTCGGCCGTCAGTGTGGTCGTGATGCCTAGCGCCACCTCGTCCCGGTGCCGGTCGATGAGCCAGCGGACCCGGGTGATGCGGCGGGCCCTGTCGGACCTGACCGCCTGCGCCAGCACGACCTCGTCGGGCTCGATGTCGGGATCATCATCGCCGGTAGCGGCCGGGCGGACATTCCAGACGCCATCCTCGAAGACGGCCTCCTCGTCGAAGCTGAAGGCAGGCGGTGCTACCGTGGTGGCGTTGGCCGGGATCAGCCAGTGCTCGGGTCTCACCCGGGCGGCGGCGGCGGAGGCGTCGACCAGAGCGGCGTCGCGGATCTGCATGGCCTGACCGATGGCGGCGTCCAGATCCTGTTCGGCCTGGGCCAGTTGGTCGAGCGTTGTGCGCGGGGCGTCTGCAAAGTCCGACAGCGCCTGCTGGTAAGCGGCCGCGTAGGTATCGTGGGCGGCAGCTGCGAGTGGCGCGGAGGCGGCCTGGCGCGCCAGCTCGAGCTCCATAGGGTCGGCTTCGGCCATCCCTGCCCCTCTGTAGAGGCCCGTCGCGGGGTCATAGTGATAGATCAGCATGGCGCGCCTCAGTAGGAGATACAGGCCAGAAGGGCCTCGTTGATCGGGCGCGCTTCGCTGCCACCCTCATATGCCGTGAACACCGTCCGGATGACGCCGCCGGAGTCGGTGTCCTCGACGTAGCCCTCATCCGTGCCGTTGGAGCTTCGGGTCGGCACTGAGTGACGGTGCGACAGGTTCTGGCTGGCCTGATAGGTGCCGGTGCCGAGCGCGCGGCCGGGGTCGAGACCGCGACCGTTGTCGAGGGCGCGGAAAAAGAGGCCGCGCCAGTCGGGGATCTGGAAGGTGGTCGCGCCGTCGCCGGCGCCGTAGCGGGTGCCGATGGCGGCGAACAGCCGGGCATAGGTGGTGCGCGACACAACCGCGCCATTGGCGACGAGGCAGCGCACCCCGGCCGGTACCGCCGCCTGATCGAAGAGATGCAGTTCGTTCGCGGGCCAGACGAGATCGAGCAGGTCCGAGATCTTGGACGTCGACAGGTTTGGGATGCGCGCGACGTCGAAGACGCCAGAGCCAACCTTGGATGCGTCCAGCGACGGAATACGCGCCGGGTCGAAGGCGCCGGTGCTGACCTTGCTCGCGTCGAGGGCCGGAATCCGGGCGGCGTCAAAGGTGCCGCTGTTCGTCTGACTGGCCGGAAGGCTGGGGAGCCGCGCCAGCGGCACCGTGCCCGAGGTGATGTCCGCGCCCGAGTGGACGTGCCCCGTGTCGGACTTGCCCGCCAGTGCGGCGACCAGGCCGGTGATGGCCGACATGGCCAGCGCCGGGATCCGGGCGGCATCGAAGACGCCGCTGGTCGTCTGGCTGGCCGGGAGGTTGGGGAGCCGCGCCAGCGGCACCGTGCCCGAGGTGATGTCCGCGCCCGAGTGGACGTGCCCCGTGTCGGACTTGCCCGCCAGCGCGGCGACCAGGCCGGTGATGGCCGACATGGCCAGCGCCGGAATCCGCGCGGCATCGAAGACGCCGCTGGTCGTCTGGCTGGCTGGCAGGCTGGGCAGCCGCGCCAGCGGCACCGTGCCCGAGGTGATGTCCGCGCCCGAGTGGATGTGCCCCGTGTCGGACTTGCCCGCCAGTGCGGCGACCAGGCCGGTGATGGCCGACATGGCCAGCGCCGGAATCCGCGCGGCATCGAAGACGCCGCTGGTCGTCTGGCTGGCCGGCAGGCTGGGCATCCGCGCCAGCGGCACCGTCCCCGAGGTGATATCCTCACCCGCATGGCTGTGAGCTGCATTGGCCTTGGACGCCGGATCGAAGTTGCCGCTGTCCCAGAACTTGCGCCAGGCCGACCATGCCCCGCCGATCGACCCGCGATGAAAGACGTCGCCGCTGGAGGGCCGGGTGTAGCGCTGCTCGACCACATTCCCATGAGCCAACACCTCGATCATCCCGGCCGCGCCGACCGGATAGTTGGCGCCGTCCGTTGCGCCGGCGTCGAGCGGCTGGCGATAGAAGCCGGGCGTGATACACAGGTTGAGGTCGGAGCCCGAGGCCGCGAGGGAGCTGACGAACTGCAGCAGGACCGGCTTGCCCGTGACCTGGGCCCAGTCGTGGGAGTGGATCGCCGCCGCCTTGCTGTTGGGGTCGAAGTTGCCTTCGAACCAGAGCTGCTGAGTGCCGACGCGGGGCACCGTCTCAAACGCAACCTGACCCGTCGCGCGAATGATGGCGAGGGGGATGCCCAGGTAGCTGCCATTGTCGGCAAAGCGCATGAACTCGAGCAGGGTGCCGTTGTTCGCGCCACTCTCGGCCGAGCCGTTGGCCCGAATGCGCCACCGATCAAGGGCGTCGGTCTTGAAGTTGATCTCGCGACCGGAGCCAACATTGCCCCTGATATCCAAGCGTCCGCCCGATGCCACTGCAATCGAGACAGTCCCCGTGAAGGTCGCCCCCGCCAAGCTGGCCTTCTCCGCAAGCGCGGTCGCCAACCCGGTGATCTTGGCCATGGCCAGATCGGGGATCCGCAGGACGTTGAAGGTGCCCGTCGTGACATGGCCAGCGTCGTGGCTGTGCGCCGAGTCTGCCTTGCCGCCGAGCAGGGCCGCCAGCAGTACCTTGAGCCGCGACGGAGGGACAGCGACGTCGCCCCGAATTCCGGCGTCCACCTCGGCCTGATCGGCGACCTCGATCACACCCGGTCGATCGACCGTCGCCGGCGGATTGACGAAGTCCGTATCACCGAACTCGATCATGGCCGTAGTCAGGCTGGCCAGCACCACATCCACAGCGAGCAGCATGATCGAGGCCGAGGACTTCTGGACGATCGGCGCCGCCTGGCCGTAGACAGCGAACAGCGTGCCGTCCGAAAGGATCAGGCCGAAGCCGCGCATGCTGTAGGACTGGATCGTTTCATCACGGATCGTCAGGTGCAGGGTGTCATCCGCGACGACGTCGCCGGCGAAGGTCGTCAGCCGCTTGAGCTCGCTTGGCAGCGCCGTCATGGCCGCGAAGTTTGCGCCCGTCATATTGGCCGACGTCAGGGCCACCTCGCTGATCGTCAGCGCATTGGTCCCGGTGTTCTGGGCATTGATCAGGGCAGCGCGCCCGACATTGGTGATGGTGATCGGCAATCCAGGCATCAGGCGGCCTCAAGCTGCAGGCGGTAGAAGTCGGCGGCGCGCGCGGCGGCGGCCAGGCCGAGACCGCCCTGGGCCGCGAGGCCCTGGGTGAAGGTGAAGTGGGCGCGAACGGGCTTGGTCCGGATCACCTCATCGATGACCTCCTCGACGAAGCGGGCCGTGGCCGGCTGACCGCCCTCCCCGTTCAGGGTCAGGACCAGGTCGAAGGTGTAGGGCTCGCCGGGCGGGTCCAGCTGCCACCATTCGCGCAAGGCAATCTGGCCGCCGAAGGCCGCAACGACCTGACGCACCGAGGCGGCAGTGCCCTTCTTGCGCTGGATCTCGATGGCAGCCGCCACCACGTTGCGCTTGACGCTCTCGGACCAGGTTGGATTCCAGCTGTCGATCGACAGGGCATAGGCCAGCCAGGGCAGGAGCTCGATCGGGCAGGTGTCAGGCCGCCACAGATCCCGTAGCGGGACCGGCACGTCCTCAAGGCGGCGCGTCAGGCGCTCGAGCGCCAGCTCGAGCGCAGTGGAGTTCTCAGGCGCCAGGCACTGGCTGTCTCGGACCAGGGGCATGGCTATTCCCCGAGACCGGCATGGGTGACGTCGATCGACGTGCAGCGGGCCGCCTGGGTGCGGGTCACGACGACATTGGCGGCGGGTGACACCAGGTCGACGTCCTGGACGCCTTCGGGCGATAGCGCGGCGATGATCCCGGAGCGCGTGACGTCGCGGCCGAGCCGGAAACATGCGGCCAGATAGGCATCCAGTCGGGCCAGGGCCTCCGCGATGACGACGGATGCATCCGGCCCTGCGAAGGTGGTCAGGGTAGCATCGACCTCGAAGGTGAGCACCTCGGCCGCGGCCACCGTCACCTGATCGGTCAAGGGGCGGACGTCTTCGGCCGAGACATAGGCCTCGACGGTGTCCAGAAGGGCCTGGTCGGGCACACCATTGCCGAGGCGCGACAGGACGGTGACCAGAACCTCACCCGGGGCCGGGCTGGTGGCGCTGGCGTCCAGGACATCGCCGGAGGCGTCGAGCGCCTTGGACACATAGGCGCCTTCGGGACCGGCCACGGAATAGGCCTCGGGCGCCAGCAGGGCGCGCCGGCGCAGCGCGTCATCATCTTCCATGACGGCAGGTGTCAGGCCGTCGACGGACTCCGGGACGATGACCAGCCGCTCCACACCCAGCAGCGCGACGAGGTGATCAAGGTCGGACCCGACGGCATAGGCAATCGTCACGGCGCGCGCCGCGTCGTTGACCCGTTGGCGCAGACCGAGCTCGCGATAGGCGAAAATCTGGATGATCTTGACCAGAGGCTCGGACGGCAGGGTCAGCACCTGGGCCATGGCGGCACCGGCCTCGGGGCTGTCCTCGGCCATGGCGTCGATCAGCAGCTGCTTGGCCTCGGCCACGATGGCGTCAAAGGACAGGGCCTCGACGACTTTCGGAAAGGGCAGCTTGGACAGGTTGACGGCGGTCGAGCCGCTGGCCTGGCCGGCGAGGACGGACACAGTCGGGAACCTCTACGTCACGAGCGGGGGCCCCGTTGTCACCGCCCGAGCGTCTCGCTGGCGACCAAGGGCTGTTGTGCCGTGCGGTGCTGACAAATTGTCTTGCCCCTATGTTCGCGACGCGGTCGCTCACGACTTGAGGGGCGGGTCGCTGCCTCATCCCGCCGCGCGGCGGCCGTGGCGGGCTAGCGCCCTGCCCTGCGGCCCCAGCCGAGGGCGTCGCCGGCATGATCGATGAAGGCGTTGAGCAGCAGCGCCTCGTCGGAGGGTGCGAAACCGATCAGCTCGCGCTGCGGATAGTCGATCTCGGGGCCGTCCGGGGCGACCTGGTCGCGTTCGCCATAGTGGTGGACCCGGGCGAAGCGGGACGCGCGCGAGGTGAACTCGACCCAGGCGGACTCGCTGTCCGCGCCGGCCTTGAGCCAGCGGCTGGAGCGCAGGCCCCGGAACATGGGCTCGGACCTGCGGCGCACCTTGCCCCTTACGCCGCGAGCGCCGGCGGCATCGACCGAGGTGTCAGCCTGCCCCTCGGGCGGCAGCCAGCGGATCACGCGGGACTTCTTGAAGGTGCGCAGGCCGTCGGCCTCACGGTCGAAGCCGACCATCATCTGGCCTTGCTGGCGCCAGCTGCGCATATCGACCAGACGCGGCGGGCCGGACCCGCCAGATGGATAGAGGAATCGGACGGGCCGGGTCGCGGGCTTGGCGGTGCGTCGCGGCTTGCGCTTGGGCCAGCTGGATCCATCGGGCGCACGCTGGGCCGCCATGCGGCGCTGCTGAACGCGGCGGATGTCGCCGGACATCCGCCTGAGCAGCCGGGTGCGCGCCGGCGCCTCAAGCGCGGCCAGGCAGGCGGCGGCGATCTCGTGCAGCTGGGCCAGATCCTCGGCCATCAGGTGACCTCGGGATGCTCATCGCAGCGGGCGATCACCGCGTCGTCCAGATAGACGATATGCAGCGGCGGGCCGTCTTCCATGGCGAGCGGCTCGGGCGGTTCCAGGTAAATCAGGTCGTGGCCGCCGCCCGGGCGGGGTTCGAACCGGTAGGCCTCGGTCAGTCTGAGGTCGATGTGGATGTCGTATTTATCCTCGTCAAGCAGCTCGAACGTCAGATCCATGCCGCGGGCCGTGGCCTCCGGGCTAGAGATCAGGTCATGTTGCCAGCGCAGGATCCAGAGCAGGAGCGGAACCGAGACCTCGGCCGGGTCGCCGGCGAAGTCCAGCATGGCGATCTCGAGCGTGTAGCGGTACTCGAACGCCTGACCCGGCCGGGCCGAGGCGAACAGGCCCAGCTTGGTCGCCGCCATCTGCAGGCGGTAGGGATCCGTCTTGAGGCCATGGCGAGGGTCGAGGGCCGCAGTCAGGGCGGCGCGAATGGCGTGCGGCTTTTTCACGGCTCGACCCCGAGCGCGCGCAGCCACTCATCCTCGTCGGCATGTTCGCCGACATGGACGTCGACGGCGGTCTGACGGGCGATGTCGCAGTGGACGAGGGCGACGGCCTGATCGACCAGCAGCTGCTCGAGGGTGTCAGCGGACAGCTTGCTCGGCAGCTCGAGCAGGCGGCACGGCTGGATCGCGCTTTCCGGCATCTCGCGCCGGGGCGGCGTCACCGTGACCGGCACAGACGGACGTGCGAAGGTCGCACAACCGCTGCCAGGAATCGCGCAAAGCAGCGCCATCGTCAGGAAGAGGGATCGAGTCATCGGCCTGGGCCTCTCGTTGCAGGGCAAAATCATGGGCGACCGCATCGGCGGCCTCGCGGTCAGCGGCCGCCTGTTCAACCAGGCGCGTGGTCTGGCGGGCCCCCGAGGCCTCGGCCGATCGGGCGCCGGCGTCGGCCGTGGCGACGGCCGCCTTGCCCTCGGCCACCTCGGCCCGGTGCTCGGCCGCGTTGAAAGGATCCCAGCGGAAGCCGAGCGAGCCCAGGACCTGGACGCCGGCCACGGCAAAGCAGATCAGCGCGCCGGCGATCAGGATCCAGTGGACCGGGGTGAAGCGGGAGACGTCGCGGAATTTCACGACGGGGCCAGCCCGATCAGGAGGCCGATCACCAGGCCGATCGCCAGAAGGATCCATGCGATGATGATGACGTGAGCGCCTTCGCCATAGGTGCCGATCGGCATCCAGCGATAGATCAGGGCGCCAACGACGACAGTGATGATGAAGGCCCAGGCGAACCCGAACCAGACCGTTGCGGCACCACTGATGGCCACCAGAACAAGGGCGCAGCAAAGCAGCAAGGCCAGCCCCAGCCAATCCCCCATGAAATCCGGCATCAGCGTGCTCCCTTGCGGCCAGCCCACCAGCTGGCGACGTCGAAGGTCGGGCAGGCCTTGACCCACTCGCCCGGCTCGACCTTGCCGTTGCCGTTGCGGTCAGGGGACAGGTCGCGGTGTCCGCAGACGCGGGCCGCGGCATGGCGCGCCGCAAGGGTGCCGAGCAGCTGCTCGAGCGCGGCATACTGTTCGGCGGTGAAGTTGGTCTCGACCGTCATGTCGGGCTTGACGCCGCCGACCATGCAGATGCCCAGGCTGTTCGCATTGTGGCCGGCCACGTGCGCGCCCATGACGCTGTCGGCGCGCCCCTTTTCGACAGTGCCGTCGCGGCGGATGACATAGTGATAGCCGACGTCGCGCCAGCCCCTGGCCGTGTGCATCGCGCGGATCTCGGCGACGCCGATGTCGCGGTTGGCGGGGGTGGCTGAGCAGTGGACGACCAGCAGGGCGATGCGATTCATAATTCCGGTTCCTCGGGTTTGTCGAAGTCGACGTCGAGTTCGATGCCGCCCGCCTTGACGCCGAGGCGTCCGGCGCGGCCGAAGGCCAGGGTGACCATGACCAGGGCGACGATGAAGGTGCTGGCCAGGCCCATCCAGGTAGCGCCCTGAATGCGGGCCAGCCAGACGCTTTCGGCCTCGGGAAAGCGCCCGTGCTGAAGCCACCACTGGACGTGCGCGGCCAGCGCCGTGGCCACCATTCCGCCGCCGAGCATCAGGGCGAAGCGGATCATGGGCAGGGCCTTCAGCAGGCCGAACAGCTGACCGGATTTGAGGCGGATCATGATGCGTCCCTCTCGAGGCGGTCGCGGATCCACGCCACGTCGCGCTGCACGGCGACCAGATCCCCATTGGCGAGGGGCTGGGTCCGGTCCTCGAGCGTCTTGAGGCGCTGCTCGCCCTGGGCACCGAAGAAGACCCAGCCCGCGACCGTGATCGAGGCGGCCCAGAGGAAGGCGACCTTTGACCAGTTGATCGGCGGATTGATCGGAAGGGTGTGATGGGCGGTCATGTCAGTCCCACAGGTTGATTGTGGGCGGGGTCGCCGGGGTCGTGGCGGCGGCAGGGATGACCACGCGCTGGCCGGCCGTAAGGAAGGGCCCCTGATCCGCGAGGTTCGGGTTGGCCGTCATGACCTGTTCGACCGCGGGCGATCCTTTGCCCAGGGTGCGATAGACCAAGGCGTCGACGGTCTCGCCGGCTTCGGCCTCGACGCGAATTGCGGATGTGAGCCGGGCCATCAGAGCGCCTCGGCGATGACGCGGGTGCGGCCGAGGAAGTCCCGGACAGCCCAGGTGACGTTGCGCGTGTGGATGCAGATGTCGGCCGACAGCTCTTCGGCGCGATCGGCGCCGGCCGAGGTCAGGCGCGAGCCGATCTGACGCTCGGCCAGATCCGCGCCGACGACGGAATAGACCGCGCGATTGAAGCGCAGCACATAGTCACTGACGCCGTCGATCTGCATGCGCGCCGGTACGTCCTGCAGACCGGCGTGGCCCAGCTCGACCTGCTCCGCGCGCCAGTCGGCCAGCGCGGTCGCGATGTCCAGCATGGCCTGAGACACCGCATCCCGCAGGCGGCCGGCAGTGACATTGGTGTCGACCCGGATGGCCTCGCGCACGGCGGTGATGTTCATATTCGGCCACCAGCCGTCGAACACGACCGTATCCGCCTCCGGGGGCTCGACCGGGGGCGTGCCGTCAGTGTTTGGAGGATTGAAGACGATTCCGGACATGGCGTCCCAGAGGCGGAAAGATGGACCGGCCTACGGCGGTGGGGGACCGGCGCGACGCCCGGCGGATTGGGACGCCGTCGTCTGCCGGTCCCGCCGCCGAGCGCCGGGGGGCGAAGGTGTCAGCTGCCTTGGCCGTCCTGTGCGGACGTCTCGGCAGCCGGAGGCTGTGTGTCGGCTTCGGCACCGGCCTTTTTCAGGGCGCGCTGCAGCTTCTCGATGTCTTTCTTGACGCCAACGCGCTCGTTGAGCTCAAGCGCGCGCAGGTAGCAGCGCAGCGCCTGGCCCTGACGCGCGGTCAGATCCTCGGCATCGTCATCTCTGGCGCCGGCCAGAACCGCCAGGCCGAGCGCCCGGTGGAGCTTGGCCGTGATCTCGTCGTGGATGTCGGCATCAACCAGCTCGATCAGATCCTCGAGCTCGGGCAGGACCGCTGCGGGGAAGTTCCGGGCTGCGTCCTCGCCGGTCTCATAGGCGCGGATGGCGGCGTCGGCGATCTGCTCGACCACGAAGGACGGGGTCGCGCGCTTGAAGCGATCCGGCATCGTGAGACCGAACAGCAGTGCATGCTCGACCATGGGCATGGCGCCCTCGAAGTCGCCGACATCGATGCGCCAGGCCATCAGGGTGGTGAAGACTTGGTCCAGCGGGCCCGGCGCGACCTTGCCCGCCTTGATCACGCCGTCGATCCAGCCGCCATAGGTGGGCAGAAGTTCGGCCTTGAGCTCGATCTTGCGCTCGATGGACTGGATGTCCTTGAGGCGACGCGAGTCCTCCTGCAGCTGCAGCATGATCTTCGCGGCCGCGCTTTCCAGCTCGCGCTGATTGGCGCCGTTGTCATTGTCGCCCATGGCCTGCAGATCGACGCCGCTGGCCGCCAGTATGCGACCGGCGCTGGCCGCGATCAGGAAATGCTTGCGACGGGCCGCAGGGGAAGGCTGGCGCCGCCCCGCGCGGGGAAGCGGCGGATCCATGTCGGCCAGGACAGACGGAGCGGGCCGGGCCTTCTTGCGGCCACGCGTCTTTTCGGCCGCCTGATTAGCCGCCTCGGCCTCGGCCGCTTTGCGGGCTTCGGCCTTTTCACGGGCAAGGGTGGCGACGGACTTCACGGATCAGGCTCCTGGGTGGATGAGAGGCGAGGACGATGGCGCGCGGGTTATTCCTCCGGCGTCAGGCCGAACTGGATGTTCTCAATCAGCAGGGCGTAGTCGTAGTCCTCGACCACATAGGCCTCGTTGACCGACTCGTAGGTCTCGATCCGGTCGCGCTTGGCGTTGTCCACGATGGTCCGGCGACGGGTGTTTTCCTGCTCATAGATCGACAGGTTGTCGAAGCGGGTGATCAGGATGGAGTTGTCCGGCACGAAGGGCACCTTGACCGCGCCATGGCCACCGAGCTCGCGCTTGGACAGAATGACGTCGAGGGCCAGCTTTTCGGTCGGCTTCTCCTCGCGATCGACGAAGGGGAAGTACTTGTCGTGCAGCAGACCGCCCCCGACGATGGCGACCAGGCCGGTGTCACCCTGGGCCCAGGCGGGCAGGAAGGAGTGGACGGCGTCGAACACCAGGGCGTCGAGGTTGCGGTAGTCGCCGACGCCGGCGGTCGGATCGATGATGATCAGATCCTCTTCCTTGGCGCCTTCCGCGAAGACGTGGGTCGGCTTGTTGGCGCGGATCTGTTGCAGCCAGCCGATGTTGACGTCCTGCAGCAGCGGGTTGGCCACGCGATTGGTGACGGTCGCGGCCGAGGCGCCGTTGAAGCCGATCATGATGCGATCGCGGGCCTGTTGCTGGATGACCTGGTTGCGCATGCGCAGCTGGAAATCCTTGAACTTGGCCCAGAGGTCGATCTTCGAATATTTGACGTGGGTGTCCGAGTTCGTCTGCTTGCAGGTGTACAGATCGTTGTCGAGCGTGGTCGGGTCCTGGGTGGCACGATCGGCCGCATCGGTGTCGGTGCGGCTGGCCAGGGTCGAGCCGATGCCGAGGCCCAGCTTCTCGGCCTGCTGTTCGGACACCGGGACGATGTTGATGCGGGTGAGGAACTCGGACGATTCCCGCTGGCGCTCGATCAGGGTTTGCTGAACCGACGGGGTGACGGTGAAGCTCTGACCCGCGCGAACAACGTCGGGGTCAACGCCATTCAGGGTGGCCTGCTGAGCGAGGTATTGATTGAACTGCAGGCGGGCGGCGTTGCTGAGGGCGTTGCGCATGTCGGGTTTCCAGTCGGGCGATGATCAGAGGGGCGGTGCCGGAGGGCGTTAAGGGACGGACGGGTGGCTTCAGCAGTCGGCTAGCTGGCTGCCGGTTTCGCTGCCCGTGGCGGCGGGGCGCTGCGAATAGCCGGCCGACGGAGTGTTCTCGATCTGGGCCGTGAGGCCGGCGAACTCGCTCTGAAGGCGGGTCATTTCGGCGCGGTGCTGGGTCGCCATGGCCTCGCGATCGGCCTTCATGGCCGAGGCCATGTCGCCGACCAAGGCGGTGAAGCCCTGGATCAGCGCGGCGTTGCCGTCAGCGCCCTGCGCAGGATTCTGCGGCTTCGGTTCCGGTTCGGGCTTCTTGCCGTCGATCAGGGCCGAGAACTTGGCCAGCACCTTGTCGAAGGCGGACTCGGTCGAGGTGTTCGGGGCGGCCTCGAACTCGATGGTGGTGTCGATCAGGGCCGAGAACAGGCTGGTCGTGTGCTGTTTGCGCGCATCGAGGGCGGCCTTCAGCTGCTTGGCGAAGTCCGAGTCGGCCTTGGCGGTGAACTTCAGGGCCTCGGTGCCGAGGCTGGCCGGGTTGTCGGTGACGGCCAGGCCCATCAGGTAGCACTTGCCGGTCCCGGCGAAGTTCGGCTCGACCTCGATCGAGGTGTAGATCTTCTGGCGGGCCTTGTTGAACTTGATCAGCTGATCGGTCGGGTCGATCTGGGCGAACAGGGCGAGGCGCTTTTCCGTCTTGCCGTTGAGCTCGATCTCGACCTCTTCGGTCTTGACCGCCAGCACGTCGCCATAGGCGATGAAGGGGCCCTCGGCCGAGAAGCCCTTGATGTGCTCCATGTTGACCCGGGCACCGAAGGTCGCCGGATTGTAGCTGGCGGCGATGTCGAGCAGCCAGTTCCGCTCGATGGTGCGGCCATCGGAGGCCGTCGCGCCCTCGACGGCGACACGGAAGAACTTGGACTTGGGGGTCGACAGAGCGGTCGTATCGGACATCGGGGCCTCGGGTGATGGGCGTTCGAAGCGCCGGATGCGGCGCGGATTGATCGGGCCGCAGATCACCGCGATGCGGCGCGCCTTCTCAAGGCGGGGCTGTTGTGCCGTGCGGTGCTGACAACAGGGGGGCGAAGGGCCGTCGCGCGCGCGCGGTTAGCGTCCGCCCCGATGAAACAGCGGCCCACCAAAGCGGAAGGCGCACCGGACGGCGGTCCCGCCGATCTGGGGGCGATGCTTGCTGCCAACAGCGGGTTCGGGTTTCCGGTCGCGGCCATGCTGGACGCGCGGCGCGCGGCCAAATTCCTCTATTGGGCCTGCTGGCGGCTGTGTGACATCGCCGAGCTGATGGGCGTTCCGGAGGGCACGATCGCCAGCTGGAAGGCGCGCGAAGAGTGGGACAAGGCCAGATCGGTCGAGCGCATGGAGGGGGTGACGGAGGCCCGCTATATCGCCGTCGCCATGAAGGACCGGAAGTCCGGACTGGACTTCAAGGAGTTGGACCTGCTGGGCCGCCAGGCTGAGCGCTTCGCCCGGATCCGCAAGTTCGAGGGCGGCGGCAATGAGGCGGACCTGAACCCCAAGGTCGCCAATCGCAACGCCGGGCCGAAGAAGAAGCCCGAGCGCAACCGCATCACGCCGGACCAGGCCGAGATACTGAAGGCGCGGTTCCTTGAGATCCTGTTCGACTATCAGGCCGGGTGGTGGTCGAAGCGCGAGCTGCGCAGCCGGAACATCCTGAAGAGCCGGCAGATCGGGGCGTCCTACTATTTCGCGCTCGAGAAGCTGATCGTCGCGCTCGAGACCGGCAAGAACCAGATCTGGCTGTCGGCCTCGAAAAGCCAGGCTCATATTGCACGCGGCTATGTCCGGGCGTTTGTCATGGAGACGATCGGGGTCGAGCTGAGCGGCGATCCGATCCTGATCGATCGGGGCGAGGATGAGGACGGGCGGCCGCTGGAGCAGCCGACCCTCTACTACCTGGGCACCAATGCTCGGACGGCGCAGGGCTATCACGGCGATTTCTACTTCGACGAATATTTCTGGGTCTTCGGCTTCCAGGTGCTGAAGAAGGTCGCCTCGGGCATGGCGATGCAGAAGCGGTACCGGAAGACGTTCTTCTCGGCGCCGAGCTCGGTCACGCACGAGGCCTATCAGTTCTGGACCGGTCAGGAGTGGAACAAGAAGCGGGCGAAGGATCGCCGCATCGACTTCGACACCAGCTGGAAGGCGACCAAGGATGGGCTGTTGCTGCCCGACCGGATCTGGCGCCAGACCGTCACGATCGAGGACGCCGAGCGCGGCGGCAACGACCTGTTCGACCTGGAGGACCTGCGCGACGAGTATTCGGCGCCGGAATTCGCCAACCTGTTGATGTGCCAGTTCGTCGACGACACCCTGTCGGTGTTCCCGATGACGATCCTGACGCCGTGCATGGTCGACGAGCAGGAGGTATGGCCCGACGTCGACCACGTGCGGATCACCCTGGGCTTCGGCAAGCCCTATGACGGTGAGGTCTGGCTGTCATACGATCCGAACGGGGATGGCGAGAACGCCGACGCCGCGGGCCTGATCGTGCTGGCCCCGCCCCGGACGCCGGGCGGCAAGTTCCGCGTGCTGGAGCGTCGGCAGTTCAAGGGCAGCGACTTCACCGAGCAGGCCGAGGTGATCCGCGAATACACCAAGCGCTACAACGTCACCAAGATCGACATCGACAAGACGGGCATCGGCAATGCGGTCTTCCAGTTGGTGCGGACCTTTTTCCCGCGCGCGACCGGCCATCAGTACGACGCCTTTGTGAAGACCCAGATGGTCTACAAGGCCCTGGACGTCGTCACCAAGCACCGCATCGAGATCCCGGCCGGCTTTACCGACCTGCTCGGCGCGCTGATGGCGATCCGGCGGACCATGACGGCATCGGGCCGGCACGTGACCTATGAAGCCAGTCGCACCAAGAACAGCGGCCACGCCGACCTGGCCTGGGCCCTGTTCCAATCCCTGATCAATGAACCCATCGAAGCCGCCATCGGAGGCGGCTCGAGCTCTCGCGTGGTGATCTCTGATGACTAGCCCCCTGCCCCGTGCCCGCCAGCTGGCCCGCGCCCGTGCCCGTAGCGGCGTCGAAGCCATCCCGCGCGAAGAGCGCGGCGAACTGTCGATGGCCGCGCGCATGTCGCAGGACGCGTCACCCGGGCCAGCCCTCGGCCTCGAGGCCTCGACCGCCACGGCGACCGCCTTTGCCCTGGGGGATGCCGAGCCGGTGCTGAACCGGCGCGACCTGATCGAGTGTCTGGACTGCTGGGAGGTTTCGGGCGTCGGCGGGCGGTATTATCAGCCGCCGATCGATCAGGCGGTGTTGTCGCGCGCGATGAATGTGACGTCGCACCACGCCAGCGCGTTCCGGGTGAAGATCAACCAGCTGGTCCGCGATTTCATTCCGCACCCGATGCTGAGCCTCGAGACGTTCGAGGGGCTGACGCTCGACTACCTGGTCATGGGGCAGTGCTACGTCGAGCAGGTGACCAATCTGGTCAATCGGCCGATGGCGCTGCGCCGCAGCCTGGCCAAATACACCCGCCGAGGCGTCCAGCCCGGCGCGTTCGTCTTCCTGTCGGCCTATCTGAAGGAGCACTGGTTCCGGAAGGGCGCTGTGCTGCAGCTGATGCAGCCCAGCCTGGATCAGGAGATCTATGGCGTACCCGACTATCTGAGCGCCCTGCAGTCGGCCTTCCTGAATGAGGCGGCGACGCTGTTCCGGCGCCGGTACTACATCAACGGGGCCCACGCCGGCTTCATCCTGTATGTCGGCGAAGGCGGGCTGAGCGATGCGGACGCGGCCGCCATCCAGGGCGCCGTCAAGAACACAAAGGGCGTCGGCAATTTCAAGTCGATGTTCGTCCACCTGCCGAACGGCAAGAAGGACTCGATCCAGATCCTTCACCCGGGCGAGGCCGCGGCCAAGGATGAGTTTGTCGGCATCAAGAACGCCACGCGCGACGACGTGCTGGCCGCGCACCGCGTGCCGCCCCAGCTGCTGGGGGTCATCCCCCAGACAGCAGGCGGGTTCGGCGACGTCGAGAAGGCCGAGGCCGTGTTTCACCAGGCCGAGATCATCCCGCTGAAGATGCGCCTGCGGGCGATCAATGAGTGGCTGGGGATCGAGGTGGTGCGGTTCCGGGATCGGTGACGCCGGCGTTTGTCAGCACCGCACGGCACAAACGGCCGGGGCTATCCGGGATCAGGGCTGGTGTGATGGACCGTCGCCGTCCCCGGTTCAATAGAGGCGGGGGCCGGGTGCGCTAACACCCGAGCCGCCGAGCAGTAACTCAGCACGTCCAGGGGTGCACCCCCTTCTCGCCCCGCCACCGGCCTGACCGGCGGGCGCTATCCGTGATTGAGTCGCTTGTGAACGCAACAACCCTCCTGCCCGTGAACCCTATTTCCCCGGTCGCCGCCTATATCGGCGGCAAGCGCAATCTGGCCCGGCGCCTGTGCGCCCTGATCGAGGCCACGCCCCATGATGCCTATGCCGAAGCCTTTGTCGGCATGGGCGGCGTTTTCTTCCGCCGGCGCACCCGGCCGAAGTGCGAGATCATCAACGACCTGTCGGGTGAGGTGGCCAACCTGTTCCGCTGCATGCGGGCGCACCCAGGCCCTCTGTGTGACCTGATCAGCCTGCAGCTGCACTGTCGCGCCGATTTTGACCACCAGCAGCGGGTGGACCCGACGCAGCTGACGGACCTGCAGCGTGCCGCGCGGTTTGTGTTCCTGCAGAAGGTGGCGTTCGGCGGCAAGGTGACCGGTCAGGACTTTGGCATGTGCCGCGATCGGGCCAGCCGATTCCAGGCGTCAAAGGTCGGGGCCGACCTGATGGCGGCGGGCCGTCGCCTCGAGACCGTGGTCATCGAGCAGCTGACCTGGTCGGACTTCGTGCGCCGCTATGACCGGCCGGGGATGCTCTTCTATCTGGACCCGCCGTATTTCGACTGTGAGGGCGACTATGGGCCCGGCATGTTCGACCAGGGCCAGTTCGAGCTGTTGGCCGAGCAGATGGCCGGGATCCGGGGCCGGTTCATCCTGTCGCTGAATGACAGGCCGGAGGTGCGCCGGATCTTCGGCCGGTTCAACATCGAGGGCGTGGGCACGCACTACAGCCTGCAGGGCAAGGGAGCGAAGCCTGCGGGTGAGGTGATCATCACGGGCGGGGGCTCTCGCCCCTGACGAGATGGTAGAACAAAACGGGGTCAACCCCGTTGCTTTTTTTCGCGCGCGCGGCGATGACCGGAGCGGGTCGGCAGTCAGGACGTGGTGATGGGCCGATCAGCTGACCATTCGCCGCGCGTGGTCGACCTGATCCGCGCCGGCAATACAGTCGTTTGGGAGTGTGAGGTCTGCCGGCGTCGCGGGCCGGCCGACCTCGTGGCCCGCCCGATAGAACGGGCGTCCTGTCGTTGGGGCGTCGGGTCGGAGCCGCGCCTCAGTCGGGCACCACATCCTTCTTGGCGCTGCGCAGGATTTCGATGCCGCCTTTCACAGCAATCGCCGCGACCAGCATACCGACGACCAGGTCTGGCCAAGCCTTATCCAGCCACATGACCAGGCCGCCGGCGATTAGGATGCCGCCGTTCGAGGCGAAGTCGTTCAGGCTGAACGTTTCGGCGGCCTCCATGTTGACGTCGCTGGACTGATCCCGCCGCAAGAGGACCAAGCAAATCAGGTTCACGATCGCCGCGATCAGCGCCAAACCCATCATCGTCCAGCCAACCGGCTCTGTGCCGAACCACCAGCGCCGGCCGACATCGATCAGCACACCAGCAGCGAAAACAAGCAACAGGATGCCAGACAGGCGCGCCGCGCCCCGTTTCCAGGACGCGGCCCGGCCGATCGCCACGAAGCTGATCAGGTAAACGATCGAATCCGAGGCATTATCGACGGCATTGGCCAGCAGCGCACTGGAGTCGGCCATGATGCCGCCGATGCCGAGACCCAGAAACAGGAGAGCGTTGAGGATGAGGACGATCAGCAAGGTCCGCCGCTGCTGATCGTCCGCCGAGGTGGTCTTGCTCAATCTTCCAGTCCTTCCGAAGCACGGTGCCGCACCGCCTTGGCGGCGAAGGTCGGCAGCACGAGCAGGGTCAACGCCGTCGCCGTCAAAAGGCCCCCGATGACGACGGTCGCGAGCGGCTTCTGCACCTCGGCTCCGGCTCCGTGCGCCAGAGCCATCGGGATGAAGCCGACGATTGCAACCAGAGCGGTCGTCAGCACCGCGCGCAGCCGGCTGGCGGCACCTTCGATTGCCGCCACCTTGGCAGGCAGGCCCTCGTTCAGCCGTTCCCGGATCGCTTGCATGAGCACCAGCCCGTTCAGGGTAGCGACCCCGGACACGGCGATGAAGCCGACCGCCGCCGAGACCGAGAAGGGCATACCCCTCAGCAGGAGGGCCAAGGCGCCACCGACGAGGGCGAGCGGCACGCAGACGAAGACCAGCCCTGCCTCGGCAAATGAGCCGAGCGCCATGAACAGCAGCACGCCGATCAGGACGAACACGATCGGAATGACAATGCTGAAGCGCTGTTCCGCCCGTTTCAGGTTCTCGAACTGTCCGCCCCAGTCGAGGTAGACGCCAGCCGGCAGCTCGATCTCGGACACCCGATCCTGGGCGTCGGCCACGAAGCCGCCAAGGTCACGGCCCCGGACGTTGGCCTGGACCACCATGCGGCGGCTGCCGTTTTCGCGGCTGATCTGGTTGGGACCCTCACCGGTCTGGATGCGGGCCACCGACGACAGGGGCACGACTACGCCGGTATCCGAAACCACCGGCAGGGCCGCGAGCGCTGCCGGATCGTTTCGCGCGGCTTCGGGCAAGCGCACGACGACGTCGAACCGCCTGTCACCTTCGAAGATGGTACCCGCCTCGGCGCCGCCGATGCCGGCCGAGACCGCTTCGCTGACGTCGGCCGCCGACAGACCATAGCTGGCGGCGGCGATGCGATCGACGCTGACGGTCAGGGTAGGCAGGCCGGACGCCTGCTCGACCCGCACGTCGGCCGCGCCGGTCGTCTCCCGAAGCGAGCTCGCGACCTGATCCGCGACCCGCTGGAGAGTACCGAAGTCGTCGCCATAGACCATGACGGCGAGGTCGGTTCGCACCCCCGAAATGAGTTCGTTGAAACGCAGTTCGATAGGCTGGCTGAACTCGAAATTGTTGCCAATCTGCTGGCCCGCGATTTCCTCGATGCGTTCGATCAGCACCTCCTTCTCTAGCCCCGGATCAGGCCATTCGCTGCGATCCTTCAGGACGATGACGCTGTCGGAAATATTCGGCGGCATGGGATCGACCGCCGCCTCTGCCGTTCCGGTGCGCGAGAACATGGTCTCGACCTCGGGCTGCGCCGTGATGGCGCGCTCCAGCGCCATCTGCATAGTCAGGGATTGTTCGAGCGACGCCGAGGGCACGCGTAGGGCCTGCATGGCGATGTCGCCTTCGTCGAGCGTCGGGATGAACTCACGCCCCAGGGACATGAAGGAAGCCCCGCCGATCGCGAGCATGGCCAGGGCAGAGATCAGCACGATCCTGGGCCGTGCGACCGCCGCCTTGATCGCTGGCTGAATGAACCGACGGGCGAAGCGTAGAATCCAGGTCTCGTGTTCGACCGCCTGTCCGTCTGGATCGACGTGGACCGTTTTGGGATCGCGCACGAGCAACGCCGTCATGGCGGGTACGAAGGTGAAGGAGAAGATGAAGGCACCGACCAGGGCCAGCATGACGGTCGCACCCATCGGCTGGAACGTCTTGCCCTCGACGCCTTCCAGCATCAGCAGAGGCGCGAACACCAGCAGGATGATCAACTGTCCAAACGCCGCCGGTTTGACCATCTGCCGTGCCGACTGGACCGCGACTTCCAGACGCTCATGCCGGGTCAGCATGCGCCCGACCGCCGCCCGACGCTGAGTCAGCATCAGCAGGGTGTTCTCGATCACCACGACTGCCCCGTCGACCATCAGGCCGAAGTCGAGAGCGCCCAGGCTCATCAGGTTTCCGCTGATGCCGAACTGGTTCATGCCGATGACCGCGAACAGGAAGCTAAGCGGGATCATCAAGGCCGTGATCGTGGCCGCGCGAATGTTACCGAGCAGCAGGAAAAGCACCAGCACGACCAGCAAGGCGCCCTCGGAGAGATTGCGGGCGACGGTCGCGATGGTCGAATTGACCAGTTCGCTTCGGTTCAAGACGGTGGTGGCAACGATTCCGGGCGGAAGACTGTCGTCTACCTCGGCCAAACGATCAGCCGCCGCCTGTGCCACTGTGCGGCTGTTGCCGCCCGCTATCATCAGGGCCGTACCGAGGACAGCCTCGTGGCCGTCGCGGCTTGCTCCACCCAAGCGCGGCTCCTGTCCAATCTCCACTGTGGCGACGTCGGCGACCCGCACGACCAGACCTCCGCGATTGACAACCGGGGCCTGCGCCAGATCCTCAACCGTACTCGCAAGAGCGTCCGTGCGAACGACGAGAGCCTCGCCCGCGCGCTGGATGTAGCCGGCGCCGGCCTGAGTGTTGGCGCGCTCCAGCGCTTCCACGAGATCACTGAGGCCGAGGCCGTAGACGGACAGGCGGGCGGGATCGGGACGAACAGCGTATTCCTTGACGTAGCCGCCGACGGTGTCGACGCCCGCCAGACCTTCCGCGCTGCGCATCTGCGGCGCGATGATCCAGTCCTGAACGGTCCGGAGATAGGTGGCGCGTTGTTCGGGCGTCGTCAGCCGCTCTCCTTCAGGGGTCAGATAGACACCGCCTGGCTGCCACCCCGGCTGCCCAGGCTGCGCCAGGTTCTGACTGTTGAAGGGGACGTAATCGACCGTCCACATCAGGACCTCGCCGAGGCCGGTCGTAATGGGCGACATCGCGGGCTCGACGCCTTCCGGCAGTCCTTCTCGCGCCGCCGCGAGCCGTTCGGCGACCTGCTGGCGCGCGAAATAGATGTCCGTCTGGTCGGTGAAGATGGCCGTGATCTGGCTGAAGCCGTTGCGCGACAGCGATCGCGTGCTGGTCAGGCCGGGAATGCCCGCCAGCCCCGTCTCCAGCGGATAGGTGACCTGTCGCTCGATCTGCTCCGGGGCCAGCGCCGGCGCAACCGTGGTGATCTGCACCTGCCGGTTGGTAATGTCGGGCACTGCGTCAATTGGCAGCTTGGTTAGTTCGAACAGGCCCAGCCCGGCGACGAGCACAACGGCGATGACGACGAACCAACGGAAGCGGACCGACGCCGCGATAATGGCATTGAACATGTGCGTCGTTCCCTAGTGACCGTGCTCGGCCTCGCCCTTGGCGAGCTCGGCTTTAAGAAGAAAGGCGTTGGTTCCGGCGACACGTTCATCGCCAGTCAGGCCACGCAGGATTTCGGTCCGATCTCCGGCCCGACGACCGACCAGCACCGGCACGACACGGAAACCCGTCGCGGTGCGCACGAAAACCACGGTCCTGCCCTCCACCGTCTGGACAGCCTCGAACGGCACGGTCAGCGTTCCCGACGTTTCGCCAGTGACGATTACGCCAGTGACCGCCGAGCCTGCCGGCGGAAGCAGCGATCCGGTGGGGCGGGCGCGAATTGCGGTTGCGCCGCTCTCCACGCCTGCACCGGCCGCCACGCCGGCGACGACCGCATCGAACTCGCCCGCCGGGCCCTGCACGCGCATAGTGGAGCCTACGCGAACCTGACCTGCGAGCGCCGGGGGTGCATTGAAGACGATCTCGACGCGCGCGGGGTTGGTGACCTCGGCAATCACCCCGCCCTGGGCCGCGAAGCCGCCTGGCCCGACCTGGACGCTGGTGACCACGCCGGAGATTGGGCTGGTAACATTGAGTCTTCCCGAGGCACTGGGCGATCCAGCCGCGGTGGCGCGGGCGCGGGCAGCGCGGGCCGCAGCCTGGGCGCTTAGCGCCTCGGCATGAGCGATCTCGGCGTCCCGGCGGGCTACGACGCCCTGATCCGCGAGGCTTTCTTCGCGGCTGTGCGCCTGTTCAGCGGCAATGGCATTGGCCTCTGCCGCGTCGGCATCGGCGCGAAGGCTTGCGGCGTCGCCGCTGACCAGCACGACGAGTGGCTGCCCGGCGCGAACGGATTGGCCTGGCGCAACAAGAACGCGCTCGACTCGTCCAGCAACGGACGCGGCGACGGCGGCCCTGGCATCGGTCATCGGCTCGACCCGGCCCGACAGGCGCGTTTCGCCGCCGCCGCCGCCGGTCACGGCGACGATGGCGATGTCGGCGGCTGCGATCTGGGCCGCCGTCACAACAATCACGCCCTCTTCGCCATCCTCTTCGTCCCCGGCGTGATCGCCTTCTTCCTCGGAATGTCCTGCTTCACTCGCAGCTGCCGGGGCCTCAGCAGGTGAGCGGATCATGGCAAAGAGGCCTGCACCGCCCAGAACGACGATGGCGGCCACCCCGGCCATCAGCCAGGTCTTGTTGATCGTAGGTATGCGTTTCATAGCGATGTTCCAAACGGGAGGCGGCCTTGCAGGCGCGCGAGGTCAATTTCGGCTCGGGCCCTCGCGAGGCGGGCGTCGACGGCGGCGTTGCGGGCGGCGATGAGCGCCGCGCGGGATGAACTGAGTTCGAGCTGCGAGATTCGACCGGCTTCAAAGCCAATCCGTGAGAGGCGATATGCCTCCTCGGCGGCAGTCACCCCTGCGTCGGTGGCCCACACGCGGCTGCTGGCTGACCGAAGCCTGGCCTGGGCACTGGCAAGGTCGGCCTGGGTCGTCTGCCTCGCGGCCATCACGCGCGCGTCAGCAGCGCGAAACTCGGCCTGTGCGGCGTCGTAATTGCCCCGGTTCCGGTCGAAGAGGGGCAAGGGCATACTGACGCCGAAAGTTAGAGCGGTGGCGTCTTCAGCCTCGTAGCGGCGGACGCCGACCGACACACGAACGTCCGGCCGTGCTCGCACCCGCTCCACCTCGATCCGGCGTTCAGCGGCGTCGCGTTCGGCCTCCGCCACTATCACCTCCGGCGACGTCGAGGAGATCGTGACGGCGGCGGGGGGTTCGCGGTCCAGCAGGCTGTGTTCAATTGAAGTGGCTGGGCTCGGCAGCATCGCCACAGCGGTCAGTCTTGCGAAGGCGGCGTCCCGTTCCGCCTGGGCTTCGTCAAGCGCCGCCCTTGCTGCCGCTGCTTCGCTCTCGGCCTGGATGCCGCGAAATAAGGGCTCACGTCCCTCTTCCACCAGGAGCATCAACGCCCGAGCGTCGGCGATCGTGATAGCAAGAGCTTCCTGCGCAAGGACGAAGCGTCGATCAGCGGCCTCGGCCTCTGCATAGGCCAGCGCAAGCCTGCCAGCGGCATCGAGGGTAGCCAGATCTAGCCGCAGAGCGGACGTTCTACCTTCAGCCTGGGCCACGGCGACCCTGGCGCCTCGCCGTCCCCAGAGTTCCAGGTCCTGGCTGACGGACAGGGTGGTTTCGGCGTTCCCGTACCCTGAGAACGGGCCGGTTCCGAAGGCGTTTTCACCTTCCAGACTGAGTTCGGGGTTCGGCCGAACGCCAGCTTGACGCACACGGGCTTCGGCCGCATCGACCAGCGCCGCAGCCTCCAGCGATCCCGGTGTGAGCCCAATGCGCTCAAGCAACTTTTCATATGACGGGACAGGATCAGCCCATGCGGGACCGATCGTGCCGGTCGCCATAGCGACCACGACGCAGCCGATCGCGAGACGCGACCAGCCATATTTCAGGGGTGACATGCTTCATTTCCCAGAGATTCCAGACGATTCACTCGCGCCGAAGGCGCAGGGCACCGTCAGGCTCTGGGAGGACGCTTCAGACCGCTAGGGGCGCGAGAGGCCAAAGGCTCGGCCGTCGGCCGTAGAAGGTTGAGCGCGACGGCAATCGTCAACGTGGCTTGTTGAAGCGAGGAAGGCATCGCGCTGCCGCTGTGATGACAGTGGCCGTGCGAACAATCGGTGTCGCGGTCGGGACCAGACGGCAGATCACCACCGTCGTCGGCGACTGCAGCCGCCGCATGAGCAGGCTCCAGCTCCATGGCGCAAGCCGCCGCATCGACCGTGGGAATCAAGACGAACACGGCTACGAACAGCGCGAAAAGCGCCGACGCCAATCCGAATTTGCAACTGACGCTCGACATTGTGGCTGTCATAGCACTGAGCTCACTTAAAGCTCAAGCGAACTTGGACTCGCGGCCGGCAGCACCGGCTATGACGACGCGGTATGTTCCCAACGCGACGCCTCCGTCCTAGCGCGGGCAGCGCCGATGGTCGTGCTTGGAAATGGAGCTTCTGAAGTGCCGCCAACAGCCCATTCCTGACTTAACCCGCGCGCTCGTCCCCCCACCTCGCCCGCGGGCTTCGCGTGTCGAATTCCTTGCATGCTTGACAGGGGCTGGGAGGCCCGCCCGGTGCGGCTGGCGTTGATGGGTGGCGGGGTCCGCGCGCATTGCGTTTCCTTGCAGCCTGAGGCCTCACAGGGGTGCTTACGGGGCTCGCAAACGCTGCCGCTGGCCGATCTGGCAAATCCCCGTCCCCCTCCCCTTTCGCCGAGCCTGCGACCGAGGAAGCAGATGGCGAGGGAGGCTGTTCAGTCGGGTCATGGCGGGTGGGTCGGAGGGCGCGTGTACGCGCCCCCGGTGCCGGTTGGGGTGTTTCTGCCGCCGGTGGCGGGGTGGATCCTGGAGATTCCGGGTCTCGCGACCAGCGAGACACCTCTCAATCCTGGCATTCTGCCGTCTCGCGACCAGCGAGACGCCCTTATATTGATCGAGGATCCGGATTCAGAACCCTCACGCCACTCACGTTCATTCCAATCGGAACCGGTCGCGCGCGGCGGAGTGATCGGCGATGGCGTTTCCAAGGCCGCTCAGAGCCGCCGCCAGTTCGGGCGAGGGCTCAGGGCGGGGCCAGTCAGGGTTCTTGCGTCGGGCCAACGCCTCGATCATCTCGAGCGCCTTTCGGGGCAGGTTGATCCAGTAGGCGTTGGACGTCTGCACAACCTGGGGGCCGCGGAGCCCGTCGCGTCCCGTCCCTACCCAGCGGCGCCGCCAGTCGAGGAAGCCGTGCTCGCGAAGCTGGGCCTTCCAGCGGTGGATCACCTTCAGCGGCACGTTACGCGCCTTGGCCAGCCAATTCACCGAGGGCTCGATCCGTCCGTGGCCCTTGACCGCCATGTTGCAGAGCAGCTCGTAAAGCTCGACGGCGCCGGCGCTGATCGTGCCGGGCGCGCCCCAGCGCTGGCCCGGCTGGCGCAGGTTCTGTCGGTAGACCTTGAGGGCGAATATCCGGCGATTGGCCTGCTCTCGCGTCAGGCGCTCCCATTTTTCGCCGCCTGCAGGGCGGCTGTTGCGCCTCACCTTGGACAGGGTGCGCCGGTGCGAAGGCTCGGGCGCCCGAAACTTGTGGCCGGGCTCCATCGGGACGGCCGTCATGCTGCCACCCCGTGGTCGAGGGCCGAGCGCACGCCCTGAAGGCGGGCCTCGACGCGCAGGAGGACCGGCTCGATCTCGCGCTTCTCATACTCGGTGATGACGCCGTCGGCCTGGGCCAGGCGCACCAGCCGCTGGGCTGCGGCCATGTCCTCGGCCGCCTCGCATGCTTCGCTGAGTGCGCAGGCCGCATCAGAGGGCTGGGCCAGCTGGCGTGCCAGGGTGGCGCTGTAGAGCCGCCAGTTCTGATGCACCTCGAGGAAGGCGATCGCGCCGATCGGCATGGTCCGCCCCTTGGCGGGATCCCGGCAGTCATAGAGGTGGGTGCGCCCCATCTTGAAGGGGCTGGTCTCGAGCAGTTCGAGGCACCGGTCGGGCCCTCCGCAGGCGTCCTGCAGGGCGCGCGCGTGGAAGGCGTGCTGTCGCACGTTCATAGGATTCGTCCCTCACGAATCCGCCTGACAACCGGTCAGCTTGGCGCACAGGCTCACGGTCACGCGGCAAGCGGTGCCGCGCGTTGAGCAAAAGGCGTCCCGATGACCGTCCGTAAGGCGGCCATGGTTGGCTGTGATGAAGGCAAGCCGAGTGCGTCGGCCCGCTGTGGCGGGAGACGAGACGGGCACGTCCCGAGCCGCGAAGGTCCGCCCCCGGCGGGGCAAGGCGACCCGGTGGCCGCGCGGCCGCGACCGCCCTTGAGCGGCCGAGACGCTCGGCTTGCCGATGTGGGTGGGCACGTCATCAGTGCGGAGGCTGGATGCCCGGCCGATCAGTCGACCGGGTCGGTCAGCACTTCATCCGCAGAGCGCATCTGTCGCTCGCGGTCCTGGCCCAGGCGGGCAAGCAGGCATCGCCTCAGGGCGCTGACGTGGCCCCTCGAGGCCCGGCGCCTTGACGAGGGCCAGGTATTCGGGACGAACCGGGAACGAATTTCGGACGGAGAGTCAGTGCGGACCGAGGGCGCCGAGAGGAGACGCCCTCCCCTCACCGCTGCGTTCCTGCGAATGGGACGACGCCCCGCCGGCGCGCGAGGGGAGGCGACGCGCCGACGGGACGCTCAACCGCTCCGGTCAGGCGGGCGGCGAGGCTGGGGTGAAGCTGGGTGCGGGCCATCATCTCAGGCGGCCTCACAGAAGGGCTGCCCCGCCGGCGCGCGCATGCGTATGGACGCGCCGGCGGGGGCCTCTACCTTGGCAGGGCTGATACACACCAAGGAGAGATTCGGATGGACGAACTGGACCGGCGAATCCTCGAGCATGTCCGTCCAGTGCGGGAGGTCCTCGCACTGGCCATGGCCGAGATGGAGCGCGGGCAACCCGGGGGCATCGACCGAATGGAAGCCCTGCTGGATCACCCCAGCCAAGAGCTGGCGACACGATCCGAAATGGAGAGAAGCGAATACCGTCACAGGCTCACGCTCCTGCGCCTGGCGCGTCAGTGGGCGGCTGCTTCGGCCGGCTGAAGAGCTTTTCGTAGTAAGCTCTTTCGTCAGCCTCGTAGGCTTCGCGCCGAGCCTTGGCGCGGGCATCGCGGGTGGCCAGTCGCCAGATGGCGACCGCAATGCGACCCAGAATATCGCCGAGCGCCAGCCACCCCCCCAGAAGCCCTATGATGACGAAGGTCTCGCTCATGCGCTGACCTCGGGGACTGCCGGGATGACGCGGACGTCGTGGAGATCGGGGCGCAGGGTTGCGACCGGCAGCTCGCCGGCGCTGAGCCGGTCAAGGGCGATGGCCTGTTCGGCGGGAATGCGCTCCTTGCCCGTTTCCCAGTCGCTCACGTGCCCCCGCGAGCTGATGCCCAGCCGTCGAGCAAGTTCAGCTTGGGACCAGCCTCGCGCTCGTCTGAACTGTGGAATCAACATCATGGCCGCAGTGTTCGGATTATCCGACGTGAGAGTCAACCCCAATCGTTCGGATAATCAGGGCCGACTTAGCCAGGGCCAGCGACCATGATCCGGCCTATGAACACGAAGGTCGTAAAGCGCGCTTCGGTGCCACCATCCCAGCTCGGGCATCGATGGTACCTGGCTGAATGGGCCGCTCATCTGGGCAAGATCCAGGCAGATGCCCAGCGCGATCTAGGCTGGCCTAGAGCCAAAGCGAGTGACCTTTGGAACAATAAGCAGCGCTATACGCAGGAGAGCGTCGACGAGGCGGCGGCTTGGCTTGGCTTGGCGCCCTACGAGCTTCTATTGCCGCCCGACGAAGCTATTGGGCTCCGGCAGCTGCGAGAGGCTGCGCATGCGATCATAGGCCAAGGACAAAGCAAGGGCCGATAGAAGCCGCTTTTGGGGCGCGCGAATCGAGGCCTGATGAAACGGTCGGATTATCCGACTATTACCCCTTGACTCATTTGTCGGATTATCCGAACTTCTCCCCCAGATTGAGGGAGAGTTTCGTGCTGACAACCGCCACCCCAGACCCGCAGAGCCCGTTCCCCGCCACGATCGTCCGCCGCTTCTGCGCATGCGGCGCGACGAACCGCTGCCGCTGCGACCTGCCCCCGGCCCGGTCGGGCTGGACCGTTGAAGGGCTGGCCGAGCTGCGCCAGCTGATGCGCGACCACGCAAGCCTCGAGACCGTGGCTCTGCTCACCGGCGCATCCCGGCGGGAGTGCAATGTCGCGCTCAACGCCCTGGTCGGGCGCACGCCAGCACACGCCCTGGCGGCGCTTGAGGCAAGGAAGACGCGCCAGTGCGGCCGGGATGCTCGCGGCCAACGAGGCGCGGCATGCTGACGGTCAAACAGTTGATCGCCCACCTAGACGCACTGGCCCTGCCGGATGCCGTCGTCTTCGCCCAGGGCGCGGACGGTGTGCCGTTCGCCCTGCAGGGCGGCTATCCGGGGGCAACGTCAGAGGGCCTGCACTACGTCATCCTGGCCCCGATCAGCCTCACCACCATCGATGGAGGCTTCTGATGGCCGACGGAACCGCATTTGAGACGTCACCCGACGTCCTGACCTCAACGGCCCAGGGGCGCCTGCGCACGCTCGTCGAGCGCCTCGAGCGCCTCGAGGAGGACAAGCAGGCCGTCATGGGTGACATGAAGGAGGTTTTCGCCGAGGCCAAGGGCGAGGGCTATGACGTGAAGGTGCTGCGCAAGGTGCTGCGCATCCGCAAGCAGGACAAGGCCAAGCGCCAGGAGGAAGAGGCCATCCTCGACCTCTATCTGTCCGCGCTGGGGGAAGTCTGATGGCGGCGGCACCCGATCAGATCTGTGCCGAGATCCAGCGCCGCCTGGAGGGCTCGGGCCTGGCCTTTGCCCTGGTCCTGTGGGTGCCCGGCCAGGCCGGCCGGGTCGAGTCCGTGAGCATGTCGGCCCATCCCGTCCATCAGGACGAAGCGACCACGGCCCTGCGCTGTGTCGCCGACCAGGTCGATGCCATTGCCCGGAGGGATGCCCGATGAGCCAGCATAACATCGTGGGCAGCGAGGTCGGCTCGCGTCGCCCCATCGCCTATCTCAGTCGCTTGCCCGAGCGACGGCGACCGCGCAATCCGGTGGCCTGGCTGTTCGCTGGCGTTGCCGTCGCAGGCATCGGCCTCGGCCTGGTCGATTCCCTGCTGATCGGGCGGCCGGTGACGATCTTCGTGGCCATCGCCGTGCTGGTCATCTGGCGGCTTTGGCCCGAGCGGCGGGCATGAAGCGCCGACACTTCCTCGGCCTGTTGGCCATCCTTCTCGCGGCCTATCTGCTCGCTTGGCTGGCCGCATCCACCCTGAACCCCGGAGCCTGACCATGTCCGACACAGCCAGAACCCCTCACCCAATCGACGTCCAGGTCGGGCAGCGCATTGCCAGCCTGCGCCAGCAGCGCGAGTTCAACCAGTCGCAGTTGGGCGCCGCGATCGGCGTGACCTTTCAGCAGGTCCAGAAGTACGAAAAGGGCACCAACCGGGTTTCGGCATCGAAGCTGGCCCTGATCGCCGACTTCCTGAGCGTCGAGGTCCAGGACCTGTTCCCGCCGCGTGAGGACCGCCAACTCGGCCGCGCGGCGGAGCCGTCGGCCATCTATCGCCTCGGCGCGACCGGTAGCGGGCGCGAGCTGGCCAGCCTGTTCGTCAGCATGCCGCGCGATCGGCGGCTTTCGCTGCTGAGTGTCGCCAGAGCTATCGCCGGGCCCTCGGCCGGCGAGCTGGCACGCGAACTGGAAGCCGCCTGACGGCGCCCCGGTGCCAGCACATTGAGAAGCCGCCCATGACCTCCGCTGCCACAGACCATCGCTCGAGACCGCGCTCCCGAGAGACGTGGCGCAAGGATGATGTGCGAAAGGCGGTAGAGGGCGCACTGGCCGGGGGCTTGCCGATCGGCCGCATCGACTTCCGGCGCGACAGCTTTTCGCTGATCGCGCTTGACGACTCTCATCCCGCTTCAGAGGCTGAGCGCTGCGCTCGGCTGATGGAGGATGCGTTCAGCGAAGGTGGCAGCGATTAAGCTCAGGTACGTCAGGAACAAGCGAGGCAACCTGTTCTGGGAGCCGACGCCGACCATGAGGGCTCTCGGCTTCTTGCCGAAGCCCCTGGGCCCTGACGCGCCACCTGCGTGGGCCGAGGCGCAATCCCTGTACGAAAAGTGGCTGCGGGCCCGCGACGGCAGCGAGACGTTCACGGTCGAGGAGACGTACCCGCCCGGCTCGCTGGGTGAGTACTACCGGCTGTTCAAAGCCAAATCGAAGGCCTGGCGAAAGAAGGCGCTGCGCACCAAGGAAGACTACGAGCGCGCCTGGAAGCACATCGGCCCGCATCTGGGGCGCAAGACGATCACCAAAATCAGCGTGACGGACATTGAGGACTTCGAGGAAGTGCTCGACACCACGCTGTCGCCTTCGGAGCGCTACCGGGTCATGAAGTGCCTCCGAGCGCTGTTCGCCGACGCGATCGTCCGGCTGCGGCTCAACATCAAGTCTCCTGCCTTGGCCGTGGCCAATCCCCAGCCCCAAGGGCGTTCGCAGATCTGGCTAGGCTCCGAGATCCAGAAGCTGGTCGCCGGCGCCTATGAGCTGGAGATGGACGGTATGGCCGTGGCCATCATGATCGCCTGGGACACCCTGTTCTCGCCAGTCGACGTGCGCACCCTGACCAAGCAACAGCTGAGACGGGACGCGGTCGGCTGGTACCTGCATCGCTCCCGGACCAAGACAGACCGGGAAGCCTTCGGTCACCTGTCGGACGAGACTGCGGCCGCGCTGCAGGCCTATCTGAAAGATCTCGGGGCTGACCTGCTACCGACCGCCGCCCTGATCCGCCGCAAGAGCGGCAAGGCCTATGCGCTGGGCGTGAGCGGCAAGAACTACTTCGCGCAGGACTTCCGCGCTGTCCGGGCCCACGTCTTCCCCGGAGATCAGCGCCAGTTCCTGGACATCCGCAGGTCGGGCAACGTCGAAGCCGACGCCGCTGGCGCGGACAAATCGACCATGGCCGAGCTGCTGGCCAACAGCATGGACAGCAGCGCCTTCCTCGACGCCACGTACACGCCGGCGACGGTGTCCAAAGCCCGACAGATCGCGGTCACGCGGGAGCAAGGGCGGGAGCGGCTGGCGGCCGAGGTTGATCGGGTGTCGGGGCGTTCCAACCGGAGAGCATAAGCCCTATGAGGTGCTAAGAGCGCAATGGCCCCAATCGTGGACGCCCCCTCCGCCACGGAAAGGCACTGGGTTTTCCGACCGGCCAATTCGATATTGTCGATCACCGGCGTGCTCCCAGACCTTTTGAGTGCCAGTACCGTGGTCTATGATCTGCCACTGAGCGACGGTCTGTTTGCGGCGACAGGTGAATCAGCGCCAGATGTCATCTAGGATTGAGAGATGCCGACATGGAAGCTCAAATTGTGAGCCGCGAGCCCGCGAGGCCAAGGCGTAACAGTAGGGTTCGGCCGGGCGGGTCGAGCGGCGGTAAGCAAGTTGCGCTCGGCGCTCTTCTCGAACTGATTGCGCGGCCAGGTCTGGAGCCCGCCCAACAGTCATTTCTGACTGGCGACGGCTCGAAGGCCATCTTGAACTATCGCGGAGACTTGGATCACCTGCAGCATCCGGCCATTGCGATTGTCGGTGCCCGCGACGTGTCGAGCGAAGGTGCCTCACGTGCTAACCGCTTGAGCCGTGAGCTCGCAGTCGCTGGGGTCACGATCGTGTCTGGCCTAGCCAAGGGGGTCGACTCATTTGCCCACCGAGCGGCGCTGTCCGCTGGGGGCAGAACGGTTGCCGTGATCGGTACCCCCTTAGACAAGGCGTACCCAGCGGAGCACAAAGATCTCCAGGATCTGATTGCGCGTGAACATCTGCTGATCAGTCCGTTCGACTTGGGGACTCGAGTGTTTCCGTCGAACTTCCCCAAGCGCAATCGGGTTATGGCGGCTGTCAGTGACGGCAGTGTCATCGTCGAGGCGTCCGATACATCCGGCACGCTTCACCAAGCAGCTGAGTGTCAAAGACTCGGACGCTGGCTGTTTATCCTGAAGTCAGTGTTCCAGGATTCTTCATTGAAGTGGCCAGCCTCCTTCGAGTCGTACTCGAAGACCGTCGTGGTCGAGTCGTCTGCGGACATTCTTGGCAAGCTTGCGTGAGGCAAGCCAGCATTCGAGTGACCGCTTTGTGCGGCTATCCCAGCTGGGATCCAGAGGAGCGCAAGTTCCGTAAGATCGACTGGACCGCACGCTATCTGGTCAAGGCGCTCAAGGAGGACATGGGCGCCCTAAGTCGGTCGTACGTCATGCTCGGCAAACCTCCGCAGCGTTTCGATCACACGAATTACAAAAGGCTGCACGAGGCGTTCTTCAAATGGGGAGCTCAACGAATCTCGGAGATGAACGTCATAAACCCAGTGGTCGTGGCTGTGCCAAACAGCGACGCCATTGCAGGGTCCAGCGACTATCCGACAAAACGTTTCGCAGAGGGCATAGCTGCAGCTTACGGCCCAGGCTGCCAAGCGTTCAGCGGCCTGCGGTTCTCAGAGGTAATGCCCAAATCACATTTGAACGGTGGCCGCGACAAATCGCGATTGTATCAGAAGATGGTTCTCACCGAGGATTATCCGGGAGGAACACCGATTTTGTTCGACGATGTCTGCACTTCTGGAGCCCATCTTTTTGCGGCACAAAGACGCCTTGAGCCGTGGCTCGCCGAATATGCCTTAGTCGGAGGCAAGACATTCAACGACCCACCTGAAAAGATGTTGAACATTGATCCAGTCGAGATCACCACGATTTGGCGGTGACCCAGTAGGTTGACGCCTCCGGCGTTCCAACTGGCTAGCGTAACATACTAAAGGCATTGACCCGTCTTTGGAGCCAGAAGTTGGAACAAGCTTTGAAACCATTAGCCAATTCTCCGGCCTGTCACGCCGGAGGTCGCGGGTTCGAGCCCCGTCACTCGCGCCATTCCTGACACTGTCGGAATGGCGCATCCCCTCCCCTTTTAAACGATCATATAGAGACCCTGCTCAGGGCCCGAACAGCGGGTCCGGGGCTTCGGTTGCCTGCCTGCGTCCCTCGGGGCCGGCGGTGATCTGGACGAAGGTGAAGCCTCGCGCGGTCAGCGTATCCAGCAGCGCCGGCAGGGCCTCGATCATCCGGGGCCGGGTTTCGTGCAGGATCAGCACCCCGCCGCCCGATGCCTCCATGACCGAAACGGTCCGGCGCAGAATCGCATCGGCGCTCAGGCCGCGCCAATCATCGGTCCCGCCTTCGGCCGACACCACCAGAATGCCGCGGTCTTCCAGCCAGCCGGCGAGGGCCGGGCTCTCATTCAACCCGGGAAAGCGGAACATCGGTTCAAGCCGCGCCCGCTGATCAGGAGGCGAGTCAGCCAGCGCCTGATCCAGCGCTGCAAATCCCCGGCGGATCTCGCGGTGGGCCTCGGCAGGGCTCCAGTATCTCAGCCGCGTCGGATGCGACCAGCTGTGACTGGCCACATTGTGCCCGCGCCGCGTCACCTCCCGCACCAGATCGGGACGTCGCTCGGCATAGATGCCCACGAAGAAGAAGGTCGCCCTGATGCCACGGGCGTCGAGGATATCGAGCACCCTTGGCAGATAGCTGGGGTCCGGTCCGTCATCGAAGGTCAAGGCGATTGACCGGGGCGGCATTGGCGTCCGCATGTGCTGGAGATTGCCATATCGCCCGGGACTGGCCGGCAGCACGACCACGCCTTCGGGGCCTGCAGGCGGGCTGGAGGCCGGACCCGTTTCCGCACCGGCAGACGGCACGCCGTCGGACGAGGGCAGCCACAGTGCCAAAAGCACAGCCAACAGGATCAGGATCGGTCGCACGCTGCCCCCCGGAGCGGTAAGCGCGGACCCTAGGGGATGGTTGGGCCATCATGCGGCGCTTTCAACCAGCGGGGGATTGATCCCTCGTCTAGCCGCCGCCGTAGCCGCCGATGATCGGCAGAACTTCACCCGTGATGTAGCTGGAGCACTGCGGCGAGGCCAGAAACACATAGGCCGGGGCGATCTCCTCGGGCTGGGCAGGGCGCTTCATCACCGAGCCTGAGCCAAATTTCGACGTGCCCTCGGCATCGCGATCCGCCGGGTTGAGCGGGGTCCAGACTGGGCCGGGCGCCACCACATTCACCCGGATGCCGCGCGGGGCCAGATGGGTACCCAGCGATCGGGCAAAGGCATGGATGCCGCCCTTGGTCATGGAATAGTCGAGCAGCTGGTCATTGCCCATGATGCCCGTGACCGACCCGGTCATCACGATGGCCCCGCCATTCTTCAGGTGCGGAACGGCGGACTGACAGATGTTGAAATAGCCATAGAGATTGGTCTTCAGCGTCCGGTCGAAATGCTCGAACGTCAGGTCTTCGAACGCCGGCGCATGCTCCTGAAAGGCGGCGTTGGGAACCACGACGTCCAAGCGACCAAAGGCGTCAAGCGTGGCCTTGACCGCAGCCTGTGCGAACTCGGGGTCAGCGACATCGCCTTTGAGCACGATCGCCTTGCGGCCCTCGGCCTCGACCGCCTTTCGCGTGTCTTCGGCGTCGGCTTCCTCATCCAGATGGCAGATGGCGACGTCGCAGCCCTCCCGCGCGAACAGAACGGCTACTGCGCGCCCGATGCCGGAATCGCTGCCAGTGATCAGGGCGGCAAAGCCCTCCAGCTTGCCCGAGCCCATCCAGAAGGGGGCGTCATACATCGGCTGGGGATCAAGGGCGGCCTCGTCGCCCGGCTTGGTCTGGCGCTGCTTCGGAAACGGTGGCTCGGGATAGCGCCGGGCGCCGGCCTGCACCGCTCCGGTGGGCGTCTCGTCACTTGACCGGGCATCTTTGGCATCGATGCCCGACTGAATGTCGCGCTCCTGATCTGCGATGTCGTCCGCGCGGGCTTCAAAACGGTCGTTCATGACAGGCCTCCTTGGTCAGGAAGCCAATGCGCCGGGCCGAGCCGATGTTCCGAACGGTCAGGCTTCAGCAGGTGCTCGGTGCACCATACCGCAGCGTCTCGCCGGAGACCTGACCGTTCCTGAGCTCGATCCGGATCAGGCGGTCATACTCGCATTCGGTCATATCCGGGGTCTCATAGCCCAGCGCCCGCGCAATCAGGGGTACGGTGTTGCTGTGGCCAGAGATCAGCACCACCGCATCCTCCGGCAGGGCCAGCACACCCTGGCGGATGGTCTCGACATGGGCCTCCACGCCGGCCTCCAGCGGGCTGACCGCTACGAAGGCGCCCGACGCCGTGACCGTCGGGCCTGCGGTCAGGCGCGTCCGCTGCAAGGGGCTCACGACGACCAGATCGGGAGCGCCGTCCTCAAACAGGGCAGCGACCGCCTCGGCGCGCGCCATGCCAGCCTCGGAAAGCACCGGATCCCGCTCGGTATCACTGGCCTTCTCGGCATGACGGACGATGTAGACTGTCTGGGCGGAGGCCGCACTCGCGCACAAGGCCAAGCCTGCAGCCATGGCCAGTCCGGCAATCAGGGGCTTCGTCATTCCGCTTTGCTCCGGGTAAAGGCGGCCTCGCCGCTCGCCTCACCATAGACGCGGCACAGATCCTCGAACACCCGGTTCCAGGCAAAGCGGGTCTCGGCCTTGGTGCGGGCGGCCCGACCGATGGCCTCGATATCCCGCTCGAACAGGGCCGAGACGGCCTCGGCATAGGCCCTCGGTTCGGCCCGATCGGCCAACTGCCCGACGGACGTGTCGACCGTCTCGGCCACACCGCCGGCATTGACCCCCACGACCGGGCGGCCGCAGGCCATGGCCTCGAGCACGATCAGGCCGAACGGCTCCTTGTCATTAGCGTGTACGAAAGCGTCGCAGCTGGCGATGATCTTTGCCACGGCCTTGGGGTCGGTCTCATACGGCATGGCGATCACCCGATCTTCGGGCGGCATGCCGGTGCCCGCCCCGACCAGCACCAGATGATAGGGGTCGCCCAGCAACTGCACCGCCTCGATCAGGACATCGATGTTCTTTTCCTTGGCCGGACGTCCGGCAAAGCACAACAGACGCGCGCTCTCCGGGAGGCCCAGCTGATCCAGCAGCCATTGCCGGTCCCGGCGATCCGGCCGGAAGGTGTCGATCTCGACGCCCAGGGGGCGGATGACGATGTTCTGGATGCCCGCTTCCTCCAGCCGACGCGCGATGAAGCGACTGGGCGAGACCACGGTGTCGAACTGCGAGAAGAGGCGGGCCCAGCGCTTTTCAACCGGCTTCTTGGCCCATTCGCCGAAGTGAAGTGCGGCCAGGCCGGCAGGGTCCGAGTGGCAGAAGCCGATCACAGGACAGCCGACCCTCTGGCCCGCCTCAAGCGCGCCCTGCCCGGGGGTATAGGGATCGCCCGCCTCGATCACCGAAGGCTTGAGCGCCGACACCCAGGCGCCCCAGCGGCGCACGGACGACGGCCAGCGATAGCCATCGCCGAACGGCAACTTGGCGGCATGCAGCCGCATCACATCGTCACTCCCGACCCGGTGGCGGGCCCCCGGCACGACCAGACTGTGGGCGATATCGGGCCGGTTGTCGGCCAGCCAGGCCTTTTTGGACAACAGATAGCGCTTCACGCCGCCGGACCGGGGAGCGTACAGCATGGTCGTATCGACCAGCCGGGGGCGGGCATCCGCCGCGACCTTTTTTACGGCCTGAAAGGCCTCAGACACTTCCTCGTCGAGGCCGGGGATGAGCCGCAGTTCAGTCTCCTGAACTTCCTGCCCGCGCAGGCTTCGAGCCAGCTTGAGTCCGGTTTCCCGGCTCGATCCATCGGCCAGGGACTTCCGCTTCAGGGGGGACTTTGACTTTACCATGATCGCCCGTAACCCCAGCGGAGGGCAATCTCAAGTCTCGTCCGTACCCGGCAGATCCTCGTCAATCTGTCGCCCCCTTCGACCAAGGGCTTCCCGGATCAGGACCTCGACCTGGGCATTGACCGAGCGAAACTCGGCAGCGGCCAGCCGCTCGACCGCCGCCATGACCTTGGGCGATGTCCTGAGCAGGAAGGCTTTCCGGTCTTTCGGCATATCAGAGGATCAGCCGTACAGCGTGCCCGCATTCACCACAGGCTGAGCTTCGCGGTCCGCACACAGCACGACCAGCAGGTTGGACACCATGGCGGCCTTGCGGTCTTCGTCCAGGTCCACGACACCTCGGGTA
Organism: Brevundimonas sp. UBA2503; assembly: GCF_002341485.1. NCBI lineage: Bacteria > Pseudomonadati > Pseudomonadota > Alphaproteobacteria > Caulobacterales > Caulobacteraceae > Brevundimonas > Brevundimonas sp. UBA2503. Next base: position 31,137 of record NZ_DDOD01000005.1, on the reverse strand, counting down.
TTCAAATCCTGGAGCGCGTTCTCAACCATCTCGACCGCACCGCGCACAATCAGGCGACGGGCCGCCAGCACGGCCTCGGCCTGCTGACGTTTCAGCATGGCGCCGGCGATCTCGGGGGCGTAGGCGAGGTGGGCGATACGCGCCTCATCGATGGCGACTCCGGCCACGGCGATCCGACCGACCAGCTCATCACGCAGCCGGGTTGCCACTTCCTCGGCATCGGAGCGCAGCGTGAGCTCATGTTCCTCGCCATGGTCATAGGCATAGTGGACCGCCATGTCCCGGAGGGCCGTATCCACCTGAATGTTCACGAAGGCCCGGAAATCATCGACATCGAACAGGGCCTGGGCCGAATCCTCGACACGCCAGACGACGTTGGCCGCGATCTCGATCGGATTGCCGCGTCTGTCGTTCACCTTCAGCTTGTCGCTGGTCAGGTTTCGGACGCGCAGACTGATCTTCTTGCGCGAATACCAAGGCAGCACCCAGCGAAGTCCCGTCTTGCGATCGGTGCCGCGATAGTCCCCGAACAGCAGGATGGCCATCGCCTCGTTCGGCTGCAGGGCATAGAGCCCGCACAGCAGGATGAACCCCAGCGACAGAAGCAGAATGCCCCCGACCAAATTGAGCGGCGAGTCGGGCTGGGCGAAGACCGCCAGGGCCCCCGCCACCATCAGGGCCAGCGACATCAGCAGCATCAGAATGCCGTTGCCCGTTCGGGCCGGATGCTCGCGCGACAGGGAATGCGAACCCGTCGGCGATCGGGATTGAGCGTCGGACATTTTCACCCTCCAGACAGAGCAAAATGATATCACCTCGATATCTTATCATGCAAGCCACAACCGGCACCCCAAGTCGCCAAATCGACCTCTCGGCCTTGCATTCGCCTCAAATTCGGGAAACTTGGGACAGAACCGTTGCCATCCTGCTAGATGGTCTGAATCTAACGGCTCGCGAGTTTCCACGAGGGGTTTGTTCCGAATGCGTTATCTGTATGCGACCGCAGCGGCGATCGCTCCCCTTCTCTTCGCCTGCGGCGCAAACGCCCAGGTGGCCATTGATTCCTCGCGCACGACGCCGATCACGACGGCCAACCCTGCGGGCAACGGCCCCGATGACATCATCATCACTTCCGGCGGCACCATCATTCTGGCGTCGGGCACGGCTGTTACTGTCAATTCCAGCAATGACTTCTCGATCAATGCCGGCGGCAACATCACGATGTCGAACACCGCAAGCGGTTCGACCGCCATCCTGATCGAGGGCGGCAATACGACGGACATCACGGTTGCGGGGTCCATCATCGTCGGCGACGACATGGCCGAGAGCACTGATGCTGACGGGGACGGCGATCTGGATGGTCCGTTCGCCACGGGGTCCAACCGCTTTGGTATTCGGCTCGATGGCGCCGGCGCGATGAGTGGCAACGTCGTCCTGCAGAACGGCGCGACCATGCTGGTCGAGGGGAATGACTCATTCGGCATCTCCCTGGAAAGCGACCTCATTGGCAACCTGACCAGTCATGGCACCATCCGGGTCATAGGCGACAACAGCATGGCTGTGCGGGCGCTCGGCACCATCGACGGCACTGTCTATCTGGGCGGCAGCATTTCGACCGTCGGCGGTGGTTCGACAGCGATTGGCATGTTCGGCGACGTTACGGGCGGCCTCAATATCCAGGGCTCGATATCGTCAACCGGATATCGCTATACGAGCCGCCCGAACGATACGTTCATCGCCAATCTTGATGCCGACGATCTTCTGCAGGGAGGTCCCGCCGTGATCATCGCCGGCAATGTTGCCGGCGGCGTGACCTTCGGCCGCCCTCCCGCTGACAACGATGAGAACGAGACCGATGAGGACGGCGACGGCATTGCTGACGCCGACGAAGACGGCGCCCAGATCAATGTTTTTGGCGAAGCCCCGGCGATCCTCGTCGGCTCCGACACCCAGACGATCACGCTTGGCCTGGCCGGTACGGGCGACCTTGCCTACGGATTCATCAATCAGGGCTCCGTCAGCGCCCAAGGCGTGTATGACGGCATAGAGGCCAACGGAATTCGTTTCGGCCTGGCAGGCGGCCAGGACGTCATAATCGAGGGCGGCATCCTTAACTCCGGGTCGGTCGCGGCCCTGGCCTACGATGCCAACTCCGTCGGTGTGCGGCTCTCGAGCGGCGTGACCACGCCCGTGTTCATCAATGACGGATCGCTCACGGCGGCTTCGGCCTCCGACCTGAACACGACGGTGACGACCCTGCTGATCGAAGCCGGCGCCAGTCTGCCGACGTTCGTCAACAACGGACAGTTCCTGGCCTCGTCAGGTGGCGGCACGGCCGACCTCACCGCCCTGCTCGACCTCAGCGGCACCCTGACATCGATCACGAACACCGGCTCGATGCAGTCCAACATGTTCGCCAATGAGAACGGCGATCCGATCACCGGCACCACGACCCTGATCAATGTTGAAGCCAACACCACGGGCGTGACGATTATCCAGGACGGAATCGCCGCGACACCGACCACCGACAATCCGGATACGGATGGCGACGGCGTCCTTGATAACGACGAGCCCTCGATGGTCGGCGCCATCCGACTTGGCTCGGGCGCGGATGTGGTCGATATCCGTAACGGCACGGTGCTCAGCGACATCTCGTTCGGCGACGGTCTGGACACCCTGTCGATCACCGGTGGAGCCTTCGTCCGCGGCAACCTTACGGACAGCGACAGCCTGCTGGATATCTCCGTCGCCGATGGCGTTCTGGATCTCAGCCAGACGACCATCATGGACATCTCGAACCTGACGATCGGCAGCGACGGACGTTTCGTCGTCAGCATCGACGGTGACAACAACACTGCTTCCGGCTTTAATGTATCCGGAACCGCGACGATTGAAGACGGCGCCGAACTGGGCGTCAGGTTCACCTCCCTGATCAACGGCAACGGCACCAGCCGCTTCACCGTAATCGACGCGGGAACCCTCAATTTCGGCAACCTCGATCTGGATGCCATTGCGGACAACGCGCCCTACCTGTTCATTCTGGATGCGGGCGCAGACCTTCCGAACAATGAGGTCTACGTCGATGTTCGCCGCCGGACGGCAGAGGAAGCCGGCTTCATTTCCGTCGAGGCCTCTGCCTACGACGCCATCTATGACGCGCTGGACCGTGACTCCGGTATCCTGACGGCCTTCATCAACCAGACCGGCCGCGACGGGTTCATCAATCTGTACGAGCAGATGCTGCCTGACCATTCGGGTGGCCCGCTGCTTTCTCTGGCCAGCGGGGTAGACGCCGTCACGCGCGCCCTGGTGGGCCGCAATGCCTCGGCCCAGCCGGGTGAAACCAGCGCCTGGCTTCAGGAAATCACCTTCTACGCCGACAAGGACAAGACCGACACCTACGGCTTCCGGTCCGAAGGCTTCGGCGTCGCGGGTGGTGTCGAATACGGCACGACCAACGGCGCACTGGGCGTCAGTATCGCCTTCACCTCTTCCGACCTCGAAGACCCTGAGTCCGAGGCCGAGGAGAACCTGACCGCCAATCTGGTCGAGCTCGGGCTCTACTGGCGTGCCCAGGGCCAATACTGGACGACCTGGGCCCGGGCTGCCGCCGGCTACGCCTCGTTTGAGGCCGACCGTCAGTTCGTCGGGGGTGGGCTGAACATCCGGAATGAGTCGAGCTGGAACGGCTTCACCCTGGCCGCCGCCGGTGGCGCGTCCTACGAGCGCGAATACGGCCGGTTCACCCTGCGTCCCGAGGTCTATGCCGAATATTTCTCGCTGAGCGAGGATGCCCGCGAAGAAGTTGGCGGCGGGGCCGGGTTCGACCTGATCATCGATGAGCGGGATGGTCACATGTTCTCGGCCGTGGCTGCCATGAACATTGCCTACACAATCGACGAGGACAGCTGGCTCAAACCGGAATTCCGCATCGGCTGGCGTCAGAACATCTCGGTCGATCCGGGATCCACGATTGCCCGTTTCGCCAGCGGTGGCCCGTCGTTCAGCCTCGACCCCGATACCATTGAGGGCGGTGGCCCGATCATCGGCGTCCGTCTGAATGTCGGCAACGAACTGGGCATGCTGAGCGTCAGCGCGGATGCCGAAATGATCGGCGACTACATGCGCTACATGCTGCTGCTGCGGGCCAGCTTCCGCTTCTAGGCTGCGGACAGAACAGACAAAGGGCCGCCGGATCACTCCGGCGGCCCTTTTCTTTTGTGGTGGGCGGCGAGGGGTTCGAACCCCCGACCCCCTCGGTGTAAACGAGGTGCTCTGACCAGCTGAGCTAGCCGCCCGTCTCCGTGGCTATGCCTGCGCGGGCTCAGCCGTTCAAGGCGCTTTTCAACCCTTCACCCGGTCGGAACCGGACCGTCCGCGTGGCCGGGTGGATCAGTCGCTCCCCGGTGGCGGGGTGGCGCCCTTCTCTTTCCGGCCGGTCAGCCGGAACGAAGGCCCCGAAGCCGGTCAGACGCACCGTCCGCCCCTCGGCCAGCCCTTCAGTGATGCCGTCCAGCATGGCATCGAGCGCGGCCCGCGCCTGATCGGGCGTGAGGTCGGCGGCCCGCGCGATACGACCGACCAGCTCCGGCCGCGACATCAGTGGCTGATGACGGCGTCGGGGCCCGGCTCGGCGCCTGGCATCCGCGACGGCAGGGGATCGGTCGCCTCGTCCCACTCAACCGGAGTCAGCGTTCCGACCAGCGCCCACTTCAGCGCCTCGTCAGCGGTCGAGACCGGGACGATCTCCAGCGCCTGCTTGACGTTGTCGGGCACGTCGGCGAGGTCCTTCTCGTTCTCCTGTGGGATCAGCACCGTCTTGACCCCCGAACGGAGCGCCGCCAGCAGCTTTTCCTTAAGGCCACCGATGGCCGTCACCCGGCCACGCAGGGTGATCTCGCCCGTCATGGCGATGTCCTTGCGCACCGGAATGCCGGTCAGGACCGAGACCATGGCAACCGTCATGGCCACACCGGCCGACGGACCGTCCTTGGGCGTCGCGCCATCCGGCACGTGGACGTGGATGTCGGTCTTTTCAAAGACCGGCGGCTTCACGCCAAAGGTCAGAGCCCGGGCGCGGACATAGCTGGCCGCCGCCGAGATCGACTCCTTCATCACCTCCTTGAGGTTGCCGGTCACGGTCATGCGTCCGCGGCCCGGCATCTTGATCGCCTCGATGGTCAGGATGTCGCCGCCGAACTCGGTCCAGGCCAGACCGGTAACGATCCCGACCTGGTCCTCCTCGTCCGTCTCGCCATAGCGGTACTTGCGAACGCCCGCGTACTCGGACAGCTTGTCCGCATCGACGGTGATGGTCAGCAGCTTGCCGCGCGCCATCTCCCGCACGGCCTTGCGGGCCAGTCCGCCGAGCGCACGCTCCAGCGACCGAACACCGGCCTCGCGGGTATAGTAGCGGATCAGATCGCGGATCGTCTCGTCCGGCACGATCCACTCGCCGTCCTTGAGGCCGTGATCCTTGGTCAACTTGGGCAGCAGGTGCCGCTTGGCGATCTCGACCTTCTCGTCCTCGGTGTAGCCGGCCACCCGGATCACTTCCATGCGGTCCAGCAGGGGCTGGGGCATGTTCAGACTGTTGGCCGTCGTCACGAACATGACGTTCGACAGGTCGTAGTCGACCTCGAGATAGTGATCGCCAAAGTTGGCGTTCTGGGCCGGATCCAGCACCTCGAGCAGAGCCGACGACGGGTCACCGCGCCAGTCGGCGCCCAGCTTGTCGATCTCATCCAGCAGGATGAAGGCGTTCGTGGTCTTGGCCTTCTTCATCGACTGGATGATCTTGCCCGGCATGGACCCGATGTAGGTCCGGCGATGGCCGCGGATCTCGGCCTCATCGCGCACGCCGCCCAGCGACATGCGGACGTATTCCCGGCCGGTGGCCTTGGCGATCGATTTGGCCAGCGAGGTCTTGCCGACACCCGGAGGGCCGACGAGGCACAGGATCGGACCCTTCAGGCTGTTGGTGCGCGCCTGCACGGCCAGATATTCGATGATCCGTTCCTTGACCTTCTCCAGACCATAGTGGTCCTCTTCGAGGATCGCCTCGGCCTTGTCGAGATTGATGGTCTTGGCCCGGGCCTTGCCCCAGGGAATGCCCAGCAGCCAGTCGAGATAGTTCCGGACCACCGTCGACTCTGCCGACATGGGGCTCATGTTGCGCAGCTTCTTGACCTCGGTGTCCGCCTTGGCCCGCGCTTCCTTGGACAGGCGCGTCTTGCGGATGCGCTTTTCCAGCTCCATCACCTCGTCGCGCGCGTCGTCGGTCTCGCCCAGCTCGCGCTGGATCGCCTTCATCTGCTCGTTCAGATAATATTCGCGCTGGGTCTTCTCCATCTGGCGCTTCACGCGCGAGCGGATCTTCTTCTCGACCTGGAGGACGCTGATCTCGCCCTCCATCAGGGCATAGACCCCCTCCAGCCGTGCCGGCACGTCTATGGTTTCCAGCAGCGTCTGCTTGTCAGCGATCTTGACCGACAGGTGCGCGGCCACCGAGTCGGCCAGCTTCGACGCGTCGGTGATCTGCGGGATGGAGGTCAGCGCTTCGGGCGGCACCTTCTTGTTGAGCTTCACATAGCTTTCGAACTGTTCGACCACTGCGCGCGACAGCGCTTCGGCGCGCGCGGGATCGGTCGATTCATCGACGATGTCCTCGGCCTCGGCTTCGAAATAATCGGCCTGGTCGGTGAAGCGCACCAGACGCGCCCGCCCCTTGCCCTCGACCAGCACCTTGACCGTGCCGTCCGGCAGTTTCAGCAGCTGCAGCACATTGGCCAGCACGCCGATCGAGTAGATGGCATCAGGACCCGGGTCGTCGTCGACCGAGTTTTTCTGGGTCGCCAACAGGATCTGCTTTTCGCCCTTCATGATCTCGTCGAGCGCCCGCACGGATTTCTCGCGCCCGACGAACAGGGGCACGACCATGTGCGGAAACACCACGATATCGCGGAGCGGCAGGACGGGAAGGGTCTTGGTCTCGGACATTCTACTCTCCTGGCCGACGTCGCTACGTCTGGCCCACACGGCATTTCCCGATAGCGGCGAAATACCTCCTCGTCCCCGACACTCGGCGGACATCACGGAGAAAGTATGTGGCGCTTCGTCCGTCGTGTTCAAGACGGCAATGATATCCGCCCACAGACCGGATCAGCGGCGAGGCGTCGCTCCGAGGGCCTCTCGACAGGCCTCTGCCTCATCGACGAGGGCCTGCCTCTGTTCGGGCGCCCACCGTTCCAGCGTCCGGAACGGCATGGCCAGCCGGGGATTGTCCCGAAGCGTTTTCCGGTTTCGCTCCAGAAAGCCCCAGTAGAGGCGGTTGAAGGGACAGGCCCCCTCCCCCGTCTTCTGCTTCACGCTGTAGCGACATCCGGCGCAGTAGTCGCTCATCCGGTCGATATAGGCCCCGGACGCGGCATAGGGCTTTGACCCCACGATGCCGCCGTCGGCAAAGGTTGCCATGCCCCGGGTGTTCGGCATCTCCACCCATTCGAAGGCATCGGCAAAGACGACCATGTACCAGTCGTCGACCGGATCCGGATGCACGCCCAGCAGCATGGCCAGATTGCCCGTCACCATCAGCCGCTGGATGTGGTGGGCGTAGGCATGCTTGCGGGCCTGGGTCACGACATCGGCCACGCAGGCCATGTCCGTGTCTCCCGACCAGTAGAACCACGGCAGGGTCCGGTCGGCATCAAGGGCATTGCGATGGCGGTATTCCGGCACCTTCAGCCAGTAGATGCCTCGCACGAACTCGCGCCAGCCCAGCACCTGACGGATGAAACCCTCGACGGCATTCATAGGGACCCGGCCCTTGCGATACTCGGCTTCGGCCCGGCGACAAACATCCAGCGGATCCAGAAGGCCAAGGTTGAGCGACGTCGAGATCAGGCTGTGCCACAGGAAGGCCTCGCCCTCGGCCATGGCGTCCTGCCAGTCGCCAAACGACGGCAGGATGTCCGCCAGAAAGTGCGACAGGGCGGCTTCGGCCTGCTCATGCGTCACCGGCCAGTCGAAGCTGTCCAGATCGCCGAAATGATCGGAGAACCGGCTCTCGACCAGCGCCATGACCTGGCGAGTGGCCGCGTCGGGCGCGAAGCGTTTGCGGCGCGGTGCCGCGATGCCGGTCGGCAGCTTCTTGCGGTTCTCGGCGTCATAGTTCCACTGCCCGCCTTCGGGCTGGTCGCCGTCCATCAGCAGGCCCGTCTCGCGGCGCATCTCGCGATAGAAGTACTCCATGCGCAGCTGGCGCTTGCCCTGAGCCCAGGTCTGGAAGCGCCCGGATGAGCAGATGAAGCGGCTATCCTCACACGCCTCGACGGGCACGGACAAGCGCTCTGCGACTGCATTGAGGGCCTGCTCCAGCCGCCATTCGCCGCACAGGGTCCGGATCAGGCGGTCGCAACCGGTCTCGGCAATGGCCCGCTCGATCTCGCCCGCAATCGAGCCGGTATTGTCGGGATCGTCGAGCGCCACATAGCGGACCGTATGGCCCGCAGCCCGGAGGCGGTCGGCGAAGGCGCGCATGGCCGCGAGGACCAGAACGATCTTCTGCTTGTGGTGGCGGACATAGGTGGCTTCGTCAGCCACCTCGGCCATCAGGACCGTGTCGCCCGGACCGATGTCGGCCAGGGCGCTCAGATCATCGCTGAGCTGGTCGCCGAGGACCAGACGAAGCGCGCCCACGGCCGGTCGTCAGGCCGCGCCGTCGGCCTTTTTCTTCTTGTCGGCATAGATGAGCAGCGGCTGCGCCTTGCCCTCGATGACCTCGGCGTTGACCACGCACTCCTCGACGCCTTCGAAGGTCGGCAGCTCGAACATGGTTTCGAGCAGGATCCCTTCCAGGATCGAACGCAGGCCGCGGGCCCCCGTCTTGCGCTTGATGGCCTTGCCGGCGACCGCGTTCAGCGCGTCATCGGTGAACGTCAGTTCGACGTTCTCCATCTCGAACAGGCGCTTGTATTGCTTGACCAGGGCGTTCTTGGGCTGGGTCAGGATGGTGACCAGCGCTTCCTCGTCCAGATCCTCAAGCGTGGCCAGCACAGGCAGACGGCCGATGAACTCGGGGATCAGGCCGAAGCGCATCAGATCATCGGGCTCGACCTGCTTCAGCACGTCGCCCATGCGGCGCTCGTCGACTTCCTTGACCTTGGCGCCGAAGCCGATCGAGGCCCCTTCGCCCCGGGCGGAAATCACCTTTTCGAGGCCGGCGAATGCACCGCCGACGATGAACAGGATGTTGGCGGTGTCGACCTGCAGGAACTCCTGCTGGGGATGCTTGCGGCCGCCCTGCGGGGGAACGGAGGCGACGGTGCCTTCCATGATCTTCAGAAGGGCCTGCTGCACGCCCTCGCCCGAGACGTCGCGGGTGATCGAGGGATTGTCCGACTTGCGCGAAATCTTGTCGATCTCGTCGATGTAGACGATGCCGCGCTGGGCCCGCTCGACGTTGTAGTCCGACGCCTGCAGCAGCTTCAGAATGATGTTCTCGACGTCTTCACCGACATAACCGGCTTCGGTCAGGGTCGTGGCGTCGGCCATGGTGAAGGGCACGTCGATGATGCGCGCCAGCGTCTGGGCCAGCAGCGTCTTGCCCGAGCCGGTCGGCCCGATCAGCATGATGTTCGACTTGGCCAGTTCGACGTCGTTGTTCTTGGCCGCGTGGTTCAGGCGCTTGTAGTGGTTGTGGACCGCGACCGAGAGGACCTTCTTGGCGTGGCTCTGACCGATCACATAGTCGTCGAGGACCTCGCGGATTTCCTTGGGCGTCGGCACGCCGTCCTTGGCCTTGACGAAGCCGATCTTGTGCTCTTCGCGGATGATATCCATGCACAGTTCGACGCATTCATCGCAGATGAACACCGTCGGCCCGGCAATCAGCTTGCGGACCTCGTGCTGGCTCTTGCCGCAAAACGAGCAATAGAGCGTGCTTTTAGCGTCTGTACCGGCGGCTTTGGTCATCGACCCTTCTCACTTCCACGAACCCGCCATACTGGGAATTCGCGCTTCCTGCGAACCTGATTCCGAAAGGATAGGTCCGAAGGTCTTCAAAAATTGACAATCCCCTATCCGGGGCGAGGCGACAACCCCATCCGGTCATCCGGAATGGGGAGTATCCCTGTTTTCGACTTGACCTGTCATCAAGGCGAAGTTCTGACATAGGGATCAAGCCCGCCCACCGCCAGACCAGATGAGTGTTCGTTCTGCCCCAGTCGCCTTCCCTTTCCGGCCCGCTCGTCGCGTTTGACTTCGACGGCACCCTGACCGTGGCCGACAGTTTCACCGCCTTCCTGCGCTGGCGAGCAGGAACCACCGGCTGGCTCGCGGGTCTGGCCGCATTGGGACCGGCAACGGCCCGCTATCTGGTCGACCGGGACCGGGGGCGGATCAAGGCGGCTGCGGTGGCGCAGTTTCTGGACGGCGTCGAGGCCCTGCAGCTGTCCGAAGAGGCCGAACGCTTCGCCGATCAGGTCTGGCACCGGTTCATGCGACCCGATGCCCTGGCCTGCTGGGAGGACTGGGGCAAGAAGGGTGCGCACCGGGTCATCGTCACGGCCTCGCCCGCGCTGACGGTGGCGCCGTTCGCCCGGCGGTTGGGGGCCGAGGCTCTGCTGGGCACAGAGCTGGCCCTTGATCACGACGGGCGCGTCACCGCAGCCTTCGTCGGCGAGAACTGTCGCGGCGAGGAAAAGGTCGAGCGACTGATCCGCGCCTATGGCCCCGATGTCGTGCTGGAGGCCGCCTATGGCGATACCTCGGGCGATGCCGAGATGCTGGCCCGGGCGGCCCATCCCGGTTTTCGCCGCTTTCGGCAGCGACCCTGAGGCCATGCGACGTCTTCTGGCCAGCCTGTTCCTGCTCGCCCTTTCGGCTGCGCCTGCCATGGCGCAGGAATCGGCCGCCCGCACACGCCCGTCATTCGCCGTGGACGCGGATGGAGAGCGGCTGGTGGCGAACGCCCGGCTGGACTGCAGCGTCCGGGAGGTCGACCTGCGCGGTTACGACGGCAATGGCGACGGGCTGTACGAGATCGCCTGTCGTGAGGGCGCGGGCTATCTGATCCTCGACGCCCGCCCGGCCGTGGTGCACCCGTGCCTGATGCTGCAGGGCATCCGGCTGGATCAGCGACCGAACCGGATGCGGCAGGCCACGCCCCAGTGCCAGCTGGTCGGCAATACGGATCCGGTGCCGGAGTTGATGGCCCGGGCCCGGGACGCCGGGATCGACTGCGAGATCGATGCCGTGGCCGTGCTGGGGCTGGATGCCGACCGCCATCCCTTGATCGAGGTCGGCTGCCGGGATCGCGACGGGGCCTGGCTTGAGGGTGCGGACAGCCGGACGGTGACCTCCTGCCTGGTCGTCGAGGCCCAGGGCGGTGAGTGCGGCTTTACCGACGCCGCCGAGAGAGCCCGCGAGGTCCAACTGTGGCTGGCCGGGACCGAGGCCGCGGCCTGCGACGTCACTGAGGCGGCGTTCCGGGGGCGCACCCCGGACGCCGGGGTCTATGAAGCCCGGTGCCGGGTCGGCGACGGCCTGACGTTTGAGCGGACCGGTGACGGCCGACTGATCGACATACGTTCGTGTGAGGAGAGCGCGGCGGTCGGGCGTCCGTGTGCGCTCACTCCTCTTCCAGCTGACCACGATAGGCGCTGAGGATCGCCTGGGTGATGGACTGGACCTGGGCCATGGTGCTGATCCGGCCCGGGCGCGTGGCATAGATGCCTTCCATATAGGCCCGGTCCCAGCCGGACAGGCCGGCAATGCTGTCGGGCTGTTCGAACAGGTTCAGGATGGTCTCGTAGCGCCCCGTATCGGCGTCCGGATTGACCTGGACCAGAGCGACCATGGCGACGTAATCGCCCAGCTGCTCCAGCGAAACACCGCCCAGTTTGTCGACGTCGATGATCACGAACGAGCGCATCATCCGGTCCTCGACAGAGGACTGGATGCGCGACGCAACCGGCACCCGTGTAATCGGCGCGTACCCAAGCGCGTCCTGCCGGGGATCAAGGTTCGGCATGGGTCGCATTTCGCCGGGTAAACGGACCGTCCGCTGACCGGTCTCGGAGTCCGTCGGCATGCTGACATGCCACCAGCGCACCGGACGATCCGCGCTCGTGAAATCTTCGAACGCTGCCCGCCCCCGGTCCATACCCGATCCGCCGACCCGAAACAGGCGCGGACGCATCTCGACAAACTCGCGGGTAAAGCTGGCGCCATCGGTTGTGCCGATGATCAGGATGCTGGGTTCACAGCCGGGCTGCCCGGCGGAAAGTCCGAGGTCGCGGGCGACATCAGAGACGCGGTCGATCAGATACTGCGCGACCTCTGGATCGAAATTGGCGGCCCCGACGCACACCCCTTCACGCCAGCGCGCCGGTCCGCGACCCCGGGCAGGGGCCGCGACCTCACGGACGTACTCGGCGGTGCGTTCCTCCAGCCGGGTGCCCTCGACCACAATGTCCTCGAGCCGATAGACGGTCGGATCCTGGGGCGGAGCCGGCGCGACCGGAGGATCCTGGAACGCCGACACCGCAAGCGCAGCCGCCATAAGGGAACCGATCATTCCGACCTCCGTACCGGCGGCCCATCAGGGCCCACCGAATGTTGTGACGGCAGACCTTATACGGTCCTGATGCCGTCTGCATCGGCTTGCTGGCGCCTGTCGCAAACGTGATCGACAATGCCCCAGGCCCCCTGCTAGCGGCCGTCAGCGTCCACATCGAAGACCACGACCTTGCCGCGCGAGGTCGGATCCCAGCCTGCCGCAATCGCCGAAGCCACCGCATTGCGGACGCTTTCGACATTGATCCTCTGGCGCTCGAAATTGGGAATGCCGTTGGCCCGCGTGATCATCGGAAACATGACGATCGCCTCGCGCTGGGCGCCCTTCTGCCGCAGGGCAATTCCGATCCCTTGCCATTCATTGCCTGTGGTCCGCTGCGGCTGACGCCGCACCTCCCATTCGTAGTCCTCGCCGTCTACCTGGACGACACCCTTGAGATCACGCGTGTGTTGCATCAGCGGACCCTAGCACGGCACCGGACGGAGCCGGTCAGACCGTCTTGATGCCGTCTTCGTCAGCCTGCTGGCGGCGATCATAGACGTGATCGACGATGCCCCAGCTCTTGGCCTCATCCGCGCTCATGAAATGGTCGCGGTCGAGGGTCTTTTCGACTTCCTCATAGGTGCGGCCGGTGTGGTGGACGTAGATTTCGTTCAGGCGGCGCTTGGTCTTGATGATGTCCTCGGCGTGACGCTCGATGTCCGAGGCGGTGCCGCGGAAGCCACCCGAGGGCTGGTGGACCATGATGCGCGCGTTCGGCAGGGCGATCCGGTGCCCGGCCTCGCCCGCCGTCAGGATCAGCGAACCGGCCGATGCAGCCATGCCCATGACCACCGTCGAGACCGGCGACTTGATGTATTGCATGGTGTCGTAAATCGCGAGCGCCGAGGTCACCTGACCGCCGGGGCTGTTGATATACATGCTGATTTCCTTCTTCGGGTTTTCCGATTCCAGATACAGCAGCTGGGCGCAGATCAGGCTGGCCATGCCGTCCTCGAACGGACCGGTCAGGAAGATGATCCGCTCACGCAGCAAGCGCGAGAAGATGTCGAACGCGCGCTCACCCCGGCTGGACTGCTCGACCACCATGGGCACGAGGTTCATGTTCATCAGTTCGATCGGATCGCGCATGAAGGCCTTCTTGACTGCAGAGGGGGCGCGACTCGGCGGTCGTGCCCGTATGAGACCCGGAATATCGCGATGCGAGGGACCCGGCGCAAGGCGCGTCAGTTTTCGGGCGCCGCCTCCTGCTCCGCGCGCAGGTCCCGGGCGAGGTCGGAGGCGATGCTGGAGGCCAGCACCGCCGGGTTGCGGCGCATGGCACGATCGTCCCGGTAAAGGGCCTCAAGGAAGGCCAGATCCCAGTCCGTCATGCTGTCGGCAGCGGCGGGATTGTCCAGCACATTCAGAATGGTGGGGAATCCAGCGATCTCGCCGCGCGGATCAATCTGGGCCAGGGACACCATCGACAGATAGTCCGCCAGCTGGGGCGCGGTCAGGTGGGCGACGCCGTCCACATCGACGATCACAATGACCTTGTTCAGGTCGTCGCGGATGATGGTGGTCAGCAGCGACCCGAAGGTGCTGATTGAGGGGGCCGAGGGATTGCCCTCATTGTCGACCTGGCCCGGGATGCGCACGGCGATCTGGCCGGTCTCGGAGTTGATCGGCAGGGCCATGTGCCACCAGCGCACCGGGGCATCGCCTTCCTGAAAGCGGCCGAGGGCCGCGCGGCCGAGGTCCATCCCCGATCCACCGACGCGGAAGGCCGACGGTTCGGCCTCGACCATGGCCTTCGCCATCGTCGCCCCGTCATCGGCAAAGGTGATGATGACATTGGGCGAACAGCCCGGCGCGCCGATCTCCAGCCCGAGATCCTCGGCCCGGGTCGAGATGACATCGGCCAGATACTGGGCCGCCTCGCCGCGCAGATTGACCACGCCGACACAGACGGTATCGCGCCAGCGGGCCAGGCCCCGGCCCCGCGCGGGCACCGACAGGCTGTAGACGAAGTCGCGGGCCGCCTCGTCCAGCGGACGGCCCAGGACGACAATGTCATCGACGCGGGTTCCGGTGGGATCCTGGACCGGCGGGTCCTGCACCGGCGGATCCTGGGGCGCGGCCGTGGCTAGCAGGGCAGCGAGGGCAGTGGCGGCCAGCATGGAGAACTCCGGACAGATACAGGCGGGGACGCAGTACCCCTCAAACGCGCCAAGGCCATAAAGCCGTCGGTGGCGCGAAGCGCATTACATCGTTGTAATGTCAGGTGGTGAAGCGCCCACGCAAAGGCCCCTCTCGCCCTTGGGGCAGAGGTTGTGGAGAGGTGGGCGGCGCATGGGCCGGGGGCCCGGAACCGGTGCTCCCGTGCTTTCGCCGTCAGGGAGCGTGTGTGATTTTCGGCACCTGACCTGTGCGCCGCCCCGGTCGGTTCACGCGAGCGCCTGGGGGGACTGTCTCTTCCGCCGGGGGTCGGGCACCCGGATGCTTGTGCGCCCGACTTCGCCTGTCCCGGTTCGACAGCAGGTCCCAGTCTCTCGGCCCGCGACGGGCGAGGCGTCCAGAAACGCCCCGGACCCCGGGGTTTCGCCCCGGGCAGTCCCGCTCGACCGGCCCCCGCCGCCGCTTTGGTGCCTGGGTCCCGAGGCGCCTCTCCTGCGACGGAGACGGGTTAAGGGTTGCACACCGCTGGACCGGGTCGGGAAGAACGGTCCGGGAAACGGTACAGGTTTTGAAAGGGTTGGGGAATTTGGCGACGGCTATCCTATCTGAGGGCGTCGGCTCAGCAGTCCTTCTCCCCCCGGGGGAGAAGGTGGGCCGCAGCGCGGCTCGGATGAGGGGGCGGGTCGAGGCCAGACGGGTCACGTCCCATGCGGGCGCAAACGTCCCCCTCATCCGTCAGGCTCCGCCTGACACCTTCTCCCACGAGGGGAGAAGGGCACCAGAGACGGCCTGCCGCACAGCAAAACGCCCGGCGCAGGGGCTGCGGCCGGGCGTTGAAGCGGCAGTGGATGACGGAGGGATCAGCCCTCGTCGTCTTCCTTCATCAGGTCTTCCTTGCTGATCGGCTTGTCGGTCATGTCGGCCTGGCTGAAGATCAGTTCGCAGACCTTTTCCTCATAGATCGGGGCGCGCATCTGGGCGGCGGCCTCGGGGTTCTGGCGGTAGAAGTCCAGCACCTGACGCTCCTGACCCGGATAGTTGCGGGCTTCGGCCATCAGGGCGTTGTTCAGCTCCTGATCGGTGACGCCGACATTGTTGGAGCGACCGATCTCGGCCAGCACCAGACCCAGGCGCACGCGGCGCTCGGCGATCTTGCGGTACTCGGCCTTGAGGGCCTTGTCGGACTTCTTGGCGTCTTCCTCAGGCAGACGGCCGGCTTCCTTGTCGGCCTCGACCTGACGCCAGATACCGTCGAACTCGGCCTCGACCATCTTGGGCGGCAGGTCAAAGCTGTGACCCTCGTCCAGCTGGTCCAGCAGGGCGCGCTTCAGCTTGAAGCGGGCGGCGTTGGTGTATTGCTGGTTCAGGTTGTCCTTGAGGATGCCCTTGAGCTTCTCCAGGTCTTCCAGACCGAGCCGCTTGGCGAACTCGTCGTCGATCTTCGTTTCGGCCTCGGCCTTGATCGCCTTGACGGTGACGTCGAAGGCGGCCTTTTTGCCGGCCAGATGGGCGGCCTGATAATCCTCGGGGAAGGTCACCTCGACGACCTTTTCCTCGCCGACCTTGGCGCCCTTCAGCTGTTCTTCGAAGCCCGGAATGAAGCGGTTCGACCCGATCACCAGATCGGCGTCCTCGGCCGAGCCGCCTTCGAAGGCCTCACCGTCGATCTTGCCGACGAAATCGATGGTCAGCTGGTCGCCGTCGGCGGCCTTGACCGTCTTGCCGGTCTTGTCCTCGTAGGATTTGGACTGCGAGGCCAGTTCCTTGAGGGTCTCTTCGATGTCGGCGTCGGTCGCCTCATAGACGGGGCGTTCCAGCTTGAGCGTCTTGGGGTCGACCGGGGTGAAGTCGGGCATGACCTCGAGCGACATTTCATAGGCGAGGTCGGCCTGGCCGGCGACGACCTTGTCCATGTCGCTGGTCAGCTTCATCTCGGCCGGAGCGGCCGGGCGGAGCTTGGCGTCTTCCAGAGCCTTTTGGCTGGACTCGTTCAGGGTGGCGTTGACGATCTCGCCCATGAAGTCCCGGCCATAGGCCTTGCGCACATGCGAGGCCGGCACCTTGCCCGGACGGAAGCCCTTGAGCTTCATCTGGGGGGCCACTTCCTTGATGCGGGCATCCAGCTTTTCGTTCAGCTCAGTGGCGGGAACGATAACCTCGATCACGCGGCTGAGGCCGGCGGCGGACTTTTCAACGACTTGCATGGACGATCTGACGCTCTGGGGCGCGACCGTCTTCGGACCGCGCGCGTGGTGGGATAAGCAAACAGGGCCGCCCCTTGCGGAGCGGCGCCTCGAAGCCCGCCCTTATGTCGAGAACGCCGCCAAAGGTCAACGCGCGGCGCGTCCGCAAGGCGGTTCACACACGCGGCCCGTCGCCCTATGTCTGGGGCATGAGCGCATCCCCCTCCCCCCTCGGCCTGTTCATAAGCCCGGTCACGCCCCTGCAGCAGAACTGTACCGTCGTCTGGTGCACGGCGACGAAGAAGGCCGCCGTCATCGATCCGGGCGCCTCCGGGCCCGCCATTCTGGCGGAAATCCTGCGGCGCGGGCTGGAGATGGAGCAGATCTGGATCACCCACGGTCATCTGGATCATGCGGGCGGAGCGGCCGAGTTGAACGAGATTTCCGGCGCGCCGATCATCGGGCCGCATCCCGACGACCAGTTCTGGATCGACGGCATTCCGGCGCAGGGGCAGATGTACGGCCTGCCCGAAGCGCGGTCATTCACGCCTACCCGCTGGCTGGACGAAGGCGACGAGCTGACGCTGGGCCAGACGCGCTGGCAGGTGTTTCGCACCCCGGGCCATACGCCCGGCCATGTGATCTTCTATTGCGAGGCGGCGCGCTTTGCCCAGGTCGGGGATGTGCTGTTCAAGGGCTCGGTCGGGCGGACCGACTTTCCCCAGAGCGATCCGCGGGCGCTGGTGACCAGCATCGTAACCAAGCTCTGGCCGCTGGGGGATGATGTGACGTTTGTGCCCGGCCACGGTCCGCACTCGACCTTTGGCGCCGAGCGGCGGGACAATCCATTCGTGTCGGACCGGGCGCTGGCCGGACAGGGGATGCGGTTCTCCCCTGAGTCGGAACGTCGCAGCCCTCCGTAAGCGGAACCGGACGGGGGCCACGGGGTTCTTTCTGCACAGTTCTCGATTTGTCAGAAAGGTCAACACCATGGCCGAGGCCAAGCCCCCCGCCCGCCCGTCCGGAGTCTCGAAACGAGGCTTTGCCTCGATGGACCCCGAGCGCCAGCGCGCCATCGCCCGCAAGGGCGGTGCCAGCGTGCCCAGCGAAAAGCGCAGCTTCTCCCAGGACCGGGCCCTTGCCGCCCAGGCCGGCCGCAAGGGCGGCGAAGCCTCGCACGGCAGCCGCCAGCCCGAAACCACGACGGGCGCGCCGAGCCCCGAATAAGCGTAATGTCTGCCCTCAGCCCTGAAGCAGGGCGAGGGCCACGGCGGGCGAGTTCGACTCGCGCCAGTCGACCAGCCGCCAGCCGGCCTTTTCCACCAGTTCGACGATCGTCTCGCGCGTGAATTTCCGCGAGCTTTCCGTGTGCAGGGTCTCCCCCTCGACAAAGCGGAAGCGGGTGTCGTCCAGCGTCACAACCTGATCCCGCGTCGAAACCAGATGCATCTCCATCCGCGAGCGGTCCGCGTTCCAGACCGCGCGGTGCTCGAAGCTATCGAGATCGAAGTCGGCGTCCAGCTCGCGATTGACGCGCGCCAGCAGGTTCAGATTGAAGGCGGCGGTGACGCCCTGGGCATCGTCATAGGCGGCGACCAGCAGATCCGCCGGCTTGACCAGATCGACCCCGAGAATGAAGTGCGACCCTGCGCCCAGTCGCTCATGCGCCGAGGTCAGGAAGCGGACGGCCAGATCCGGCGTCAGATTGCCGATGGTCGAGCCGGGGAAGAAGCCCGTGCGCGGTCCCTTGCCCAGTTCGGGCAGGGGCGGCAGGTCGAGAAAGTCGCCGGCGACGGGGCTGACCTCCAGATCGGGATAGGCCTCGCGGATGCGGTCAGTGGCGGCATCCAGCGCGTCTGTGCTGATGTCGATCGGCATATAGATGGCCAGATCCGGGGCCTGATCCAGGACGATGCGGGTCTTTTCGCTGGCGCCCGAGCCGAACTCGACCAGCACGGCGTTCTCGCCCATGAACCGGGCGATGTCGGGGGCCATGTCGCGCAGCAGGGCGGTTTCCTGACGCGTGGGGTAGTATTCCGGCAGGCGGGTGATGTCCTCGAACAGGCGCGAGCCCTCGGCGTCGTAGAGCCATTTGGGTGACAGAGATTTCTGTGGCTTTGACAGACCCTCGACCAGATCGGCCCTGAACTGTGCGGTCTCGTCGTCAACAGGCATCCGGGCTCCGGGCTGGGGGTCAGCATCGCGCGCCAGACGCAGGCCCGCGAAGGCCCAGCGCTGATGCGGATAATAGAAGTTGCGGTAGGTCAGGCGGCGATGATCGGGCGGAGTGGCGAAGCACGAGCCGCGCAGCACCCCCTGATTGGCCATGAACTTGCCGTTGTACTCGGCCGCGACGCCGGGCGTGGTCCGGAAGCCCGGATAGGGGGCATAGGCGCTGGCCGTATGCTGCCAGACCTGGCCGTCGAGGCCTGCGAAGGCGTCGGGGCAGGTGCGGGCCGCGTGCTCCCATTCGGCCTCGGTCGGCAGGCGGGCGCCGGACCAGCGGGCGAAGGCGTCGGCCTCGTACAGGCTGATGTGGCAGACGGGGGCTTCGGGATCGACGGGCTGGCGGCCCGTCAGGGTCATGACGGTCCAGCCCGTGTCGTCGGACTGCCAGTAAAGCGGGGCCTGCCAGCCTTCGGTCCGGGCCGTGGCCCAGCCGTCGGAAAGCCACAGTTCGGGACGGCGATAGCCCCCATCGGCCATGAACTCCAGCCACTGACCATTGGTCACCAGATCACGGGCCAGCTGGAAGGGCTGCAGGTGGACCGGGTGAGCCGGGCCCTCATTATCGAAGGCGAAGCCGGCGCCGTCATGGCCCAGGGTGACCAAGCCACCGTCGAAGGCCTCCCGGCCACCGCGCGGCGTCTGGTCGCTGCGCCAGCCGGGCTCGCGGTCATAGGCCGCGGGATCCAGTGGCGAGCCTGTCATCAGGTTCAGCAGATCCATCAGGAACAGCTCCTGATGCTGCTGTTCGTGGTTGAGGCCGAGCACGAACAGGTAGCGCCCCTCCCCGTCCGTCAGACCGGCACGCAGGCGCTCGACCATGCGGCGGTCGATCTCGCGGCGATAGGCCATCACGTCGTCCAGCGACGGCCGGGTGATCAGGCTGCGCTGGTCGCGGGCGATCCGCTCGCCGACGCCGTCATAGTAGGAGTTGAACAGGGTGAACCAGACCGGATCGAACGGGCGATAGTCCGGGTCGCGGCAGAGGATCAGCGCCTCATAAAACCAGGTGGTGTGGGCCAGATGCCATTTGCCGGGACTGCAGTCCGGCATGGACTGGGCCTGCAGGTCCTCGGCCGACAGCCCCTCGGCCAGGGCCGGCATGACGCGGCGCGAGGCCTGATAGCGCGCCACATCCCGGGCACTCTGATCCTGAACGGTAGCGGGCGCGTTCATGGGTGTCTCCGGTGTCTGGCGCGGGAGGATCGAGCCCACGAGCCCGACGCGAGTCGACCTAACGTATCAGCCGCCGGGGCGTTGCCGCAAAAACGGCGGGGTTCAGCGAACCGGACGCCCGCCGTGTTTGGCGTATTCCAGACGCGCGATGGAGCGGTTGTGAACCTCGTCCGGACCGTCGGCGATGCGCAGGGTGCGGACCATGGCGTACATTTCGGCCAGCGGCGTATCGGCCGAGACGCCGGCACCGCCATGGGCCTGAATGGCGTCGTCGATGATCTGCAGGGCCATGCGCGGCGCGGCGACCTTGATCTGGGCGATCTCGGACTTGGCGTTCTTGGCACCGGCCTGATCGATCATCCAGGCCGCTTTCAGGACCGACAGACGGCACATCTCAATATTCGTGCGGGCCTCGCCGACGCGCTGCTCCCAGACCGAATGCTCGGCCAGCGACTTGCGGAAGGCGGTGCGCGACAGCAGCCGCTGAACCATCAGTTCCAGCGCCCGTTCGGCCATGCCGATGACGCGCATGCAGTGGTGGATACGACCGGGCCCGAGGCGCCCCTGGGCGATCTCGAAGCCCCGGCCCTCGCCGGCGATCAGATTCTCGACCGGCACGCGGACGTTTTCGAGCACGACTTCCGCGTGGCCGATCGGCTTTTCGTCATAGCCGAACACCGACAGCATCCGCTCGACGCGGAAGCCCGGGGTGTCGACGGGAACGATGATCTGCGACTGCTGGGCGTGGGTGGCGGCGCCGGTGTCGGTCTTGCCCATGACGATGGTCATGGCGACGTTCGGATGGCCCATATTGGTCGACCACCATTTGCGGCCGTTGATCACATAGTGGTCGCCGTCCCGCTCGATCCGGGTCTGGATGTTGGTGGCGTCGGATGAGGCGACCTCGGGCTCGGTCATCAGGAAGGCCGAGCGGATCTCGCCGGCCATCAGGGGCTTCAGCCATTTCGCCTGCTGGGCCTCGTTCCCATACATATGGAGGACTTCCATATTGCCGGTGTCGGGGGCGTTGCAGTTGAACACCTCGGCCGTCCACAGATGCCGGCCCATCATCTCGGCCAGCGGGGCGTATTCGAGGTTGGTCAGGCCGGCGCCGTGATCGCCCGGCAGGAACATGTTCCACAGGCCCGCCTCGCGCGCCCGGGCCTTCATCTCGTCCATGGCCGGGGGCTGGCGGGTCGAATCCTCGCGCACCTGGGCCCAGTACTCGGCCTCGCGCGGCAGCACCTTGTCATCCAGAAAGCGGCGGACGCGCTCCTGCCAGTGCAGGGCTTTTTCGCTGTGCTGGAATTCCATGGAGAGGTCTCCTTCTCCCTCCCCCTCGTGGGGAGGGTGGTCGCGAAGCGACCGGGTGGGGAAGGGTGAAGCCGGGCGCCGGCGGTGCGGGACTGGCGTTCCCCACCCTGTCGTCGCTTGGCGCCGACATCCCTCCCCATGAAGGGGAGGGAGAACGCAACAGCCTAGCGCTTCAGCAGCGGGGCCAGCTTCTGGGCGATCATCATGTCGCCGGTGATCTTCAGCTTGCCCTGCATGAAGGCCATCATCGGGTCCAGCTTGCCTTCCGACAGGGCCATGAAGTCGTCCCAGGCCATGGAGACGGTGGCGTCGGCGGGCTTGTCTTCGTTGGTGACGGTGTTCGGCACGGAGGCACCGTCGATGTAGATGACGCCCTGATCGCCGAGGTCCAGCTTGACGGTCTTGCCGAGGCCGGAGTTGTCGCCCACGGCGGCGCGGATGTGTTCGGTCACGGATGCCAGATCGGCCATGTCATATCTCCCTGAGAGGTGTTGGCAGATGGCGTAGCCCGCCAGCCGCCCCCTGCCAAGATCACGTCGGGTAAACATGGGGTGAGCCGTCATCAGGGTTGACCCGGGGGGCGGACTGGTCCGAACTGGCGCCGCTCCCTTCATGACCCGCGAGTATTCCATGCGCCTTCGTCTGACCGTTTCCGCCCTGGCCATCGCCCTCAGCCTCGGTATGGCAGCACCCGCCCTGGCCCAGGTGGGCACGCCCGCCTTGCCCCGGGCCCTGCCGGAAATCCCGGCGCCGGTCGATCAGGCCTATCCGGGTGTGATCCGTTATGAGGTCGACGCCACCGACATCGATCGCAAGATCGTCAGCGTGCGCCAGACCATTCCCGTCAGCGCCGGGCCCCTGACCCTGCTGTATCCGAAATTCATTCCCGGCAATCATGCGCCGACGGGCCCGATCCAGCTGATCGCAGGACTGACCATTCACGGCGACGGCGACCGGATCGAGTGGCTGCGCGACACCATCGATCCCTATGCCTTCCACATCGAGGTGCCCGGGGGCGTCGACGAGATCGTGGTCGAGTTCCAGTGGCTGACCCAGCCGGACGCCAGCAACTGGCGCGTGGTGATGGCCTCGTCCATGCTGAACCTGCAGTGGGAGAAGGCGGTGCTTTATCCTGCGGGATATCGTCACAGCCGCATCACCTTTGCCCCCTCGATCCGCCTGCCGGACGGCTGGCAGTATGGCGTGGCCATGGACACGGTGTCGTTCGAGGACGGGGTGGCGACCTTTGCCCCCGTCAGCCTCGAGACGCTGGCCGACAGCCCCATGTTCGCCGGCGCGCATTACAAATCCTATGACCTCGACCCCGGCGGGCGGTCGCCCGTGACCCTGCATATCGTCGCCGACCAGCCCGAGCAGATCGCGCCGACGCGCGAACAGCTGGCGAAGTACGAGGCGCTGGTCGATGAGGCCGATCTGCTGTTCGGGTCGCGCCATTTCGACAAGTATGAGTTCCTGCTGGGCCTGACCCGCGAGATGGGCGGCATCGGCCTTGAGCATCACCGGTCCAGCGAGAACACCGCCCCGCCCAACTTCTTCGGCGACGGCTGGGAGCCCAGCCACGGCACGCGGACCCTGCTGCCGCACGAGTTTGTCCACTCCTGGAACGGCAAGTTCCGCCGGCCCGGCGACCAGCTGACGCCCAACTTCAATGTGCCGGTCCAGAACACCCTGCTGTGGGTCTATGAGGGCCAGACGGAATACTGGGGCGAGGTGCTGACCGCGCGATCGGGGCTGGGCACCAAGGAGGAGGCGCTGGCCTCCTTCGCCGGGATCGCGGCCTTCTATGAGTATCAGTCCGGACGCGAATGGCGGTCGCTGCAGGACACGACCAACAACAACCTGCTGGGATACCGGGCCTCCAGCCCCTGGCCGTCGTGGATGCGCGGCACGGGCGACTATTACCGCGAATCCGCCCTGATCTGGCTGGATGCCGACACCCTGATCCGCGAGAAGACGGGCGATACCAAGTCGCTGAACGACTTTGCCAAACTGTTCTTTGGCATCGACGACGGCTCCTGGACCGCGACGCCCTATACGTTCGACGATATCGTCACGGCGCTGAATGCGGTTGTGCCGCACGACTGGGCCGGCTTCCTGCGCGACCGTCTGGACGCCGTCGGCCCCGACGCCGAGGCGCCGCTGGATGGCATCGAACGCAGCGGCTATCGCCTCGTCTACACCGACAGCCCGACCGAGGTGGAGACGCGCATCAACGGCAGCGGACCGGGTGACTACCTCTATTCGCTAGGCTTCTATCTAGCGGGCGGCAACCGCATTGTTGCCGTGCAGTGGGACAGCCCGATCTTCAACGCAGGGATCGGCGCGGGCTGGACGCTGGTGTCGGTAAATGGCGAGCGGGCCTCGCCGCAGGTGCTGTCGAACGCCATCACGGCCGCCACGATCTCAACCGCGCCGATCGTGCTGGAAGTGCGCAATGCGCGAGGCAGCCGGACGCTGGAAATCGATTACCACGACGGCCTGCGCTATCCGCGTCTGGAGCGGATCCCCGGCACGCCGGACCGTCTGGGCGACATCCTGTCGCCGATGCGGGACTGAGGATGCTGTACCCCCGGAGCTGATGTCAGCCCCGGGGGCATAGCAGCGCCTAGCGTTTCAGAACTTCAAGCAGCCTTTCGGCCGTGATCGCCGATGAGGCCGGGTTCTGGCCGGTTACCAGCGTGCCATCGACGACCGCGAAGGCCGCCCCGTCATCACCGCGACGATAATCGGCGCCGGCTTGCTTCAGCATGTCCTCCACCAAGAAGGGCACGACGTCCGTCAGGCCGACGCTGTCTTCCTCGCTGTTGGTGAAGCCGGCAACCTTGCGGCCCTTGACCAGCAAGTCGCCGTCCTTGCCCCTGACCGATTTCAGAACACCGGGGGCATGGCAGACGAAGGCCGTCGGCTTGTCGGCCCGGGCGAAGGCCTCGATCAGGGCGATGGAGTCGGCGTCCTCGGCCAGATCCCACAGCGGGCCGTGGCCGCCCGGATAGAAGACGGCGTCATAGTCAGCCGCCTTGACGTCGGACAGTTTGAGGGTGCTGGCCAGTTGGGCCCTGGCCTCGGCGTCGTCCTTGAACCGGCGGGTGTCGTCGGACTGGGCATCCGGACTGTCGCTCTTGGGATCGATCGGCGGCTGGCCGCCTGCGGGCGAGGCCAGGGTGAT
The DNA here is from genome assembly GCF_002341485.1 of Brevundimonas sp. UBA2503. NCBI lineage: Bacteria > Pseudomonadati > Pseudomonadota > Alphaproteobacteria > Caulobacterales > Caulobacteraceae > Brevundimonas > Brevundimonas sp. UBA2503. The sequence goes on along the minus strand of NZ_DDOD01000005.1, from coordinate 6,314 downwards.
GTCGGCTCCGGCATCGTTGAGCAAATAATAGGGGCCCACGAACTCTTCGAGCCAGAAGCCGGTCTTGTTGCCGGTGTCGCCGAGCTGGTCGTGCGAGGTCAGAACCATCAGAATCTTCATGGGGGTCTCCTTTGTCGGAGGAGAGCCCCCGGGCGCCGGGAAGGTTCCGGGTTACCCGCACAAAAACGGCCCCGGCGGAGATCCACCGGGGCCGTTCGATTGTCACAGTGCCGAATGGCGCCTGATTACTTGATCTGGACCTTGGCGCCGGCTTCCGTCAGCTTCTTGGCGATTTCGTCGGCGTTCTGCTTGGAAACGTTCTCGACGACGTTCTGCGGAGCGCCTTCGACCAGGTCCTTGGCTTCCTTCAGACCGAGGTCCGAACGCACGCCACGGACTTCCTTGATGACGTTGATCTTCTTGTCGCCGCCGTCGATCAGGACAACGGTGAACTCGGTTTGCTCTTCAGCGGCTTCGGCCGGAGCACCGGCGCCACCACCGGCGGGCATGGCCATGGCGACCGGAGCGGCGGCGGACACGCCCCACTTTTCTTCCAGCAGCTTGGACAGCTCGGCGGCTTCCAGGACGGTCAGGGCGGACAGGTCTTCAACGATTTTGGCGAGATCGGCCATTTGAGTTTTCCTTCGGAGGATTGGGGTTCAGTAGAGAGGTTGCAGAGATGAAAGAGGTCGGTCCGCTTACGCGGCGTCCTTGGCGGCATAGGCGCTGAAAACGCGGGCCAGTTGAGACGCCGGAGCTTGAACGACGCCGGCGACCTTGGTCGCGGGAGCGTTGAGCAGGCCCAGCAGCGAGGCGCGGATCTGATCCAGCGACGGCAGTTTGGAGAGAGTCTCCACGCCCTTCGCGTCCAGAACCTTGTCACCCATGAAGCCGCCCAGAACGACGAACCTGTCGTTGCCCTTGGCGAATTCGGCGGTGACCTTGGCGGCCGTTACCGCATCATCGGCATAGGCGATGCCCACGGGACCCTTGAACAGGCCGTGGTAGTCGCTGCCTTCGTCGGCTTCGAGCGCCTTGAGCGCCAGGCGATTCTTGATCACCTTGAACGCGCCACCTTCTTTGCGAAGGCGGCCACGCAGGTCTTCCATGTCCGCAACGGTCAGACCCAGGTTGTGGGTCACGACCACGGCGCCGGCGTCGGCGAACACGCCCTTCAGCGTCTCGATCGACTCGGCCTTTTGTGCGCGGTCCATTGCGGTCTCCAGTCTTGAGGTTCATCGCCGGGCTTATTCCCGACGACGAGATGGCCCATACGCGTTCGCGTCGCCGCGAGGCGTGTGTGCCGGTCGTAATGTCCGAAGGAAGCTCGGAGGCCATGCCTACCGCGCGAGCGCGGGCCAGAGGGCGTCGTCTGCATCCCCATCTCCCCACGGTGCCAGAGGGCTCTCTGACGTTTATGGCATGGGTGGCCCCCACGCCCCGAAGTTCTCGGACAGGCAGATCGGACCCGAAGACCCGACCAAGGCGCGCCATATACACAGGCGCGCGGGGGAACTCAAGCGCTTGCCGTTACTTGGCGGAGGGCACGACCGCCATGAGGGGTTCGCAGTCGAACTCGGCGCAGTATTTGGCCTCGAAAGTCTCGAAGAACTGGATCATCGCGCCCCCCAGAAGTTCGTCGATCCTCGCCCCGAGTTCGAACTCCTTGATCGCCACCGACTGCCCCAGCGGGGTGCTGTAGAAGGCCACCAGAGCCTCCAGTTCCTCAAGGGTGAACGTCTCGGCGTAGACGGGCGCCATGTCCCTGGCCATGCGGTCGATGACTTCCAGGATCATCGGCGGCATATTGGCCCTCATCCACTGCCGCTCACGGTCGCTCATATCAGGAGACTCGGCCAGGTCTTCCTCAACGAGCTGACCGACCAGCGCGGCGATATTTTCGCCGAGTGACAGTTCCACATACTGCTCGGCCAGCTGCAGGCGTCGCGCGGCGTCGCCGTCCTGCGCCATGGCAGGGGCCGCCATGAGCAGGCCGAGGCAAAGGGCCAGTGCCGCCAGAATACGCATGAAACTCTCCCGAAAAATCGCAGGCATGGTCGCGGTCCCGGTCACAACCGGCAAGTGCAGACGCGACACGGCGCGCAAGAAAAAGGGCGGTGGTTGCCCACCGCCCTCATTCTTGTCGTCAGCGATCCGTGAGGATCAGGCGCCCAGCGAAGCCGGGTCGACCTTGACGCCCGGTCCCATGGTCGAGGACAGGCTGATCTGCTTGACGTAGGTGCCCTTGGCGCCCGACGGGCGGGCGCGGACCAGGGCGTCGACCATCGCCTTGACGTTGGCTTCCAGGGCGTCCTGGGCGAACGAGGCCTTGCCGATGCCGGCGTGGACGATGCCCGCCTTCTCGACGCGGAACTCGACCGCACCGCCCTTGGCGTCCTTGACGGCCTGGGCGACGTTAGGCGTCACGGTGCCGACCTTGGGGTTCGGCATCAGGCCGCGCGGGCCCAGCACCTTACCCAGACGACCGACCAGGGCCATCATGTCGGGCGAGGCGATGACGCGGTCGAACTCCATGAAGCCGCCGTTGATCTTCTCGTACAGATCCTCGGCACCCACGTGCTCGGCGCCGGCAGCCCGGGCTTCATCGGCCTTGGCGTCCTTGGCGAAGACGGCGACGCGAACGTCGCGGCCGGTGCCGGACGGCAGGTTCACGACACCCCGGACCTGCTGGTCGGCGTGGCGCGGGTCGACGCCCAGGTTGACGGCGATCTCGATCGACTCGTCGAACTTGGCCTTGGCGTTGTCCTTGACGGCCTTGATGGCTTCGGCAAACGGCAGAACCGTTTCACGGTCGCCGGTCCAGGCCTTGATACGCTTGGTTTGCTTGGTCATGGCTTAGGCCTCCACCACGTTCAGGCCCATGGCGCGGGCCGAGCCTTCGATGATCTTGGCCGCGGCCTCGATGTCGTTGGCGTTCAGGTCCTTCATCTTCTTCTCGGCGATCTCGCGCAGCTGGGTGCGGGTGATCTTGCCGACGGTCTCGCGACCGGTGGCCTTGGCGCCCGATTTCAGCTTGGTCGCCTCCTTCAGATACCAGGTCGCCGGGGGCGTCTTGGTGATGAAGGTGAAGCTCTTGTCCTGATAGACGGTGATCACAGTCGGCAGGGGCGTGCCCTTGCCTTCCTTCTCGGTGCGCGCGTTGAACTCCTTGCAGAAGCCCATGATGTTAACGCCGCGCTGGCCGAGCGCCGGCCCGATCGGGGGCGAAGGCGTGGCGGAGCCCGCGGGCACCTGCAGCTTGATGTAGCCGAGAATCTTCTTGGCCATTGGTCTCTCCTATGAAGCGGGGAAATCAATCCCTGCGGATGAGCCGTGGTGCGGCATGGCGGCCTCCCACGGGTTTATGCGAGCAAGCCCGCACCGCCCTGATCAGAGCGAGGCGCGCGTATAGCGGACGCGGCGCCGATTGGCAAATGGGTGGCGGGGTCTAGCCCGAGACCTTTTCCACCTGGTTGTATTCCAGATCGACCGGGGTCGGGCGGCCGAAGATGGACACGGCCACGCGCAGGCGGGCGTTGTCCTCGTCGACGCTTTCGACCTGACCGTCGAAGCTGGCAAACGGACCATCGACGACCTTGACGGTCTCGCCGATGTCGAAGTGGATGCGGGGCTTGGGCCGCTCGACGCCCTCTTCCGAGGTGCCGATGATATTCTGGATCTCACGCTCCGAGACCGGCAGCGGCTTGGTGCCGCCCTGGGCGCCGAGGAAGCCGGTGACCTTGGGTGTGTTCTTGACCAGGTGGTAGGCCTCGTCCGTCAGCTCCATCTTGACCAGCACATAGCCGGGCATGAATTTGCGTTCGGCGTTGATCTTGCGACCGCGGCGGATCTCGACGACCTCTTCAGCCGGGACCAGGATTTCCGAGAAATAGTCGCTCAGTCCCTGCTGGCGTGCCTGATCTTCCAGGTGCTGCTTCACCTTCTTTTCGAAGTTGGAGTAGGCGTGGACGATATACCACTTGTGGCGGGGATTGGCGGGCGCGGCGGCGGGGGCGGCATCAGTCATGTCGAAATCCTCAGGTGCCGATGGCGAGAATGCGCTGCGAGATCGCGCTCAGGCCGAAATCGACCACGAAGAAGAAGGCGGCGGCCAGAAGCACCATGATGAACACCATCACCGAGGTGATCCAGGTCTCCTTGCGGCTCGGCCAGACGATCTTGCGACCCTCGGCCTGAACCTGGGAGAAGAACTGGACCGGCGAGGTCCGCTTTTTCGGCGCCGGGGTATCGACGGAAACGGTCTGGGCGGCGACCGGGCCCTTGCCCCCCGCCGTCCGACGTCCGCCCGGTGTTTTCGCCTTGGCCATATGCTGTCTCTTCAAACTTTCTGACTGTTACCCTCACATGGGCATTCCCAGGCGATGGCAACAGGGGAAATGGCAGGAGTGGAGGGACTCGAACCCACGACCCTCGGTTTTGGAGACCGATGCTCTACCAGCTGAGCTACACTCCTGTGGCCCGGACAATGAACAACGCGCCGTGGGCGGACCCATCGGCGCGCGGTCTTGACCAGAAGGGGCGTATGCCCCAGCGCGCGGCGCATTTCAAGCAGGCATTGATGCGGCGACAAGCATTATGACAGCCCGTCGACCAAGGGTCAGTCGCGCTCCGGACCGGCCGTCGATGGATCGGGCGCAATCACCGCCCGGAACAGCAGCTTGTCGATGCGACGGTCGTCCATATCGATGACCTCGACCTCGAACCGGCCGACCTGGAGAACCTCGCCCTCGTCCGGCACGCGCGACAGCTGGTGCAGGATCAGGCCGGCGACGGTGTGGAAGCCATCGACCTCGCCGAAATCCTCCCCGAGCGTATCGGCCAATTCCTCGATATCGGCCTGACCGTCGACCAGCCAGCTGCCGTCTTCGCGGCGGCGGATATAGGCCTCTTCCTCGTCATGGCCCTCGTCGAAGTCGCCGGCGATCATTTCCAGCAGATCGGTGACGGTGACCACCCCTTCGAAGGCACCGTATTCGTCGACGAGGAAGGCCATGTGGACCTTGGACGCCTTCATGATGCCCAGCGCCTTCAGCACCGAGGTCGACTGGGGAATGAAGGCCGGGGTCTGGACCAGTTTCTCGACATTGAACTCGCCATTGTCGAGCAGGCTGTCCAGCAGGTCCTTCTTGTGCACAACGCCCAGGGGATTATCGACGTCGGCGTCGCGGGCTACGACGATCCGCGAATAGGGACAGGTGCGGATTTCGTCACGCAGGGCGCCCTCCTCCTCGTCCAGCGCGATCCAGAAGACCTCGTGGCGCGGCGTCATGGCCACCCGGATGGGCCGGTCACCGAGGCGCAGGATCTCCTCGATCATCTCCTGCTCTTCGGGCTCGATCAGGCCGGAGGCCGTGCCCTCGGCGATCATCGACTCGACCTCCTCCTGGGTCACGTCCGAGCCGTCCCGATCCTTGACGCCCATGATCTTGAGAATCCCGGAGGTCGAGGCCGTCAGCAGCAGCACGAAGGGGTGCAGAATGATGGCCACGGTCGAGATCGGCGCCGCCATCTTGGCCGCGATGCTCTCGGGGAAGATCAGCGCGAGGCGCTTGGGCACCAGCTCACCGACGATCAGCGAGACATAGGTGATGCAGATCACCACCAGCAGGGTCGAGAAGACTTCGGTATAGGCGTTCAGCGCCGGAAAGGCGGCCTCGAGAATCCGGTTCAGATCACCGGCGATCGCCGCCTGGCCATAGGCACCCGCCAGAATGCCGATCAGGGTGATCCCGACCTGGACCGCCGACAGGAAATGGGTGGGGTCTTCCGACAGCTTGAGCGCCGAGCGGGCACCGCGATCGCCGCGTTCGGCGCGACTCTGAAGCTTGGACCGGCGGGATGTCACGACCGCCAATTCGGTCATGGCGAAAAGGCCGTTCAGCACGATGAGAAGCAGAACGACGACGATGGCGATGAGTAACATTTAGGGGGGCGGGAACCGTAACGCGGCGCAATCAGCGACTGCCGCCAGACAGATGATAAGGGGGTTTTTCCCCGTCCGCCACGAATTCCTTCGCAATCAGCGCCGGATTAGCGGTCGCGACCCGCTTCGACCGATCCATAGGGTCCGGCTACGCTGCCATCATGCGGCCCGTAAGCGGCACAGGCCGACATCCCCAGCAGGGTGCCGATGAAGAGTCCGATGTGAAGTGAGCGGCGCATGGTTTCCCAATCCTTAACGCCGCCAGAGTGACAGGGTTCAGGTCAGGCACAAGACCACGCACCGGCAAGCGGGCATCTTTACCGTGTTCGTCGCGCGCCGGGCGAAGACCAAACAAAAACCCCCGCCGGAT
>NZ_DDOD01000017.1:0-30419 GCF_002341485.1 Brevundimonas sp. UBA2503 | reverse complement strand
ATCCGGGGAACTCTTCGGTTGAGGTTGGTGCTTCGCAACCCCAGCTTCTCAGCCCACCCCCGGGTGAACAACCTTCATAGCTTCGACACCTAGACTCCGGCGCTGGCCGCCGGGCGGGCCCGGCAGGCGTCCAGCCAGCGGTTCAGGTTCTCCAGCTCCGCCGGGGGGCGGTATTTGATCAGGCGAGCAAAATCCAGCCCGACGACGGCGACGATGTCGGCGATGGTGAACCGGTCCAGCGCCATGAACTCGCGCCCGTCCAGATGGCGGTCCAGCGTCTTCATGAAGCGCTCGGCGGCGACGCGATTGTAATCCGCCACCTGGGGCTGGGGCGTGGCCTCCAATACCGCCAGCGCGGGGTGGGTAAACCGCACCGTCAGCATGACCGGATTGGCCAGATAGAATTCGCAGCGCCGCGTCCACATCTCGACGATCGCCTGTTCGCGCGCGTCGACCCCGAACAGGTTCGGCTCGGGATAGATGGACTCCAGATAGCGGCAGATGGCGACCGACTCCGAGATACAGGTCCCGTCATCCAGCTCAAGCGCCGGGACATGCGGCACCCCGACCTTCGCCCGGTATTCCGGCGTCCGGTGCTCCCCGGCCAGCAGATCGACCTGCACGACCTCGATGTCCGTAATGCCCTTTTCCGCCATGACCCAGCGCACACGGCGGGGGTTGGGTGCGCGGTGGCTGTCAAAAAGCTTCATGGATCCGTCCCTCGGTTGCTTATCGAAACCTAGGGAAGGCCGCTCCGCCGGGCAAGTCGCATCAGTCGAGCTTCAGCAGACGATCCAGACTCCACCCCCCGGGTCCGCGCGCCAGCAGATAGACCAGCGGTCCCGCCCACAGCAGATGCGTGGGCCAGCCGGTCGGCACGACAAACAGCTGGATCACCAGCGTCATGACAATCAGGCCGAGCGCCGAAAACCGGGTCAGCAGTCCCAGCACCAGAAGAACGGGCAGCAGATGCTCGGCATAGGTCGCCAGATGCGCCGCAAGGTCGGGGGACAGGAAGGGGACGTCATATTCCTCGGCGAACAGATACTCGGTCGAGGGCGACAGGGTCAGAAAGCCCTCCACCTTGGTCCGCCCGGACAGGAAGAACGGCACGGCAATGCCGACCCGCAACAGCAGGGCGATCAGGCTTTCGGGAACGGCGGCCGAAAGCCGCTCATGGAGGTGGGACAGACGGTTCATGCTCGGGCCTCGGGTTCGGATGTCAGAAAAACGTCCGCCGCAATCAGGCTGGCGAACAGGGTGGGAATGGATTGGGTGCGGTCGAGCCGAGCGGCCTGATCGGCGGCGATGCCGAGAGGGCGGCCCTTCTGGCAGGCTTCCAGAAAGGCGAACTCGGCAGGATTGATAAGGCGCGCCCGGACATGTCCTGCCGTCCTGTGGATCATCAGGGCCTCGGCGCGGGGCTCCCATACCAGCGGCCCCGGGGCAGCCTCAGGATAGCGATGGGCCAACCACAGCGACGGCACCGTCCAGTCAAACCGGAACAGCCGCACAGAGGGATGTAGCCCGACGGACAGACCCGTCAGCGCCGCGCCCAGAGCGCCTGCCTCGGCAGGCGTCATCACCGCCGCGTCTGCCGCAACATGCGCCTCGGTCCAGGCCCGGTCCAATCGCGCGCAGGGCGCGAGATAAGGCAGGTCCTGCGCCGGCTCGAAGGTCGCCAGCCAGTCCGGAAAGGACGCGCCATAGGTCACCATTACCGGATCGTCGCCGGGGTGTTCCTGCGCGAACGCCAGTGCTGCCGCCCTGAACCAGTCCGCACCGACCAGCTGGACCACGGTCGGAAAGCTGGCCTCAAGTGCATCGATCCGCGCCTTGAGGGCCGTGTTGCGATAGACGCCGATCGCCGCCCGGGTCCGGTCGTCCACGACAAGATGAGGCAGGAGCGCTTCGGTGTCTCCGGCGAGCGCCGCCTCGAAGGCCGTATGGAAGGCGCTCATGCGGCCATCTCCAGATCGGTCAGGACAGCCGCGGCGCGGGCCTGCTCTGCCAGAAGGTCTGAGAACCCGGGCACATCGCCATCGCGCTCGATCAACGTCGGGCGCGGTCCGATCCGTTCGATCAGGCGCCGGTACAGCGCCCAGACCGGCTCGGCCACCGGGGAGTCATGACTGTCGATCAGCAGGACATCCCCGAGAGCCGCATCGGGCCTGTGTCCCGCCAGATGTATCTCGCCGACCAGGTCTCCGGGCACCCGGTCAATCCAGACCTCCGCCGACGCGCCCATATTGGTGGCGCTGACATAGACATTGTTGACGTCGACCAGCAGGCCGCAGCCCGTGCGTCGGGCGATCTCGACGAGGAAGTCCACTTCGTCCCACCGATGGTCGGCGAGGGCCAGATAGGCGGTCGGATTCTCGATCAGCAGGCGCCGGCCCAGCGCCTCCTGGGCGTCATCGATATGGGCGCAGACCCGCGACAGCATCTCTGCATTGCGGGGGATGGGCAGCAGATCGGGGTGATAGACACCGCCCCGGCGCGACCAGGCCAGATGCTCGGACACCACGAACGGCTCGTACCGGTCAATCAGGCTGCGGAACCGCGCCAGGTGACCGGCATCGGGTCGCTCGTCCCCGGCGAGCGACAGGCCCACGCCGTGCAGCGATAGCGGGCGCGTGGCCCGGATCGTCTCCAGCCAGGTCAGACGTGGCCCGCCCTCGACCATATAGTTCTCGGGATGCACCTCGAACCACAGGCCATGCGTGGATCCGGCCGCCGGACAGGCCGAGGCCTCGGCATAGTGCTGGGGCTTGAGACCCAGTCCGGCGGTCGGGACCGTCACGATCAGCGATCCGCGATGGGGGTCAGCGAACCGTTGCCGCGCGGCGTCTCGATCGAGGTGCAGGTGCCCTTGGGCACCAGCTTCCAGGCGTTGCCCTGATAGTCGCGGGTCGAGGTGCCGGCACACGACGTGCCCGGACCGGCGGCACAGTCATTCTGGCCCGCCTTTGCGATGCCGTAGCATTTCTCCATCTCGCGCTCCTGCGAGACGCGGCCGCTGTCGGCCATGGCCGTGGTGGCTCCCAGCGCCAGCAGGGCACCGGCGCCGACAAGGATTTTCGCCGAAGTGTTCATGGTCTCATCTCCTGAAAGCGACCGTCCGCATCGGATCGGCCTGACAGGAGGGAGTTCGACCGGCGGCACAGGGCGGTTACCGGGTCGCCCAGAAAAATATTTCGTCGCCACGGGGCGCCTTCGATGTAACCTTTTCTCCAGTCGACCGAACTGGGAGAGGCGTGATCGACAGGGAAGCCGAGCTCAAACGTCTCATGATCCGGGGCCTCGACGGCGACCCGGTGGCCTGGCGCATGCTTCTGACCGAAATTCGCCCCGCCCTCGCCGGTTTCCTCCAGCGTCGGCTCGCGGGGCATGAAGCCGACACGGAGGACCTCGTGCAAGACTGCCTGATCGCCATCCACGCCAAGCGCGCGACCTACGACCGGACGCGGCCCTTTACGGCGTGGGCCTATGCGATCGCGCGTTACAAGCTGATCGACCACCTGCGTCGACAGGGGCGTCGCGTGTCCATCCCGATTGAGGACGCGGATGTGCTTCTGGCCGACCATACGGTCGAGGACGGCGTGGTCCGCCGCGACCTTGGGAAACTGCTGTCGATCCTGCCCCGACGCCAGCGGCGTCTCGTCGAGGATGTGCGCCTCGGGGGTTTCAGCGTGGCCGAGGCCGCGGCCCGCAACGGCTTCACGGAGGGCGCCGCCAAGGTGAGCGTCCACCGCAGCCTCAAAGCGCTGAACGCCAGCATCCAGCCCCCCGAGGTCAGTCATGAAAACTGACGACCTGATCGACGCCCTCGCAGCCGGGATTGAGCCGGTACGGCCGGCCCGGATTCATCCGCTGTGGATCGCTGCGGCCTTCGCCGCCTCGGTCGGCGGCGTCCTGCTGCTGCTCGGTCTGCGCCCAGACCTGTCGTCGGCCATGACCGGGCCGACCTTCTGGCTCAAGGCACTGTACACAACGGCGATGGCCGGGGTGGCGCTGGTCCTCGTGACGCGGCTGGGGCGGCCCGGGGTGGCCGCTCGCCGCGCCCTCTATGGGGTCTTCGGCACCGTAGGGGTGGCGCTGGTGGTTGCGGGGGTCGAACTGGCGCTGACGCCGACCGCCGACTGGACCCGGTCCTGGCTGGGCCTGACCTGGACCTATTGCGCCCGGAACATCCTGATGATGTCTGTCTTTGCAGCCCCGCTGATCTGGCTGGGGGCACGCCCCCTGGCCCCGACCCGCCCGATGGCCTCAGGCGCCGCGCTGGGCCTCCTGACCGGCGCCATCGCCGCCACGGCCTATGGTCTGCACTGCCCCGAGGCCACGGCGCCGTTCGTAGCGACTTGGTACACGCTGGGCATGGCCCTGGCCGCGGCCATCGGGGCGGTCATCGGTCGTTTCGCCCTGCGCTGGTAAGTCCCTAGCCGAAGACGGCCGCAGGCATCAGCCCGACCACCGAGGCTGTCATCAGTGTGGCCATGAAACCGGCCGCCAGCGCTTTCCAGACCAGACCCAGCACCTCGGTGCGGCGCTCGGGCATCAGCACCGACAGGCCGGTCACCGTGATGCCGACTGAGCCGATATTGGCAAAGCCGCACAGGGCGTAGGTCATCAGCATGCGGGTGCGCTCGCTGATCGCCTCGGGCGGCACACGGCCCAGCTCGATGAAGGCCACGAACTCGGTCAGGGTCAGCTTGACGCCCAGCAGACGCCCCGCCTCTCCCGCATCGGTCCATGACACGCCGGTCAACCAGGCGACCGGCATGAACAGCCAGCCCAGAACCCGCTCGACCGACACCGGATCCCCGAACAGCCAGAAGCCCCCGATCATCACATTGACCAGCGCCACCAGCGCCACGAACACGATCAGCACCGCCGAAATGTTCAGCACCACCATCAGCCCATCCGAGGTGCCCTTGACGATGGCATCGATCGACGAGTCGTATTTCAACGAGGCGGAGTAGTCGGCGACCGCGCCACCCTGCCCCGGGATTTCGGGGATCATGATGCGCGCCAGCAACACCCCGGCAGGCGCCGATACGATCGAGGCGACCAGCACATGGCCCGCCGCATTGGACAGGACGGGTGCCAGGATCGCGGCATAGGCCACCATGGTCGAGCCGGCTACGGTCGCCAGCCCCACCACCATCATCAGGAACAATTCGGACCGGGTCAGCTTGTCCAGATAGGCGCGGATGACGATCGGGCTCTCGATCATACCGAGGAAGATGTTGGCCGCCACCGCCAGCGCCGAGGCCCCGCCCAGCCCCATGGTCCGCTGGAACAGCAGGCCAAAGCCATAGGTGATCGCCTTCAGGATCTTCCAATGCCACAGCAGCGCCGACAGGGCCGAGATCACCAGAATCAACGGCAGGACCTGAAAGGCAAAGGTGAACAGGGCCGGCTCACTGGTAACGGCGTAGGGTTGGTCGCCCCCCGCCAGATAGCCGAACACGAATTTCGCCCCCTCATTGGTCGCCCGACCCAACGCATCCACGGACCCGGTGATGGCGGCCAGCACGGCCCGCGATCCTGGCAGGGCGAACAGCGCCAGCACGAGCGCGGCCTGCACCGCCACCGCGCCCAGCGCCAGCCGCCAAGGGAACCGCTTGCGGTCTTCGGACAGCAGCCAGCAGACCACGACGATGACGATCAGCCCCAGCGCGCTCTGGGCATTCAGCGTGGTGAACATGGGCTCTCCCCCGGCCACGTCCCATCGCAGCCCTCCCCCGGCTTGAACGCCACAGCGGGCGAACTGGCAAGAGGAAGCTTCATCCAGCCCGCGTCGTCAGGTTCAGACAGGCTTGCCGCGCCGCATACCGTTGATAGGGTGGCCGCAATCCTGGGGGAGGCCTGCACCATGTTCCGTTCGATCCGGCTTATCGGCGAGGCCAACATGGGCCTCAGGTCACTGGCTTTCGGCATGGCCGTGGCTCTTGCGGGTCTGACAGCGCTCGCCTCTCCGGCCGCAGCCCAGGACCCGATCCGGCTGGGCGGCGAGGTTCAGGGGCGGTTTCAGGACGGTGATGCCCAGCTGACCTCGGGCGAATATGTCGACGTCTACGTCTTCGAAGGGCGCGCCGGTCAGCAGGTGACGGTCCAGATGTCGTCTTCCGATGTCGATTCCTACGTCATGATCCGCGGCCCCTCGGGCTTTACCGAGTTCAACGACGACCGCGACGACGGCGATGTCGATTCCCGGCTGACCGTGCGCCTGCCCGCCAACGGCCAGTACCGGATTCAGGCCACCACCTTCGCCCCCGGGGAAAGCGGTCGCTATACGCTTAGCCTTCTGGAGGGTGCCGGTCCCACGATCTCCGCCCAGGGCGGCGGTCGCGCGCAGGACGGCACCGCCAATGCGGGTCAGCTCAGCACCTCGGACGACGCGATTTCCAGCGGGGAGTACGCCGACAGCTGGTCTTTCACCGGCACGCCCGGCCAGACATATGTCGTGCGGCTCAACTCGGCCGAGTTCGACCCCTATCTGATGGTCCGCGGCGACGGGGTCGAAGAGGACAATGACGACGATCAGACTGGCCGGGGCAGCCGCAACAGCCGCATCGAATTCGTCATGCCCGACGCCGGTGAAGTCTCGATCATCACGACCAGCTATGAGGTCGGTGAGACGGGCGCCTACACCCTTGTTCTCGAAGAAGCCGGTGGCACCACAGCCTTAGCCTCGACGAACGGCTCCACCGTGCGCCCGGGCCAGGCCGTCACGGGCACGCTGGAGGTCGGCAACGACACCCTGCGGTCCGGCGAATACATGACCGTCTACACCCTGAATGGGCAGGCCGGCGATCACATCGAGCTCACCCTGCGCTCGGATCAGTTCGACCCCTATCTGTTCGTGCATGGTCCGGGGGACTTCGCGGTCGCCAACGACGATGACGACACCGGCGAGGACGGCGTCAACAGCCGTCTGGTCCTGACCCTCCCGGCCAGTGGCGAATACCAGATTGTCGCCACCAGCTATGCGCCCGGCGAAACCGGCACCTATCGCCTGAGCGTGTCGAACAGCGACGCCGGCAGCGTCGAGACCGCCGTCTCACCGCGCGCCGGCAACAGTTTCGCCGACGGGGTCTCCCTGTCCGGCATGCTCTCGGCCAGCGATGAGCAGCTGACCACCGGCGAATACGCCGACCGCTATGTCATCTCGGGGCAACGCGGGGACCGGGTGGCGCTGGATCTGCAGTCCGACGCCTTCGACACCTATCTGTTCCTTCGCGGGCCCGATGATGTGTCCGCCGACAACGACGACGGCCCGAACGGCACCAACAGCCGTATCGACATGACCCTGCCCGCCGACGGCGACTACACCGTCTCGGTGACCAGCTTCCAGCCCGGAGAGGTCGGGCCCTATAGCCTGACAGCGGGGCTCAGCATGGGCACGCCGCGTCAGGCCGGTGTTCAGGGCGGCCCGCGCGTCTTTGCCATCATGGTCGGCGTCTCGGACTACGGCGGCTATTCGTCGGACCTGGCCTATACCGCCGACGACGCCCTGAAATTGGCCGAGGACCTGCGACGCGAGGGCGTGCTCAATCCGTCCAGCGTCGTGCTGACCGATGCCGACGCCACGGTCGGAGGTGTGCGCCGGGCTTTCGCCGAGGTCGCCGCCCAGGCCGGGCCGGATGACATCTTCCTGTTCTTCTTCTCCGGCCATGGGTCGCAGCAGTCGGTCGCGGTCAGCGGCAATGAACTGGACGGGCTGACCGAGACCATCGTCCTGCGCGACGGCCAGATCACCGACACCGAAATGGCCGAACTGTTCGCCACCCTCGATACGCGTTTGTCGTTGATCGTGCTGGACAGCTGCTTCTCGGGCGGCTTTGCGCGAAACGTCGTCAACCGCCCCGGCGTGATCGGCCTGTTCAGCTCGGAAGAAGACCTGACGAGTCAGGTGGCCGTGAAGTTCCAGGCCGGGGGCTATCTGTCCCACTTCCTGCGCTCGGGCCTGACGGGCGAAGCCAACTATGACGGCGACGACCTGATCACCGCCGGTGAACTGACCACCTATCTGCGCCGCCAGTTCGCCGCCGAAGTCATGGACGTCCAGACCCAGACCATGGACGGCCAGCGCAGCTATCAGCACCTGGTGGTCGAGCGCGGTGGCGTTCAGGTCGACGACGTCGTGATCCGGATCGGTCGCGGATAGGGGTCATGCTTTCGCCCTGATCACCGCGCCTCATCACGACTTCGTGATCGGATCGAGGAGGGTGAAATGCGACGGACACTCGTGCTGGGGGCCATGGCGCTCTGCCTTGCGGCCTGTTCGGGCGGCGATGACCAGGCGGCGGACTCTTATGAAGGCGCAGCGGCCGAGATCGCCCCGGCGGCACCGGTCAACCTGGAACTGGCCAAAGACGCAGCCTCGATGGACGCCGACGGGGGCGAGGCCTCCCCGGCCCCGGTCCAGCCCGCCAATACGATTGCCTATGCCTATTTCTATGGCCTTGAGCTGCCCTCCGACCGGGTCGCCGAGGTCCGGAGCCGTCACGAGGCCGCCTGCGTCGAGGCCGGGCCGCTCGTGTGCCAGCTTCTGGGCTCCGAGACCCAATCCTATGGAGACGACCAGTCTTCGGCCACGCTGCGTCTTCGGGCCACCCCGGCCTGGCTGACGGGATTTCGGGCCGGGCTTGCAGAGGATGCCGATGAAGCGGGCGGTCGGATCGCCCAGTCGCGCACCGACGCCGAGGATCTGAGCCGCTCTCTGACCGACACCGAAGCCCGCCTGCGGGCACTCGAGACTCTGCGCGATCGCCTGCAACAGCTGCTGGCCACGCGCAGCGGTCCCCTGGAGCAGTTGCTTCAGACCGAGCGCGAACTGGCCCGGGTTCAGGGTGAATTGGACGCGACCCGCTCGGCCCTGGCGGTCCTGCGTGACCGCGTGTCGATGTCACAGCTGACGGTCACCTATCAGTCTGAGAGCCGCTTTGCCTCGAACAGCGTCTTCAGCCCGGTCGCCGACGCGCTGGGCAACTCCCTGCGGGTCTTCATGGCGACGCTGGGCGGCCTCATCTATCTGGTCGCCGGCCTGCTGCCGCTGGCGCTCATCTTGGTGCCGATTGGCTGGCTGGTGTTGCGGTGGGTGCGCATCCGTCGGGATCGACGAACACCCAAGGCGCCCTAGGCGCGCCGCACCAGCCGGGAGTAGCTGTCCATCAGGTCCAGGGTCAGCGGGCCCGGCGTGAAGCGATATTCGCCGATCTCGCTGACCGGCGTGACCTCGACCGCCGTGCCGGTCAGAAAGCACTCGCTGAAGGTCGAAAGCTCCTCGGGGCGGATGTGACGCACGACCACCTCAATGCCCTTGGCCTCGGCCATGGCGATAACCGTCTGGCGGGTGATGCCGTCCAGGATGGCGTCGATCGGCGGCGTGTGAATCACCCCGTCCTGGACGAAGAAGACATTGGCCCCGGTCGCCTCGGCCACATAGCCGCGCCAGTCCAGCATCATGGCGTCGGCAAAGCCGCGCTTTTCCGCCGCCGTCTTGGACAGGGTGCAGATCATGTAGAGGCCCGCGGCCTTGGCCGCCGTCGGGGCGGTCATCGGGTCGGGCCGGCGCCATTTGGCCCATTCCAGACGGATGCCCTTTGCCTTGGTCTCGGGGTCGAAATAGCTGGGCCAGTCCCAGACGGCGATCGCCACATGCACCTTTGTCTTGCCGGCCGAGACGCTGACCTGCTCGGGCCCACGATAGGCGACCGGCCGCACATAACAGTCCCGAAGGCCCATCCGCTCGCACGTTGCCTTGCAGGCGGCGTCGATCTCGGCCACGCTGTACGGAAGTTCGAAATCCAACAGCTCGGCCGAGCGGCGCAGGCGCTCGCTATGTTCAGTCAGCTTGAAGATTTCGCCATCGTACATACGCTCACCCTCGAACACCGACGAGCCATAGTGCAGGGCATGGGTCAGAACGTGCGTTTTCGCGTCGCGCCAGGGCACGAAGTCGCCGTCCATCCAGATCCAGCCGTCACGGTCGTCGAAAGGAACGAAGGCCATTGAACAAAGTCTCCTTTAGCTGTGTGCCGGTTAGAGCCGCCGAGGCCGTTCAGGTCAACGCCACCCAGACCGGGGGGATGCAATGAGCGCGTCTGACGGTCGATCGAACGGGCGCTCCGGCCCGGTCGCCGCAGGCTCGGGGCGGCATCTGCTGATCGTCGATGACGACGACCGGATTCGTGACCTGCTCAAGGAGTATCTGGCGCGCGAGGGTTATCGTGTGACCGGCGCCGCACACGCCGCTGCGGCCCGTCGCCTGATGGAACTGATCGAGTTCGACCTGGTCGTGCTCGACATCATGATGCCCGGCGAAAGCGGCCTCGACCTGACCACCTGGGTCCGCAACAAGGCTGAAACGTCCCAGACGCCCGTGCTGCTGTTGACTGCACGTGGCGAGGCCGGCGACCGCATCGAGGGCCTGTCGCGCGGCGCCGACGACTATATGTCCAAGCCCTTCGATCCGCGCGAACTGGCGCTGCGGATCGACGCCATCCTCAGGAGGACCGGCGGCAAGCCCCTGACCCCGCGCGAGATCAAGCTGGGCGACGCCGTCTTCGACATGGAGCGGCTGGAGCTGATGCGCGACGGCCGGCCCCAGCGCCTGACCGAGGCCGAAGCACAGTTGCTGAAGACGTTGGCGATCCATGCCCATGCCCCGGTCGAGCGCATGGCCCTGTCGCCCGACACGGCCGACATCACCGGTCGCGCCGTGGACGTTCAGGTCACCCGCCTGCGTCGCAAGCTCGAGGCCGACCCCAAGAACCCCCGTTATCTGCAGACCGTGCGCGGCGTCGGCTATATGCTGGCTCCGGACTGACGCGCGGCGAGACGGGCCCGTTCCATGAAACTCCTCCCGTCCACGGTCTGGACACGCTTCCTCAAGCGACGGCTGCCGACTTCCCTGTGGGGACGGTCCCTGCTGATCATCGTCTTGCCGGTCCTGGTCATGCAGGTATTCGTCACCTGGACCTTCTTCGACGCGCACTGGCAGACGGTGAATGCTCGCCTGTCGGAAGGTTTGGCGGGAGACATCGCCTGGGCGGTCGAGACCTATGCCGAGGACCCCACGCCGGAGGGACTTGAGACCCTGGCCGGACGGGCCGAACGCACCCTGTCCCTGTCCGTCGCCTGGCAGGAGGCCACGACCCTGCCCGAAAGTGTCCGCCGCGGGCCCATAGGCGTCGTCGACCGGGCGCTCGAGGCCGCGCTGGCATCCCGCCTCGACCGACCCTTCTGGTTCGATACGACGCGTTACCCCAACTACATCGACATCCGGGTCCAGGTCGGTGACGGCGTCATGCGCATTATCGCCCCTCGCGAGCGGGCCGTGGCGACCCAGGCGCACATCTTCGTCGTCTGGTTGCTGGCCGCCACCGTGCTGCTGATGTCTGTCGCCATTCTGTTCATCCGCAATCAGGTGCGGGCCATTGAACGTCTTGCCGCCGCCGCCGAAGCCTTCGGGCGGGGCGAGACCCGTGAGCGGTTCAAGCCGCACGGCGCGCGCGAGGTTCGGGCCGCCGCGCGGGCCTTCATGGACATGCGCGACCGCATCCAGCGCCATATCGACCAGCGCACGGCCCTGCTGGCTTCGGTCAGCCACGACCTGAGGACGCCCCTGACCCGGCTGCGGCTGGAGCTGGCCCTCGCACCGCCCTTCAAGCGAGCCTCGGCCATGCAGGGCGACCTTGATCAGATGGAGCATATGATCGACGAATATCTGGCCTTCGCCCAAGGCGAAGCCGGCGAAGCCAGCGACACCCTTTCGGTCGCCGATCTGCTGGATCAGGCGGCTGAGGATGCCCGCCGGATCGGCGCAACCGTCGAGGTGGACGTGCCTGAGGCGTTGACCGTCAACGTCCGTCCCCTCGCCTTCCGCCGTGCCCTGACCAATCTGGTCGGCAATGCCGCAGCCCACGGCGACACCGTGCGTCTGTCTGCCCGCCGTCTGCCCTCAGGCGCCACCGAGCTCGCGGTCGAGGACGACGGACCCGGCATCCCCGAGGATATGCACGAAGAGGCCTTCCGCCCCTTCTCCCGCCTCGACGCCTCGCGGAACCAGAATCGCAAGGGCGTGGGCCTCGGCCTCGCCATCGCCCGCGACGTCGCGCGAGGGCACGGCGGCGACATCACCCTCGACCGCAGCACGCTGGGCGGCCTGATGGCGCGGATTCGCCTTCCGGGTTAGTATGGGGCTCCACAGGAGATCACCCATGCGCCGCTTTGCCTTCTTTGCCCCACTGGCCGCCGTGACCCTCATTGCCGGGGCCGCCGCCGCCCAGAGTCCCGACGTCACCGTCGTGCTAGGTCCTGGCCTGATCGAGAAGGCCGATGAACTGGGCGAGCGCGACCTGCTGCAACAGGCCGATCAACTGGCCGTCACCGTCGAACGGGCGCTGGCCCGCGAGCAGGCCCTGACGGGCGCCACCATCTCGCTGGTTCTGGTCGATATCCGCCCCAACCGCCCGACCTTTGCCCAGCTGGCGGCCCAGCCCGGCCTCGACGGCATGCGCAGCAAGAGCATCGGCGGCGCCACCATCGAGGGCGAGGTCACCCTGGCCGACGGCACCCGCTATCCGGTCCGCTATGACTGGTATTCCTCAAGCCTTGCAGAGGTGCGGGGCTTCACGACCTGGCAGGACGCCAGCCACGCCTTTGACCGGTTCGCCCGCCGGCTGGCGACGGGCCGTCTAGCGGGATAGGTCGCGGGCCTTGGCCACGGCGGCGCTGACGGCGGCGGTCGCGGCCCGCGCGGCCCCTCCGTCGGCCTCCAGCGCGTCCAGACCGGCGCGGGTCGTGCCACCCTTCGAGGCGATGCGTTCGATGGCGTCCTCAAGGCTTTGCCCGCCCGAGACCCCCGCTGCAGCCGAGCGCAGGGCCCCGCGAGCCAGCCGCACCGCCGCGTCCGGCTTCAGTCCCTCGGCCTCGCCCGCCCTGGCAAGCGCCTGGATGAAGGCGTAGACGAAGGCCGGGGCCGATCCGGCCACGCCGGTCGCCGGGTCCAGCAGATCCTCGGCCTCCAGCGGCACCACATCTGCCATCCCTTCGAACAGGGCGGTGGCCACGTCCCGGGCCTTCTGGTCCGGTGAATAGAGGCCGGCCACGCCCTGACGCTGTGCCACAGCCGTGGTCGGCATCAGGCGCGCAACGGGACGGCCACCGACGGCCTTCTGGATGTCATCCAGCCGCACGCCCGCCATGACCGAGGCAACGACGGCATCTTCGGGGATGACATCGGCAAAGGGCTGCAGTGCCTCGCGCCAGACGGCCGGCTTGATGGCCAGAACCAGTATGCCGACGCCCTTCATCTGCTCCGGCGACGGGTTGATGGTCGCGCCCGCCGCCTTGGCCTGATCGGTCGCGGGGGTCTCGTATTGTTCGATGATCTTCAGCCGATCCGCCTTGAACCCCGGGGTCGCCAGCCAGCCCTCGACGAGGGCCGAGCCCAGCCGTCCGCAGCCGATCAGGGCGATATCCGTATCCAGGGTAAAGGTGTCAGTCATGCAGTCTCCACATCGGTGAGGGCCCGAACCGGGCCGGTCATCTGTGCGGAGTGCCTAACATGGCCGGTCGCGGCCCGCCAAACTGGCGCACAGCGTCCCGAAGGGGATCAGGCCGTGCCGACGGTCTGGAACATGCAGGCGTCAATAGCATCCTGGGGCTTGCGTCCGCCGCGGACAAGGTAATCAAAGGCCGGGAAATAGCGGTCGGCCGCATCGATGGCCGCATCGATCATCGAGGCCGCCTGCGACAGCGTCGGACGCTCGCCGTGCGGCAGGGCCAGGGCGTGACGGAACACGATCTCCTGGTCCTCGCTCCACAGTTCGAAATGGCCCAGCCAGGTGCGCTGGTTGATCAGGCCGATCAGCTCATGCAGGGCCGGGCGGCGTGTCTTGCCGACCCGAAGGTCCAGCGCGCAGCACAGTTGCAGACAATCCCCTTCGGGACGCCACGCGAACCACAGCTCATAATCCTTCCAGTCGCCCGCCAGGGCAAAGGCCAGATCGCCCTCTGCGGTGCGGTCAAACGGAAGATTTTCAGCCGTCAGAACATGTTCGACCACATCGAGGGGATCGAAGGTTGTTTCCACCTCGTCCGGTCTGACCATGTCCATTCAGAGAGTCCTGTCTTTCAGAAGGTTACCGGGAAGACCCCGGGAATCGCCCTCAGCACGCTGACGGTAGGCCTGTTCGCGGATTCGGCTCAACCGGCTGCGTCCCCGGGGGGAAGATCGCCTGTGGACGTTCCCTTTTGAGGCTTGTTGCGGGTGCGTTTGGCGGGTGCAGCCCCGCCTCCCTTCAACGCGGCCAGTTCGGCGCGCAGCGCCTTGACCTCGGCCTTCAGGGCCTCGAACTCGTCGCGACGCACCAGATCCAGATCTGCGACCATGCGATCCGTCTGGGCGCGCATGGCGGATTTGGCTTCTTCGCCCGCCGCCTGGGCCAGGCCCATGGCGCCGGTCGACAGCCGGGCCAGTTCGTCGAGAAGCGGATTGCGGGTCTGCATAGCGGGTCTGCCTTGATGCCTGTCCCGACGCTGGGCTGCGCCGGTTTCCAGAGGGTTAATGAAATCTTGCATTGGTGGCGTCCATGTGGCCGATCGACCCGACCGCCGCAAACCCGCCGTCGTCAATTCTTGCAAGACGCCCCCGGCCCGGCTTGCTAAAGGCGAGGCAACGCTGATCACACCAAGGACGCCCCGTGCCCTTTCCCGAGTTCGATCCGGTCCTGATCTCCATCGGCCCGTTTCCCCTGCGCTGGTACGCGCTGGCCTATATCGCCGGCCTCGGACTGGGCTGGTGGTATGCCTCGAAGCTGGCAAAGACGATCTCGATCTGGTCGCCGGGCCGCCCCCCGGTCACCCAGACCCAGCTCGACGATCTGGTCCTCTGGATTGCGCTGGGTGTGATCCTTGGCGGGCGACTGGGGTATGCCCTGTTCTACAAGCCCTCCCTCTATGCCCAGTTGTTCACGGGCGAAGGCTGGTCAAAGCTGGAGCTGTTCCAGATGTGGAGCGGCGGCATGTCCTTCCACGGCGGCCTGATCGGCGTCACGCTGGCCATCGTCTGGTTCGCCAACCGGCAGAAGATCAACCTGCTCAGCCTCGGCGATCTGGTCGCCCCCGTGGTCCCGATCGGCCTGTTCTTCGGGCGCATGGCCAACTTCATCAATGGCGAGCTGTGGGGCCGGACGACCGATGTCCCCTGGGCCATCCGCTTCTGCAACCAGACGATCTACAACACCTATGGCTTCTGTCCGGCCGGCGATGTGCCGCGCCACCCCAGCCAGCTCTATGAAGCGGGGCTGGAAGGCCTGCTGCTGTTCGTGATCCTGACCCTCGGCGTGTGGAAGATGAAGCTGCTGACCAAGCCCGGCTATATCACCGGCCTGTTCCTGCTCGGCTATGGCCTCAGCCGCGCGGTTCTGGAAACCGTGCGCGAGCCTGACACCCATATGCCCGACGCCCTGCAAGGGGTGGTCACCATGGGCATGCTGCTGTCGCTGCCCATGATCCTGCTGGGCGGCTGGCTGATCTGGCGTGCCTGGAGCCGTCCGCCGGTCGGCGCGAACTCCTGAACGGCCCGACGCACGCAGCGGACCTGAAGGGGCGACTCCAGCGCGAGATCGCCCTGACCGGCCCGCTGAGCGTCGCCGACTATGTGACCCGCTGTCTGCACGACCCGCAGGGCGGCTATTATGCGACGCGCCCGGCGATCGGACCCGACGGAGACTTCCTGACCGCGCCCACCGTCAGCCAGATGTTCGGCGAATTGATCGGCCTGTGGCTGGTCGAGACCTGGTCCCGGATGGGTGCGCCGCCTCGCTTTCAGTTGGTCGAGGTGGGGCCCGGCGACGGCACCCTGATGGCCGACATTTTGCGCGCCGCCCGCGTGGTCCCGGCCTTCATCGAGGCCTGCGGCCTGACCCTGGTCGAGCCGAGCTACCCCCTGCGCGCAGTGCAGATGGCGAGGCTGGCCAACGCGCCGCTCACGCCCCGCTGGACCGACAGCCTGTCCGCCATCGACGGCAAGGGCCCCATCCTTCTGGTCGCCAATGAGGTGCTGGACTGCCTGCCCGCCCGCCAGTTCGAGCGCACACCCGACGGCTGGGCCGAGCGGATGGTGGGACTGGATGCCGAGGGCGAGTTCGCCATCCGGCTGGGACCGGTCGGCCCGGGCTTTTCACCGCCCGACCATGAGGTCCAGCCCGGTCAGGTGGTGGAGCAGTCCGCGGCCCAGCGCGCCTTTGCCCAAGCAGTCGCCGATCTGCTGAAATACCGTACAGGTGCCGCCCTGCTGATCGACTACGGCCGCGACACCCCCGGTCCCGGCGACACGCTTCAGGCCCTGTCCCGCCATGAAAAGGTCGACCCTCTGGCCACCCTCGGTCAGGCCGATCTGACCCAGTGGGCAGACTTTCCGGCGGTTCTGGCCACTGCGCGGGCCGTCGGCGTCTCGACCGCCCCCCTGCTCACCCAGGCCGAATTCCTGACCCGGCTGGGCCTTCCCGTCCGCGCCGACCGGCTGAAGGCCGCCCAGCCCGAGGCCGCCGCCCTGATCGACCGTCAGGTCCACCGCCTGACCGCTCCGGACCAGATGGGCACCTTGTTCAAGGTCGCGGCCCTGTATGTCCCCGATACCCTGACCCTGCCCGCCTTCTAGGTTGAACCATGACCGACCTGCCGACGCCGATCACCCATCCGCTGCTGGATATCCCGGGCATCCGACATGGCTTTTTCACGCGTGAGGGCGGCGTCTCGACCGGGATCTACAAGGGGCTGAACACCGGCGTGGGCTCGAACGATGACCCCGAGGCGGTCCGCGAAAACCGTGCCGGCGTCGCCGCCGCCATGGGGGGCACGCCCGATGACTTCGCCGCCTGCTACCAGATCCACTCCGACATCGTGCACATGACCGACCAGCCCTTCGGCGACGAACGCCCCGAGGGGGATGCCGTGATCGCCGTGGAGGAACCGGGCATCCTGTGCGCCGTCCTGACCGCCGACTGCGCGCCTATCCTGATCGCAAACCCCCGCGCCGGGCTGGTCGCCGCCGTCCACGCGGGCTGGAAAGGCGCCGTCGGCGGCGTCATCGAGGCCACCCTGCGCCGGATGAAGGAGAGCGGCGCCGAGCACGACCAGACCATCGCCGTCGTCGGCCCCACCATCGCCCAGGCCTCCTATGAGGTCGACGAGGCCTTCGAGGAACGGTTCCTGCGCCAGTCCTCGGGCTCGGGCCAGTTCTTCGTCATGGGCAAACAGCCCGACAAGCGTCAGTTCGACCTGCCGGGCTATGTCATGTCGAAACTGGAGCGCGCAGGCGTCGGCCAGATCGCCTGGACGGGCCACGATACCCTGCCCGACCCCGACCGCTTCTACTCCAACCGCCGCGCCCACCTCAGCGGCGAGCCCGACTTCGGCCGGATGATGAGCGTGATTACGTTGGAGTAGGCCTCAGCCCGCCAGCGCCAGGTCGGGCGTGCGGACGACCTCGCGCCAGGCATCCGGGCGAGCCAGCAGTGCGCGGACCAGCATGTTGTTGACCGCGTGGCCGGCCTTGTAGCCTTCATAGCGGCCCAGCAGCGGGCCCCCGAGCACATAGAGGTCGCCGATGGCGTCCAGCGCCTTGTGCCTGACGAACTCACGCTCCATCCGCAGGCCGCCGGTGTTCAGGATCTGGTCGCCGTCAATCACGACCGCATTCTCAAGGCTGCCGCCCCGGGCCAGACCGGCGCGGCGCAGGGCCTCGACCTCATGGGCAAAGCCAAAGGTGCGGGCCGCCATGATGTCGCTGCGGAAGGTGGCCTCATCGACGACGAAATCCACCACCTGATTGCCGATCACAGGGGTGTCGAAGTCGATCTCGAACCGCATCTCATAGCGGTCACACGGCAGCAGGCGCGCATGCTTGTCGCCCTCGGTCACCTCGATCGGCGACAGGATTTCGATAAAGCGCAGCGGTGCCGCCTGATTGCGGAAACCCGCCCGGTCCAGAAGCTGCACGAACGGCAGCGCCGAGCCATCCAGGATCGGCAGTTCGGGGCCATCCACCTCGACCACGGCATTGGAGATACCCAGCGCGCAGAAGGCCGCCATCAGATGCTCGATGGTCGACAGGCGCACGCCCGCGCCATTCTCGATCATGGTGTTCAGGCGGGCCTCGACCACAGCCTCTCCCGACACCGGGATACGATTGTCGCGGTCAGTGATGTCAGTGCGCACAAAGACGATGCCGGTGCCCGTCGGCGCCGGACGCACGGCCAGACGGACGCGCTGGCCCGTGTGCACGCCCACGCCGGCGATGATCGCCGGGGCGCGCAGGGTCTGTTCCAGATGATCGGCTTTGACCGGGATCACGAAACGTCCACACAGAGGCCGGGCGGAATTGCCCGACGACACCTCTACGGTCTGGTTTACGAGAGGAAAACCAAAGTCAGGTTTCGGATTGTTTCGATGCGGTGACGAACGCCCGGATCACGGACGTTCGCACCGGTGCATCAGTTGGCCAGCCGCCTCAGAAACGAGGGGATTTCCAACTCATCTTCCTCGGTCGGCTCGGGCTCCGGCGTCTTCAGCGCCTGATTACCAGACAGGCGCATCGGCCGGGGCTCGGTGCGGGCTTCCGGGGCATAGGGCGCGGGCTCCGGCGCGGGGCGCTTGCGGCCGAACAGGCTCCAGCCCGACTTGCGATGGTGATCCCGGTCGTCCCACTCGGGCTCAGGTTCCGGCTGGCGTTCGGCACGCGCAGGCTCGCGGGCGGGCTCCATATACAGGTCGCCCTGGACCGGACGCGTCGGGGTGCGCGGGGTCCGGTCGGCCTCATATTCCTCGACCCACGGGTCAACGATGGGCTCAAGCGTGCGCGGGGCCTCTGCCTTCGCCACCGGCTCGGGGGCCTGCGGCTGCGGCTGGACGCGCGGCTCGGCCGTGCGGATCGTCGGTTCGAAGGTCGGAGTCACCGGCGCCGGCTCGGTGGCGCGGATCACGGGCTCGGGGGCGCGCTGCGGCTCACGCTCCGGCATCCGGGGCGCCGGCCGTCCGGTGGTCAGCGGGCGCGACAGGGTCGAGGGCGGGGTCTGGGCCATCACTTCTTCGTCCATGCCGGTGGCGACCACAGACACGCGGATCTTGCCGTCCAGAGCGGGATCGAAGGCGGCACCGAAGATGATGTTGGCGTCGGGATCGACCTCGGCCGAGATGGCGTTGGCGGCCTCGTCAACTTCCAGCAGGGTCATGTCCATGCCGCCGGTGATGTTGACCAGCACGGCCTTGGCGCCCTTCAAACTGGTTTCGTCCAGCAGCGGGTTGGCGATGGCATTCTGGGCGGCCATCAAGGCGCGGTCATCGCCCTCGGCCTCGCCCGTGCCCATCATGGCCTTGCCCATTTCGCTCATCACAGCGCGCACGTCGGCGAAATCGAGGTTGATCAGACCCGGCAGGATCATCAGGTCGGTGATCGAGCGCACACCCGAATGAAGCACCTGGTCGGCCATGCCGAAGGCATCGGCAAAGGTCGTGCGTTCATTGGCGACGCGGAACAGGTTCTGGTTCGGAATGACGATCAGGGTGTCGACATAGCGCTGCAGCTCGGCAATGCCGGCCTCGGCCAGACGCATGCGGTGGCGGCCTTCAAAGGTGAAGGGCTTGGTCACCACACCAACCGTCAGGATATTGCGGTCGCGGGCGCATTTGGCGATCACCGGCGCGGCACCGGTACCCGTGCCCCCGCCCATGCCGGCGGTGATGAACACCATATGCGCACCCTCGAGGTGGGTGGCGATCTCGTCGGCGGATTCCTCGGCAGCATTCATGCCGACCTCGGGGTGAGCGCCCGCGCCCAGGCCTTGCGTGATCGTCTCGCCCAGCTGGATCCGGCGGTCGGTCTTGGCAAAGCTCAGATGCTGGGCGTCGGTATTGGCGACGACGAAGTCGACCCCCTCAAGGCCCGCATCGATCATGTTGTTGACGGCATTGCCGCCCGCGCCACCGACGCCGAACACGACGATCCGGGGCTTCAATTCCGTGGCTTCAGGGCGCACCAGCGACAGCGACATGTGTTTTTCCGACCTTCAATCCGAGCCCGCTCCGGTCAACCGACGCCAATCCCCCCGAATCGCATTGGTTATGAGCGGGTTAATAGAACACCCGTAAGCCTTAACAGGGAGTTACCGCATAGACTGAGTCGGGGATCAGGTCAGAGGGGATGGAGCCTCCGCGCACGTACTTATTTTCGAGAGGACACAAAGAAAAAGGGCGGCTCTTGCGAGCCGCCCTTTCCCGTTCCGGAAGGAAAAATCCTTACCAGGGACGATAGTTGAAGCCGATGAAGAAGCGACGGCCCCAGGCATCGAAGTTGTTGTAGAGCGTGTTGCCCAGGTAGGGGTTCTGCTCGTTGTCGAAGGCGTTGACCACACCGGCACGCATCGACAGGTCGTCACGCACATTCCAGCGGAAGGTGAAGTCGTGGCGGGTGAAGGCACCGGACCGGATCGCTTCCGGCGGGATGCTATCGATGTTGCTGATCAGGCCGAACGGGCTGGAGATGTCCTGCGACGTTTGCCAGTCAGCCGTCCAGTTGATGCTCCAGATGTCGTTCGGAGCATAGGTCAGCGAGGAGTTGAAGCGAACCCGCGGGAAGAACAGGTTGCCCGCCGAACCGCTCGCATCGGTCGGATCCGAGGTGTTGGTGTAGGACTCCTGGCTGATCAGCCACAGACCATTCAGGCTGTAGGAGAAGCGACCCCAGTCCTGACCGAACAGATCGAAGGTGTCGATCGCATAGTTGACGCTGAAGTCCAGACCTTCGGTTTCCAGGCCGGCGTAGTTGATCGACCCCTGGATGAAGCCGCCGATCGGGTCACCGGCCGGCGCGCCGATCCGGAAGCCCGACGAACGGGCGACCGCATCGTTCGAGATGCCATCCCAGGTAGACGGATTGTTGCGGAAGATGGTGGCGCAAGCCGCGGCATCCAGCGTGTTGCCGTTGACGCAGTTTTCCGAGGCAACCCGGGCCGACACGGCCGAGATCACGTTGTCGACGCGGATGTCATAGTAGTCCAGCACCACCGACAGGTTGGGGAACATGCGCGGCTTCAGGATCACCGAGAAGGTGAAGGATTCCGACTCTTCCGGCTCCAGGAAGGGGTTACCCGCGTTCACACCGGCAACACCCGAGGTGTAGTTCGGGAGATAGTCGTCATCGGTCGTGGCGGTGCTCCCGTTCCAGTCGAAGAAGCCCGGAGCGAAGCCGTCGGCAATAGCCAGAGCCTCACAGTTCCGGACCCGGTTGGCGCGGATTTCCGGATTCAGCGACGGGTTGGTGATCGAGGCCGTGGCGCAGGGATCGACCACACCGTTGTAGAAGGTCTGGGTGGCCGGACGGAAGTTCTCCGCCAGGTTGGGCACGCGCACCGAGGTGTTCAGGCTGGTCCGGAAAGCGATATCCGAGATCGGACGGTAGACCAGGTTCAGGCCGTACACGTCACCCTTGCCTGCCGTGGTGTAGTCGAACTCACGGTAGGAGGCGCTGAACTCGGCGTAGTCACCCAGGAATCCATCGCGGAACAGCGGGATGGCGATTTCGCCGTAGAACTCGTCGCTCTCATATTCCGCACCCAGGAAGTCCGGGCCGGTGTTCATGAACAGCAGACGGCCGTTGGTGTCCGCGCTGCGACCCACACCTTCGGTGTATTCACGACGCTGCTCGTAGCCGAGAGCCACGCCGATCGGACCGGCGCCCCAGAAGTCCCACAGCTGACCGGCCACGTTGACCAGGGCCTGCTCCGAGATGTTCTGCTCGCGAACCCGAATGGTGGCGTCGATATAGGCCAGGGCGGCATCCGACTGGTTGCCGGCGCCGAAGATGTTCAGCGGGGCGCACTGGTCGATCGAGTCCTGACCATACTGGGTGTCCTGCAGGTTACCGGTGCCGCCCGGACGACGGTTGGCGGTGTTGATGCTCTGGGCATCCAGCAGGGTCGAGCGGCAGACAATGGCGCCCGGCGATCCGAGGATACCCGCAGTATCGACCACGGCGTCCGAGGCCAGGGCGAAGCGTTGCGAGTCGATGCCGCGCTCGGCGTTGACGTTGTTCAGTTCGCCGCGGGTATAGCCGATATCCCAGTTCACATTGCGGAAGAACAGGAGGTTGTCGAAATCACCGTCCAGGCCGATGACATAGCGCTCGACTTCGCGGCTGTTGTCCTGCGTCCGGTCGGGACCGAACGAAATGTACTGGGCCTGCTGAACCAGGAAGTCACCGAGGAACTGGCCACCCTGGGTCGCCGTCGGGGCGCTGTAGCGGGCCACCCGGTTGGTTGCGATCGCATCCTTGACGTTCTGGGGCAGGAAGGCGTTGTCCGACCAGCGCAGGTCATAGGACTGCACACCATAGATCAGCGGCGTGCCGGTCGGCCCGTAGCTGGTGTTGTCCAGATAGATGTTGAAGAAGGTCGGCTGCGAGATGTCGAACACATCCTCGGTGACCAGCTTGTACTCACCCGACAGGTTCACGTTCGGCAGAATGCTGAAGGTGAAGCCGGCCTGGAAGCGCTCGGACTCGATTTCCGGGAAGCGCGAGGCGGTCGAGAAGTCAGCCGCGCTGACGCCGTCGCCACCGTAGTTGTACGGACGGTTCGCGCCGGTGTTGCCGATACGCTGGCCGAAGTCGGCCAGACGGGCCGTGCCCTGACCGGGATCGAACCACCAGGTCTTGCCCGGGTTCACGGCATAACAGCTGGAGCTGTAGGTGAACGCGCCCGTCGAGGTGACGCAGGTGAAGTTCGGAATATCCGGGTCGTTCAGCGGGCTGGCAGCCTGGGAGTTGGCGACCGTCACCTGGCCCCAGCGCGGACGGTCCATGCGGTTCAGGCCGTAGAACAGCATATTGTCGAGGAAACCGTCGGACGGCGCCGAGGTGGGGTCAGCATCAATGCCGATGAAGCGCGGGTCGTCGTTGATCCAGTCGACGTCGAACGAGGTGACCATGTCGGCCTTCTCGTACTCACCGAAGGCATAGACGTTCAGACGGTCGTCCAGCAGGTTCGCACCGACCAGCAGCGACGCGCGGCGCGAGGCCTCGCCGTTCTGGTTGATCATGCCGTAGTTGGCATCGAACTCGACGCCTTCGAAGTCGTCGCGCAGGATGAAGTTCAGCACACCGGCCACGGCGTCGGCGCCGTAGATCGACGAGGCACCACCGGTGATGATCTCGATGTTCTCGATCAGCAGGCGCGGGATGGTCGAAACGTCGACCGACAGCGTACCGGCGCTGGAACCGACGTGACGGCGACCGTCAACCAGGGTCAGCGTACGGCCGGTGCCCAGCGAGCGCAGGTTGGCGAAGTCCAGACCACCGTCGTTCAGGCCCGAACCGGTCGTGTCCGACGGGACCAGCGAGTTCGACAGGGCCGGGATGGTGGCCAGATAGTCGATCACGGTCGACTGACCGGTCGTCAGCAGCGCTTCGCGCTCGACCTGGATCAGCGGGGTGGGGGCGTTGGTCGGGTCGCGGCGGATGCGCGAACCGGTAACGACGATTTCTTCAACCGTGGTTTCCCGGGCTTGCGGGTCCTGCTGGTTCTGACCGGCGTCCTGAGCCAGAGCCGGAGCCGACGCCATCATGACGCCGGCCAGGATGGTCGTTCCAAAGAGATATTTGCGCTTCAACAGCATGTTGTGATGCCCCAACCAAGTGATTTGACAATACGTGACGCAGGTGACGAGCCGTAACCCACGCTTCCGGATTGCACGCTAGCAGCAAAGTGGCCCACCACAAGGCATTGTGGCCCGACTGTGGCCACTCAAGGCACCAGATGTTACAATCCGGACACACTCTCGCCATCGAAGGGAAATGTGACAACGCCCCTGCGGGCAGGCATTTCAGAGATTGCGCCGCAGCCAGTCCGCTGCCCGGGCGACCAGGCCCCCGGTGTGCGGATTTGGCGCATCATTGGCCGAAATCTGGCGGGTCATCAGCCGACGGGCTGAAACCGATTCTCTCGGACCATAGGCAGACTTCAGCAAACACCCGGCCGCCGCACAGAAGGCCGGACCCGAGGCGGCATCAGCCAGGTGCGGCGCGCGTTGCGGCCTCCCCAAGCGCACCGGACGGTCAAACACCCGCACCGCCAGCTCGCGCACGCCGTTCAGCTGGCTTGCTCCGCCTGTCAGCACGACACTGGTCCCTGGCTCCAGCGCAATGCCGCCGGTACGGATTCGGTCGCGCAGGATTTCAAGCGTCTCCTCGACCCGGGGCGCGATGACACTTTTCAGCATGGCGCGCGGGACCACCACGGCGCCGGCGGAAGGGTCCTCCCCGCGCGGCGGCGCCTCGAGTAGTTCGCGGTCCTCGTTGGCCGATGCCATGGCCGAGCCGTGCAGCGTCTTCAGTCGCTCGGCCCCGGCACGCGAGGTTGACAGCCCCTTGGCGATATCACTGGTCACGTGATCGCCGCCGACATTGAGGCTTTCGACGTGCAGCAGGCTACGGTCGGCCCAGACGGTAGCGGTGGTTGTCCCGCCACCCATGTCGATGCACAGGGCGCCGAGGTCCATCTCATCATCTTCAAGCGCAGCAAGGGCCGAGGTCACGGGGGCCGCCACCACGCCCTGCAGATCCAGATGCGCCAATTCCAGACAATGGCTCAGCGACATGAAGGCCGTCTCGGCCATCGACACGACCAGCAGGTCCAGTTCCAGACTGTTGCCGCGCATGGCGCGCGGGTCGCGCACACCCCGGGCATCATCCACCGACCAGGCCACCGGCAACACATGGATGGGCCTGCGGTCCGGCAGGCGAATCTTGTCGAGCGCCAGACCGATGGCGCGCGCCAGATCGGCGTCGCTGACCGGATTGGCACCCAGCGACACGCGCGAGCGAACCCGGTGGCTCTGCATGCGTCCGGCCGAGGTGCTGACGATCACTCCGGTTACCGGGACACCCGCGGCGCGTTCGGCCCGCTCGACCACATGGCCGATAGCCTGGGCGGCGCCCTCCATATCGACGATCATGCCCTGCTGGACGCCGCGCGACTGCACATGGCCGACCCCGGCCACCCGTACCGTCCGGTCGGCATGGCGTACGCCGTCGGCCTTCATGATGAAGCAGGCCATCTTGGAATGGCCGATATCCAGCGCCGCGACCAGCGGTGCGCGACCGCCGCCCATGGCCCCGTCCAGCGTCAGTTCCGGACGACGTCCCGCCATCACAGCCCTCCCGCAACCATAGGCGCAGCCGCCAGATCCCCCGCCAGCTCTGCCGGGCGCAGACCCAGCGTGCCGGGTACCTTCAGATCCACCAGTTCAAAGCCGCGCTCGAACAGCTGATGCCGCTGGTCCAGCGCATCCAGTTGAATAAGGGCGGCCTCGGAGCCGTCGGCCGGCAGGCGGATCAGGCCACCATCCTTCAGACGAATGTCCCAGCGCCGCTCATCGACGCGGATCAACGCCTCGGTCCGGTCACGCAGGCGCGGGCGGGCCTCAATCAAGGGCAGGATTTCGGAGGCGGCCAGCTCGGCCCCCGTCCCCACCACCAGCGGCAGATGCAGATACTGACGCGGATCAGCACCGCGGATCACCTGACCGTCGCCGTCGATGACCGCGATCTGGCCATTGGCCTGCCAGATGGCCAGCCGATCATGCTCGACCACCTCGACCATCAGGGTGCCGGGCAGCAGACGCACGACCCGCGCATCCTTGACCCAGCTGACGCCGCGCACCTGTTCCAGAAGGGCGTCCAGATCCAGCGAACTCATCGACTGGCCAGCCGTCACATCCAGCGCCGCCTGAATGGCGGGCATGGCCTCGTCTGACGCGCCGGTCACATGCACCCGGCCCAGGCGAAAGCCCATCCCGGCTACCATGCCGTCGACGCCGTCCGAGACCGACTGGCCGACCCGCTCGGCACGGGCACCGGTCGCCATCAGCCCGCCGATGAACAACACGCCGACCAGCAGCGAAATCCCGACCGCGCGCGCGGACAGGTCGAGCCGACCGATCGCCGCCATCTTGGCCGGGATGCCGACCGCCGGGCCCTTGCCGCGCCCCGAGCGTCCACGCGAGGCCGGGGCCTGACGTCCACCCGACGCGCCCCCGCCCTGCTGGCGCCGACCGCCGCGAACTACCGCGGGCATGACGCGTCCTCCACCATCCACCTGACCAGTTCCGGATACCCGACGCCGACATGGGCGGCCTGCTCGGGAACGAGCGAGGTCGAGGTCATGCCCGGCTGGGTGTTGACCTCCAGAAGAACGAGAACGTCCTTAACATCGTCATAACGGAAATCGGATCGCGTCACCCCGCGACAGCCCAAGGCCGTGTGCGCCCGCTCCGACAGGCGCAGCGCCATCTCGAACACATCGGATTTCAGCCGCGCGGGCAGCTCATGTACCGACCCACCCGGGGCATATTTGGCCTCATAGTCATAGAAGCCCTTGGTCGGGGTGATGTCCGTGACGGTTAGCGCCCGAGGTCCGTCCGCCTCGCCCAGCACGGCAACCGCCAGCTCGCGCCCGGCGATGAAGGGCTCGACCATCACCTGTTCGCCATAGGTCCAGTCGGCGGCGCCCACCTCGGCGGGAGGCCGGTTGGCCCCCTCGGTCACGAGGAACACGCCGACAGACGACCCCTCGGCATTCGGCTTGATCACATAGGGCGGCGCCATGACGTGGTCGCGCGCGACCTCATGCCGGTCGAACAGGCCGCCGCCCGGCACCGGAATGCCCGCCGCCGCCAGCACCGCCTTGGACTTGGCCTTGTCCATGGCAAGGGCCGAGGCCAGCACGCCGGAGTGGGTGTAGGGAATATTCAGCGTCTCAAGTACGCCCTGGACGCAACCGTCCTCGCCCCAGGCGCCGTGCAGACAGTTCAGCACCACATCGGGACGGATCAGCCCGCCCAGCACATTGGCCAGATCCCGCCCGGCGTCGATGCGGCTGACGCGGGCCACCTGCCCTTCAAGCGCGTCCGCGCAGCCCTTGCCCGAGTTGAGCGACACCTCGCGCTCGGCCGACAGCCCCCCCATCAGGACGGCGACGTGCAGGTCTTTCAGGGGGCGGTTCATGGGGCGGAACGGAACTCAGAGAGGGCGGCCGATCCTCTTGATCTCCCATTCGAGGTTTACGCCGAGTTTACTTTGAACGTCGGTTCGCACCGCCTCGCCCAGTCCCTCGATGTCCGCAGCCGTCGCCTCGCCCGGGTTGATCATGAAATTACTGTGCAATTCGCTGAACTTGGCCCCACCCCCGGTGACCGAAAACAGTTTCCCGCGCCAGCCCGTTTCATCCACAAGTTTCCAGCTGGAATGGCCCGGCGGGTTCTTGAAGGTTGAGCCGCCGGTCTTCTCGCGGATCGGCTGGGTCTGTTCGCGGCGACTGGTGATCTCGTCGATGCGGGCCTGAACCGCCTCCGGGTCGTCGGGCCGACCCCGATAGGTCGCCTCCAGCCAGATGATGTCGGCCGGCACCTCCGAATGGCGATAGGTGTAGCCAAAGTCGGCCAGCACATAGTCGACCCGCTCGCCCCTGTGGTTCAGCCCCCGGGCCGAGACCAGCACGTCCATTGTCTCCGACCCATAGCAGCCGGCATTCATGATCAGGGCGCCGCCGATGGTGCCCGGAATGCCCGCATAGAACTCCAGCCCGCCGATCCCGGCCTTGGCCGAGGCCCGCGCCACCATGGAGTCCAGCGCCCCCGCGCCCGCCGTGATCGTGTCGCCCTCGGTCGTGATCTGCGCCCACGGCCGTCCCGCCAGCCGGATCACCACCCCCTCGACCCCGCCGTCGCGCACGATGACGTTCGAGCCGACACCCAGCACCGTGACCGGCACGCCCAGGTCCAGCGCCTTCAGGAAGTCCGCCAGATCATCCGCATCCGCCGGAAGGAACAACACATCTGCCGCCCCGCCCACCCGAAACCAGGTGTAGGGCCCCAGCGGCTCATCCCGCAGCAGCTTGCCGCGAACCTCGGGCAGAGCGTCTCGCCAATCGCTCATGCGTCGTCTGCCTGATGAGAGGTCATGTCCTTCAGGCGCGCCGTCTGGTGGGCGTTCAGCCCCTCGCCCGTGCTGCAGCGTGGGCGGTCGTCTCCCAGTTCCAGCCACGGCACCATGGCCTCGACGCCCCAGTGCTGCTGGATCGGCGCCAGCGAGGGATCATCCAGACTGCCGATCGTCACATTGACCCAGTCGCTGTCCTTGTAGGCAAAGCCCAGCGGCGTGCCGCAGAGGGCACAGAAGGGCCGCTCGGCCACCGAGGAGCTATCGAACACCTCCGGCCCCTCACCTTCCCAGGTCAGGTTTTCACGCGGGCATCCCACCAGCGCGGCGAACACATTGCCCACGGCCTTCTGACACATCCGGCAGTGACAGAAATGCGCATGATCCAGACCGCCGCTGATGCGGTAGCGCACTCGCCCGCACTGGCATCCGCCCGTGACCGTCATCCCAGCGCCTCCAACTGGCCAGGGAGGGCATAGGCCCAGGCGGTGATGTCCCCGGCGCCCAGCAGCACGACCAGATCCCCGGCCTTCGCCTCCTCGCGGATCAGGCGCGGCAGGGCGGCGGCGCTTTCCAGCGGCCGCACCGACCGGTGGCCGAACCGGCGGATGCCCTCGACCAGGGCGTCCTTGTCGACCCCCTCGATCGGTTGCTCTCCGGCCGCATAGACATCGGCTACCAGCACCGAATCCGCATCGGCAAAACAGGTCGAGAAGTCGTTCATCAGGTCGCGCAGGCGCGTATAGCGGTGCGGCTGGACCACGGCGATCACCCGGCCTGAACCCTCGGTCTTGTGGACCACCTGCCGCGCGGCCTTCAGCACCGCAGCGATCTCGACCGGGTGGTGGCCATAGTCATCGACGATGCGCACGCCATCAACGACGCCGGTGGTCGTAAAGCGCCGCTTGACCCCGCCAAAGCCCGCCAGTCCCTCGCGGATCGCCGCGTCCGAAATGCCCAGCTCGCGCGCCACGGCGATGGCGGCCAGGGCGTTCGAGACATTGTGTGCCCCCGCCATCGGCAAATGCAGCCCCTCCAGCACATCGGGCTCGTCCAGCGCATCCAGCCCCTGCTTCTGGAAGGCCACGTCAAAGCGCGCCCCGTCCGGGCCCATGTCGCAGTTGATGGCACGCACCATGGCCTGCGGATTGGTGCCATAGGTGACCATGCGCCGGTTATCTATGGTCGCCACCAACCGCTGCACCTCGGGGTGGTCGAGGCATACGGCGGCAAAGCCGTAGAAGGGGATGTTCTCGACGAAATCGACGAAGGCCTTCCGCACCCCGTCAAAGTCGCCGTAGTGGTCCAGATGCTCCGGGTCGATATTGGTCACCACGGCGACCGTCGACTTGAGCCTCAGGAAACTGCCGTCCGACTCATCGGCCTCGACCACGATCCAGTCGCCGTCGCCGACCTTGGCGTTGGTCCCATAGGCATTGATGATCCCGCCATTGACGATGGTCGGGTCGGTACCGCCCGCATCCAGCAGGGCCGCGATCATCGACGTCGTGGTCGTCTTGCCGTGGGTGCCCCCCACCGCCACCGAAAACTGCAGCCGCATCAGCTCGGCCAGCATCTCGGCCCGCCGCACCAGCGGAATCCGCCGTCCGCGCGCGACCGTGAGCTCCGGATTATCCGCCCGCACCGCCGTGGAATAGACGACGGCCGCGACCTCCTCGCCCACATGGGCGGCGTCATGGCCGATGAAGATCTTCGCGCCCAGCTGTTCCAACCGCTCGGTATTGGCCCCGGCTTTCGCGTCCGAGCCCTGCACCTGGTAGCCGATCTTGAGCATGATCTCGGCGATGCCGCTCATGCCGATGCCGCCGATGCCGACGAAGTGGACGGGCCCGATCGGGAACGGAACTGGACGAAGACGTGCGATCATCCGGGCGTCATAGCGGACTTTGTCGGGATTGCACCAGACGCCCCTTCCCTCCGCTTTCGGCAACACGGCTAACCGCCTCTTAACCCTGCGGACTCAGGATCGCCGCTTGTTTCCACAGGGGCGCGCCTGCATGTCCGAGTTCAAGACCGACGTCATCCTCAACGGGGACTGCATCCAGGTGCTGAAGTCCCTGCCGGACGCCTCGGTCGATGCGGTGTTCGCCGACCCGCCCTATAATCTTCAGCTGGGCGGCGACCTGCTGCGCCCCGACAACTCACGCGTCGATGCCGTCGATGACGACTGGGACAAGTTCGACAGCTTCGCCGCCTATGACGCCTTCACCCGTGCCTGGCTGGCCGAGTGCCGCCGGGTGCTGAAGCTCGAGGGCACGATCTGGGTGATCGGCAGCTACCACAATGTCTTCCGGCTGGGCTCGGCCATTCAGGACCTCGGCTTCTGGGTGCTGAACGACATCGTCTGGCGCAAGTCGAACCCCATGCCGAACTTCAAGGGCACCCGCTT
>NZ_DDOD01000013.1:0-81061 GCF_002341485.1 Brevundimonas sp. UBA2503 | reverse complement strand
AACAACCTTCATAGCTTCGACATCTAGCCGACAGTTCCGGCATGACGGTGGGGGCGTTGCCCTTGCGCCAATGGTTGTAGACCGCCCGCAGCACCAGAAAGCCGATCAGGATCACGACCGGGATCAGGAGTGGCATGAGGAAGGCGATCAGCACGGTGCCGACACTCATCACATCGTCGACGACGCTGAGGAGGGGATTGGCCATGCCGGCGGTGGACAGGGTCGAGGCGGCGCGGGTGCCGCCCTGGGCCGCGCCAAAGGCCAGCGCTGTCGGGGCGCCGACGATGATGCCGGCAATGGCCGCCGCGGTCGGATCAAGGCCCACGAACATCGACCCGGCCACCATGGCCCCGGCGACCGGCCGCGCGATCAGGCCGACCGCGTGCAGGGCGTTGTCGAGCACCGGCACCTTGTCCGAGACGATCTCGATGATGGTCGCCAGACCCAGGGCGGCGATGGCGGTGTTGGAGGTCATCCACAGCATGCCGTCGTTCAGCTCGATGCCGAACAGCTGAAACTTTGCCGCCAGCGCCGCCATGAACAGCGGCACAAAGATGCGCAGGCCGGACGCTGCCGCCAGCCCCAGCGCCAGCAGCACCGGCAGCACCCATGTCTCCATGAGCCCGGAGACGGGCAGGGCGGACATCATGTCAGGCATGGGCAATCCTCCAGCAGTCGGTGGCCGTGCAAGCGGACAACGCCCGGCAGGATAGCAGGCTCCGGCCGCCCGGTCAGGGCGCCCGCACCGGGCCCAGTTCCGAGGCGGCGCGGGACAGGTTGACGAACTCGGCCCGCTGGCCCCAGGGGTCCTCGCCGCGCGCGCCCTGGGCCAGGTCGATGACCTGATCCCAGCCATAGTCGGGGGCCAGCCACGGGTCGCCGCGCAGCAGCTGGGCGGCGCCGGCGACGGCGAGCGCCCAACGGACCTCGGTGCCGGGACGGGTGTCCTGACCCGTGACCGGGTGCTGCATCAGTTGCGAGGTGTCGTCACCCGGCGACTTGAACCGCACCTGCACAAAGGCCCATTCGCCAGTCGGATCGCCGGTCGGCGTGGGGGTCTGTTCGTAGCGGCGATCCGGCAGCTGGCTGGGGCCACCGACGGGGGTGATCTCATAGAGGGCGACGACGGCCGCGCCCGATCCGACCTCGCCCGCATCGATGCGGTCGTTGGAGAAATCGGCCTCGGACAGCATCCGCGTCTCATAGCCGATCAGCCGGTATTCGCTGACCCGGGCGGGGTTGAACTCGACCTGGATCTTGACGTCGTCGGCGATGGGGAAGGCGCCCCGGTCAAAGGCCGGTCCGAACAGGCGTCGGGCCTCGTCCAGATCATCGACATAGGCGGCGGTGCCGTTGCCGGCCTGGGCGATGGCCTGCATGCGGGCGTCCTGATAGTTGCCGCGCCCGAAGCCATAGACCGACAGATAGATGCCGGTTTCGCGCTTTTCGGCGACATAGTCCTCCAGCCGCTTGTCCTCGGTGACCCCGACGTTGAAGTCGCCGTCGGTGAACATCAGGATGCGGTTGATCTTGTCCGCGCCAAAGGCCGCCTCGGCCTGGTCATAGGCATTGACCATGCCCGCCGCCCCGGCGGTCGAGCCGCCGGCGGACAGGGAGGCCACGGCGCAGCGCAGCTTGAGCTTTTCGGTGCCCGGTGTCGGCGTCAGCAGCACCCGCGCGCCCGAGGCATAGGTGGTGACGGCGATCGAATCCTGCGGCCGCATGCGGTCGATGATCAGATTCATGGTGCGCTGGGCCAGCCCCAGCTTGTCGGGGCTCTGCATCGAGCCGGACACATCGACCATGAAGGTCAGGTTCAGCGGCAGGCGCTGGTTGGCCGGCAGTTCATAGCCCTGAAGTGCCACATGGACGATCTTGCGGCCGGGGCTCCAGGGCGAGTCGACCACGCTGGTGGTGACGGCAAAGGGCTGCGCCATCGAGGTGGGGGCGGGCAGGTCATAGTCGAAATAATTGACCATCTCCTCAACCCGCACGGCATCGCGCGGCGGCCGCTGACCATCGCCGAGGAAGCGCCGGACGTTGGAATAGGCGGCTGTGTCGACGTCGATCGAGAAGGTCGAGACGGGCTCGTCGGCGGTGCGCTTGACCGGATTGGGCACGGCGTCGGGATAGCGTTCGGTCGACGGGGGTGTAACCGCCGGGCCCGGGGTCACAATGGCGGGGCCGGTATAGGACTGACGCACCTCACGACTGGCTGGCGGCGGAGGCGGAGGCGGAGCAGAGGGGATGGTCGCGAGATTGTCTGTCGTCGTCGAGGCCCCCGAAGCGAGCAGGGACTCGCGCTCAACCTGGATCAAGGGCGTAGGCGCACTGGCCGGGTCCCGGCGCACGCGCGTCCCGTTGACAACCATATCGTCGACAGCTGCGCCGCGGACTTCAAACCCGAAGGGCGCGCAGGCGGCCGCTGTGGGCTCTCCATCGACGACGCGATCCTGCAAGGGGACAGCGATGGCAGGCGGGCCGGACAGCGACAGGATCAGCGAGCCGCTGACAGCGACGGCGGCAATGCGGTTCGGCTTCGTGCGAGTCATGGTGACACCCTCCAAGGTCGAGGCGTGCATTCAGCCGTGGGTTATGGGGCCAGATTGTGACGGCCTCGCCAACCTCTGCTACGGAGTCAGTTTCAATCAGGGGGAGGCGGCCATGGCGGATGCGGGCGGACTGGGGCTGGGGCATGCGGCGGCGCTGCTGGGGGCCGGCGTTCTGGCGGTGCCGATTTTTCGCAAGTTAGGGCTGGGCTCGGTGCTGGGCTATCTGGCCGCCGGTCTGGCCATAGGGCCGTTCGGCCTCGGCCTGTTCTCCGAGCCGGAGACCATATTGCACGTCGCTGAATTCGGCGTGGTCATCTTCCTTTTCATCATCGGGCTGGAGATGCGACCGACCCGATTGTGGTCGCTGCGGAAAGAGATTTTCGGCCTCGGCGCGACCCAGGTGGCGGTCTGCGGCGGCCTGCTGACCCTGACCGGCATGGCGCTGGGGCTGTCGCCCGCGGTCGCCTTTGTCGGGGCCATGGGCTTCGTCCTCAGCTCGACCGCAGTGATCATGCAGATGCTGGAGGAGCGCGGAGAAATGGGCGCTCCATCCGGCCAGCGGGCGGTGTCGATCCTGCTGCTGGAGGACCTGGCCATTGTGCCGCTGCTGGCGGTGGTGGCGGTGCTGGCCACGGTCACGGGCGTGAATACGATCGAGGGCCCGCCCCTGTGGCAGACGGTCGGTCTGGCGCTGGCGGCGATCACCGCCGTGCTGGTGGCCGGACGCTTTGTCATGAACCCGGTGTTCCGCATCCTGGCCCGGTATGGCGGGCGCGAGGTGATGACCGCCGCCGCCCTGCTGGTGGTGGTCGGCGCGGCCTGGGTGATGGACATGGGCGGGCTGTCGATGGCCATGGGGGCGTTCCTGGCCGGGGTGCTGCTGTCGGAATCGACCTTCCGTCATCAGCTGGAAGCCGACGTCGAGCCGTTCCGCGCCATCCTGCTGGGCCTGTTCTTCCTGAGCGTCGGCATGGCGCTGGATATCGGGGTGGTGATCGCCGACTGGCAGCTGGTGGTCGGCGGGGTGATCGCCTTCATGGCGGTCAAGGCTGTGGCCATCTATGGCGTGGCGCGGCTGTTCAAGGCGCGGGAGCGCGAGGCGGTCGAGCGCGCCGTGCTGTTCGCGCAAGGGGGCGAGTTCGCCTTTGTCCTCTATGCGGCGGCGGGCACGGTGGGCCTGTTCGATGCCCGGATCAGTGCAGCGCTGACGGCGATTGTCATCCTGTCGATGGTGCTGACGCCGGTCACGACAATGCTGCTGGGCCGGTTCATGCCCAAGGAGACACAGGATCCCGGCGCGATGGACGGCGTCGAGATGGCCGAGAACCTGCGCGAGCAGGTGCTGATCATCGGCTTCGGCCGCTTTGCCCAGGTGGTGTCCCAGCCCCTGCTGGCGCGCGACGTCGATGTGTCAATCATCGAGAACGACGTCGAGATGATCCAGGCGGCGGGCCAGTTCGGCTTCAAGGTCTATTACGGCGACGGCACCCGGCTGGACGTGCTGCGCGCCTCGGGCGTCGACAAGGCCGAGGCGGTGCTGGTCTGTATCGACAAGCCGGAGCAGGCGGACCACATCGTCGAACTGATCCGTTCGGAGTTCCCGCTGACCAAGCTGTTCGTCCGCGCCTTTGACCGGGGGCATTCGCTGCGTCTGATCGAGGCGGGGGTCGACTATCAGATCCGCGAGACCTTCGAGTCGGCACTGGCGTTTGGCGAGCAGGTGCTGAAGGAATTGGGGGTGTCGGACCTGGAGGCGCGCGAGACCATCGAGGATGTCCGCAGGCGTGACGACGAGCGGCTGACGCTGCAGCTGTCGGGCGGGTTGCAGGCCGGACGGGCGCTGATGCGGGGCAATATACCGACGCCGCAACCGGCGCCCTATATCAAGCCGCGCCGCCAGGGGCGTCTGCTGAACGAGGACGCGATCGAGGCCGACGAAAAAACGGCGGCTCCGTAAGGAACCGCCGTCTTGTTCAGATCCGGTGGCGGTGGGCCTATTGGCCGCCCGACATACCGGCCGCGCGGTTGGCATCGGCCAGCAGCATGCGGGCCTGCAGGGCCGGATCCTGGCTCACAGCGGTCGAGATCGCATTGAAGCGATCAATGGTCAGGCCCGAGCCTTCGACCACGGCGGCCATCTCGGCCTGCTGCTCGGCGGTCGGGGTGCCGCCCTCGATGCCGGCGGCAAT
Organism: Brevundimonas sp. UBA2503; assembly: GCF_002341485.1. Taxonomy (NCBI): domain Bacteria; kingdom Pseudomonadati; phylum Pseudomonadota; class Alphaproteobacteria; order Caulobacterales; family Caulobacteraceae; genus Brevundimonas; species Brevundimonas sp. UBA2503. Next base: position 76,320 of record NZ_DDOD01000013.1, on the reverse strand, counting down.
GTCCTGGATGCGGCCCATGGCCGAGGAGAACTGCTCGACTTCCTGATCGGTGACCGAGGCGGCGACCGAGCCTTCCGGCGACGGCGGCGTCATGACCACGGCCATCCGGGCCTGCAGCAGCGGATCGGCGCTGACGGACTGCGAGATGGCGTTGAAGCGGTCGATGGTCAGGCCCGAGTTCTCCACGATGCCGGCCATTTCGGCCTGCTGTTCGGCGGTCGGGGTGCCGCCCTGGATCTGGGCGGAAATGCCGGCCAGCTGCTCCATGGCCGTGCCGAACTTCTTCAGCTCGTCATCGGAGTAGCCGGGGTCCTGGGCCACGGCGACGGCCGGGGTGACGGTGGCAGGGGCGGCCTGGACCGAACCGGCCATCAGGGCCACGGCGGAAACGGCAGCAAAAAGAGGGATACGCATGGAAAAGCTCCTTCCGGGGAGGTTGGACGTATTGTCAAAACGGGTGAAACCCGGATCCGGTTCCGATACCGGTTCACCAAAGCCCTTGAAAAACAAGGACTAGTGGTCTCGATCACTAAGGTAGCGGCTCTTTTTCCGCGATGCAACTAAGGCGGGGTTGGGACGAAATCCGCACCGCGTTCCCGCCGTGCGGGCCTCGCGCCGCTACCATCGTGCCGAACCTGCGACCCCTGCACGGCGCGGACAAGGCGACAAAGAGGCGGGGTCTGGCGCGGCCCGCCGGGATTCGCGGTGCGAATTCCTGTCAGCGCCCTTTTGGTGTATCCGCCCCGGGCATGACCTTCGCCGCCCACAGGCTGAGCGTCGCCCCGATGATGGACTGGACGGACCGGCACTGCCGGGCCTTCCATCGGTCCCTGACCCGCCGGGCCATGCTCTACACCGAAATGGTGACCGCCGATGCGGTCATCCATGGCGACCGCACGCGCCTGCTGCGTCATGACCCGGAGGTCGGGCCGGTGGCGCTGCAGCTGGGTGGATCGGACCCGAAGGCGCTGGCCGAAGCAGCGCGGGCGGCCCTGCCGTTCGGCTATGACGAGATCAATCTCAATGTCGGCTGTCCGTCCGACCGGGTGCAGTCGGGCCGGTTCGGGGCCTGTCTGATGCGCGAGCCCACCCTCGTCGCCGACTGCATGCGCGCCATGGCCGAAGCGGTACCGGTGCCGGTGCCGGTGACCGTCAAATGCCGGATCGGCGTCGACGACCAGATCCCGGAACAGGCGCTGTTCGCCCTTGTGGAGGCCTGCACCGAAGCCGGGGTCGATCACTTCATCGTCCATGCCCGCATGGCCTGGCTCAAGGGGCTGTCGCCCAAGGAGAACCGGGACATCCCGCCGCTCGACTATGACCTCGTCCGGCGACTGAAGCGCGAGCGGCCCGAACTGACCGTGGTGCTGAACGGCGGCGTGGCCTCGGTCGAGGCAGCGCGCGAGCTTCTGGAACCGCGGGACGGCGTGGCGCTGGACGGGGTCATGCTGGGCCGCACCGCCTATCATGAACCCGCCGGTCTTGGCCGGGTCGACCCGCTGATCTTCGGCGAGGGCGAGGCGCGGTCGGTCGAGGACGCGCTTGCCACCTACCGCCCCTATATGGCGGCGCGGCTGGAGGAGGGCGTGCCTCTGCCGGCCATGGCGCGCCACATGCTGGGCCTGATGCACGGTCGGCCGGGCGCGCGCAGCTGGCGGCGGATCCTGACGGTCGACAGCATCCAGCCGGGTGCCGGGCTGGAGGTTCTGGACCGGGCGCTGGACGCGGTGCATGAGGCCGAGGCCCGGGCCGCCGCGCGGCTTGAGTCCGCCGCCTAGTGGACCTTTCCTCCCTCGAGTTTGCCAGCCTGATCGCGGGGCTGGCCGCAGCGGGGGTGTTCGCCGGACTGATCGCGGGCCTGTTCGGGGTGGGCGGCGGCACGGTGATCGTGCCGGTGCTGTTCTGGGCCTTTGCCCTGCTGGGTCTGGGCGGCGAGGCCAATCTGCATGTGGCGGTCGGCAGTTCCCTGCTCAGCATTGTGCTGACCTCCTGGCGGTCGCTGACGGCGCACCGGGCGCATGGGGCGGTCGATGAAGTCGTGCTGAAGACCTGGACCCCCTGGGTCGGCGGCGGGGCGCTGGTCGGGGCGTTTCTGGCGGGGCTGGTGTCGATGCAGGAGCTGGCCTGGATTTACGCGATCTTTCTGGGGGCCATCGCTGCCCAGCTGGGCCTGATGCCCGAGCGCTTCACCCTGGCCCGGGATGTGCCGACGGGCTGGGCCCGGCGCGGCTGGGGCACGGCCATCGGCAGCCTGTCGGCCATGATGGGTATCGGCGGCGGCAGTTTCGGCGGGCTGATGATGACCCTGTGCGGACGCCCAATCCATCAGGCGGTGGCCACGGCCTCGGGCTTCGGCATGGCGATCGGCGCCGCCGCGACTGTCGGCTTCGTCGTGTTCGGCTGGTCCGCCGAGGGGCGTCCGCCCCTGTCGCTGGGCTATGTCAATGTGCCCGCCGCCCTCATGATCGGGGGGCTGACGGCCCTTGTCGCGCCATTCGGGGCCCGGCTGGCCCACCGCCTTGACCGACGGCTGCTCCGGCGGCTGTTCGCCCTCTACCTGATGGCGACGGCGGTGTCGGTGCTCGCCAAGGCGCTTTAGGGCTTCAGCACCAGGCCCTCGGGCGTGGCCTCAAAGCCCGACAGGCGGCCGAGGAAGCTCATCCCCAGCAAGGAGTGCGGCAAGTCGGCCTGGACCACCAGGGCGGCGACATCGCGGATCTCGACGCCCGCCACGGTTACGCTGGACAGCGTCACCGATGCGGCCTGGGCCATGCCCGACACGGTGCGAACCGACTGGCTGTAATCGAGGGTCTCGGGGTTCAGTCCCAGCACCCGGGCATCGGCCGGGCGCAGCACCACGGCGGCGGCCCCGGTATCGACCAGCAGGGCGACGGGTTTGTTCTCCACCTGGGCGCGGGCCCAGTAATGACCGTCCGCACCGCGCTGGATGGGGGTGGCAGTTTCGGTCATCCGCACCATGGCGGCCGGCTGGGGCGCAGCTTGGGCGGATTTGTCGGAAAGGGCCCCAAAGCCCCAGGCCGCCAGCAGGGAGGTCCCCACGGCTGCGGCCAGAATGGCACTTCCGGAAACGCTGCCGGTCATGTCGATACTCACTCGGACACCCGTATGTACGCGCCGCTTCTGCGGCAATCATGGCTCCGGTCTAGGGCATGGACGTTGGGATGCGGTGAAGCGTCATGGCTGACAAATGGTTAGCGCGGCACCAGCCCCTGCAGCGCCGGATCGAGCCGCGTCACCCGCCCGGGCAGATCCTCCAGAATGGCCTCGCGGGTCGCCTCATCCAGCCGGCTCCATTCGGCGATTTCCTGCAGCGAGCGCAGACAGCCGAGGCACAGGCCCGAGGCGCCATCGACCGTGCAGACCTTGGTGCAGGGGGTCTTGATGGGCCTGGGCGGGCCGTCAGAGGGGGTGCGCATATGTGACATACGTCGAAAAGATACTCCGATAGCAGACGAAAAAACTTGCGTCCGTCACAAAACTGTCGTTTCCTGTAAACGACGCGAAACGACTGAGAGGGTGAAAGCCCCTGTGAGCACGACGCGTCTCTTTTCATCGTTCTGCGAAAGGAGACGCCACCATGAACAGGAAAGAGAAAAACCTCCAGCATGCCATGATGTCCTTTGCCCTCTGGGGCGGGCTTCTGGTGGACACCCGGAACACGAACGGGGCGGGCGACCGCGTGGTCAGCCACCCGTCGAACTTCGTGCCCTATCCGATCAAGAAGCGCCGCTGATCGCCCTCGGGTGATCACGACTTGCATCTGAAGGCCCCGGACCTGAAAAGGCCGGGGCCTTTTCTTATGGGAGTTGCGGATGACCGGACTGATCGAAACGCGGCGCGACGGGCCGATTGTCATCTGGACCCTGAACCGGCCCGAGCGGCTGAATGCCCTGCCCGATCTGGAGGACGGCGAGGCCTTTGCGACGGCCTGCGAGACCGTCAATGCCGATCCGGAGGTGCGGGTCGTGGTGCTGACCGGGGCCGGGCGGGCCTTTTCGGCCGGGGGCGACCTCAAGGCCATGCGCGACCGCCGCGACATGTTCGAGGGGCCAGGCACCGCCATCCGCGAGCGCTATCGCCGGGTCGTGCACCGGATCGTGCGCAGCCTGTATGAGCTCGAGGTGCCACTGGTGACGGCGGTCAACGGGCCGGCCATGGGGCTGGGCGGCGACATCGCCGGTCTGGGCGACATCCGCATCGCCTCGGACGCGGCCAGCTTTGGCGCGCCCTTCCTGAAGCTGGGCATATTGCCGGGCGACGGCGGCACCTGGCTGTTGCCGCGCAATGTCGGCTATGCCCGGGCGGCGGAACTGCTGTTCACCGCGCGCTCCATCGATGCGGCCACGGCGCTGGAGTGGGGGCTGGTTAACCGGGTGGTGCCCGCCGCGCCCCTGATGGACGAGGCCCTGACGCTGGCCCGCGAGATCGCCGCCCAGCCGCCCCAGGCGCTGCGCATGACCAAGGCCCTGCTGCGTCAGGGGCGGGATCTCAGCTTTGATCAGATCCTTGAAATGACGGCCGCCATGCAGGCTCTCGCCCATATGACCGACGACCACGCCGAGGGCGTGGCCGCCGCTCTGGAAAAGCGGCCCGGGACCTTCACGGGGACCTGAGCGCCCTTCCGGGACATCAGGCTTCGGTGATCAGCCGCCGGGGGCCTGCATGGCGCGGTCGGGGCCGACACCGACCTGGGTGTCGCGCGGGGCGCCAGCGGTCTCGCCGGGCTTCATGAACTTGACCAGCACCCGCTGACCGATCAGCAGCGGGGCGTCGTCATAGGCGACGACCACCTCGATCACCCGCTCGTCGGACCGCTGCGAGGGATCGTCCGAGGACAGTTTGCGGGCCCCGAACACGGCGGCGCGGCGCAGCACCCGGCCGACATAGACCTTGGAGGGGTCGCCCTCGGGGCTGATTTCGACGGCCTGACCGATCTGGATATTGGGGATGTCGGCCTCGACGATCTCGGCGCGCACGATGCGCGGGGCATCGGGCTCGAGGTCGAACATGGTCGAGACGTTCAGGGTCGAGGCACCCGCACCGGGGTTGGCATAGCGGCGCACGATCCGGCCGCCCATCGGAGCGCGGATGACCGTCAGTTCCAGATTGTACTCGGCCTCGGCCAGACGGGCCTGGACGGTGCGGACGGTCGCTTCCTGGCTGGCCAGACGGGCCTCGGCCATGGCGACGGCGTCGCGGGCCTGATCCAGACGCTGGGCGGCGATATAGTTGCTGTCGGCCAGCTGCTGCATGCGGTCATACTCGCGGCGGGCTGCACTGAGATCGACGCGGATGGTGGCCAGCTGGCTGCGGGCCTGGGCGACCTCGGCCTGGGCGCGCTGAACGGCCAGGCGAGGCTCGTCGTCTTCCTGACGGGCCAGGATCTGGCCGGCGGTGACGACATCGCCTTCCTCGACATAGACGGCCCTGACGATGCCGCCGCGGCGGGCCGCGATCTGGATGATCCCGCCTTCGACGTCGGCCCGGCCGTTGGCGACGGCCGCATAGGGGCTGACGGGCGCATTGGCGCTGGCCTCGGCCAGTTCGGCCTGTTTGGCCTTGTTGGCGCCCTGCATCATCATGAAGCCGACGACGGCGACGACGATGATGACGAGGCCGATCCAGAGCCATTTGTTCTTCAGGAAGGCGGGCATGACGGTCTTTCGGTCTCTGAGAGAGGGTTAGTGATGGGCGAGGGCGGCGTTGGGGTCCGGAACGCGGCGCTCATCGGAAATGATGATGCCGTCCTCGATCTTGATGACGCGGTCGGCCCAGGCCTCGAGGCGCGGGTCGTGGGTGACGCAGATGACGGCGGCGCCGTGCTGGGTGGCGGCGCGGCGCAGCAGCTGGATGACGATCTGGCCGTTCTCGCCGTCGAGGGCCGAGGTCGGCTCATCGGCGAACAGGATCTGCGGGTTCTTGGCGAGGGCGCGGGCGATGGCGACGCGCTGCTTCTCACCGCCGGACAGGATCGACGGGCGCTGGTGCAGCCGGTGGCCCAACCCCACTTCCTTGAGCGTGGTCATGGCCTGTTTGCGGGCCTGGGACTTTGACAGGCCCTGGAATTTGAGCACGATCTCGACCTGCTGCAGGGCCGACAGGGCCGGGAACAGGTTGAAGCCCTGGAAGATGAAGCCGCAGTGATCCAGCCGGAACTTGTCGATCTTGCCGGACGACATCTTCCACAGGTCATCGGAGTCGAGCGCGCTGACCTTGCCCTCCTCGGGCCGCAGTAGGCCCGACAGGGCGGCGATCAGGGTCGACTTGCCCGAGCCGGACGGGCCCATGACCATGGTCAGGTCCCCGTGGCGCGCGTCGAAATCGACGTTCTTGAGCACTTCGATGAAGGCCTTGCCCGACTTGAACCGCTTGACCAGACCCTTGGCCTCGATCGCGAAGTCGCCGTGCTTGCCGTGTGTCTTTGTGGCGTTCATCGCAGCAGGTCCGCCGGTTGGCTGTTCTTGAGGACGCCCATCGACAGCAGGCCCGACAGCATGGCGATGACGATCAGACCGCCGCCGACGAAGACCAGCAGTATGGGCGGCAGGGCGATGATGACGGCATTCGACAGGGCAAACCACTGCACGAGGGTGGTCAGGCCGATGGCCGCAGCCACGCCGACCAGACCGACCCAGAAGCTCAGCTCCATGACGATCCGGCGCAGCGATCCCATGCCGACGCCCAGCGCCCGCAGCGAGGCGAACTCCTTGATATTGGCCATGATGGCGCCGCGCAGGGTCTGCCAGGTGATCGAGACGCCGATCACCGTGCCGAGAAAGACGCAGCCGCCGATGATGATGATCAGGATGCCGCCGTCCTCGAACATGGCGCCGGCGTTGGCATCGGCCAGCTCCTGACGGGTCCAGGCCTTCCACTGCCCGTCCCCCATGGCGGTCAGCTGGGCGGCGACGACCTTGGCGCGGGCCGGGTCGCTGATCTTGATCATCAGTGGTCCGACCCGAGAGCCCTCGTCGGACTGTCCGACCATGCGCAGGGTGTCGCGCGACATGACGATGGTGGACTGCATCATATTGGGATAGCCGCGGGTCACGCCGACCACCGTCACCGTCCGGCCGTTGTAGAGGGCGCGATCCCCCAGTTTGACGCCCAGCTTGGTCAGGGCCGTCTCGTCGACCGCGACGGTGTAGGGTTGGCGCAGGGCATCAACCAGTTCCTGGGAATAGTCGCGCGGAATGGTCACCGACCCCGGCGTGGTGTCGATAATGACCGTCTGCACGAACTCGCGGCGCGGGGCCTTGGTCTTGGCCCGCTCGGCCTGCGACATGGTCGGGTCATAGGTCTTGATGCTCTGGAAGCTGCCGCCGGCGCCGTCCAGCGGCTTGACCTCGACCACCTCGGGGTGGCGATAGGCCAGCGGGATGAAGCGGCGCGGCACGCCCGACGGGCCGCCGATCAGGCTGGTGGCACCGGGCTGCATGATCATGATGTCGGCGCCCGACCGCTCGATGGTCGCGGTAAAGCCCTTGCCGATGCCGATGAAGACGCCGGTCATGGCCAGCACCAGCAGGCCGGACAGCGCCAGCGCCATCACGGCCGCCATATAGCGGCGCCATTCATACAGCAGTGTGGAAAGTGCAAGCGACATATGTGGTGCCAAACCCCTGACGTTGGCCCGGTTCTGAAGGCCAAGAGGCGTGAGGCCAAGTTAAATCGGGGTAAGGGTCATGTTCATCCCCCCGTGATCGGCATGGACGACAGGCCCACAGGCGGTTTAACTCCGACGACAGGGACGGCCCCCGGGCCCGACACCATCCAGGAAACACCCCCATGACTGTTCATCCGCTTCGCTTCGCCGTCTCGCTGGCCGCTCTCGGCATGGGCGCCGCCCTGGGCCTCGGGCCGGTCACCCCGGCCCAGGCCGATGAGGGGATGTGGACCTTCGACAACTTTCCGATCGCCCGCGCCAATGCCGCCCTGGGCACGGCCATCGATCAGGCCTGGCTGGACCGGGTGCAGCGCAGCTCGGTCAAGTTCGGCGGCTGTTCGGCGGGCGTGGTCTCGGGCGAGGGGCTGGTGCTGACCAACAACCACTGTGTCGCCAGCTGCGTGGCCCAGCTCTCGACCCCGGCCATCAACTATGCCGAGACCGGCTTTACCCCCGCTACGCGCGAGGAAGAGCTGCGCTGCCCGGGGGCCTCGGCCGAGATCCTGATGGACATCACCGATGTCACCGAGCGCATGCATGCGGCCGGGCGGGGCCTGAGCGGTGCGGCCTTCAACCGCGCCCGTGACACCGAGGCCGCCGCCATCGAGGCGGAATACTGTGCCAATCAGCCCGAGCGCCGCTGTCAGGTGGTGTCGCTCTACCGGGGCGGTCAGTTCAAGCTCTACAGCTATCGCCGCTACACCGATGTGCGGCTGGCCTTTGCGCCCGAGGATCGCGCCGCGACCTTTGGCGGCGACCTCGACAATTTCAACTTCCCGCGTTTCGCCATCGATGCGGCCTTCATCCGCCTGTACGAGAACGGTGCGCCGGTCGAGACGCCGACCCATTTCACCTGGAACCCGGACCGCCCGACGGCGGGTGAGCCGGTGTTCATCTCGGGCAGCCCCGGCTCGACCCAGCGCCTGCTGACCATGGACCAGCTGCTGACCGTGCGGGACGTGCAGCTGCCGCTGGATCAGCTGATCATGTCCGAACTGCGCGGCCGCATGATCCGCTTCGGGTCCGAGAGCGAGGAAAATGCTTTCATCGTCATGGATCCGCTGGTCGGCCTTGAGAACAGCTACAAGCGTGGCATCGGCCGCATGCGGGCCCTGATCGACGCCGACTTCATGGCCGCCAAGGCCGAGCAGGAAGCCGACTTCCGCGGTCGCTCGGGCGACTGGCTGGCAGCCCACACGGCCGCCGGGGGCGCCGACCCCTGGACCACCCTGTCGGCGGTGCAGGACGATGTCCGACGGCTCTATCCGGCCTATGCCCTGCTGGTCGCCCGCGCGGGCGGCGGCTCGACCCTCTATGGCTGGGCCGAGACCCTGGTGCGGGCGGCGCAGGAGCGCGACAAGCCCTCGACCGAGCGCCTGCCCGAATATGCCGACACCCGGCTGGGCGGGATCGAGTCGCGCCTGCTGGCCGACCGCCCGGTCTATGCAGACCTGGAACAGGTCCGCATGGAATGGTGGCTGTCGAAGTCCCGCGAGTGGCTGACGGTCGACGATCCGCGCATCCGGACCCTGCTGGGCCGCGAGTCCCCCGAGGGGCTGTCGGAGCGTCTGATCTCCGGCACCACCCTGGCCGATCCGGCCGTGCGCAAGGCCCTGTGGGACGGCGGGCTGGAGGCCATCATGGCCTCGGACGATCCGCTGATCCGCTATGTCCTGTCGATCCAGGGCGTGACCCGGTCGGTGCGCGCCGAGTGGGAGGAGACCGTCGAGGCCCCGACCGCCCAGGCGTCCGAGGATCTGGCCGCCGCCCGTTTCGCCGCCTATGGCGACAGCGTCTATCCGGATGCGACCGGCACCCTGCGCCTGACGTGGGGCCGGATCGAGGGCTGGACGTATCAGGGCACGACGGTTCAGCCCTTCACCACCTTCGGCGGCCTGTGGGACCGGGCAACCGGGGCCCCGCCGTTCGATGTGGCGCCGAAACTGCTGGCCGCCCGCGACCGGATCGATCCGGATACGGTGCTGAACATGTCGGTCTCGACCGACACCATCGGCGGCTCGTCGGGCTCTCCTGCCATCAATGCCCGCGGCGAGATCATCGGGGCCAATTTCGACTCGACCGTCCTGACCCAGCGCAACGCCTATGGCTATGACCCCTCGGTCAACCGCAGCGTGATCGTCACCACCGGCGCCATCACGGTGGCCCTGCGCGACGTCTATGGCATGGACGGTCTGCTGGCCGAACTGGGCGTCGAGTGAGGCAGTAGGGAATAGGCAGTAGGCAGTAGGCAGTAGGGAATAGGCAGTAGGCAGTAGGCAGTAGGCAGTAGGCAGTAAGCAGTAGGGACTGTGTTGTGGCGGGGGCTGAGCCATGGATCAGATCAACAGCTATCGTGACCTCAAGGTCTGGCAGCGGGCGATGGATATGGCTCAGTCGATCTACGAGCTGACGAGGTCGTATCCGGGCGAAGAGCGGTTCGGTTTAACCGCCCAAACCCGACGTGCCGCCACCTCGGTGCCCGCCAATATCGCCGAAGGCTATGGCCGGTCCTCGAAAGGTGCCTACCTCAACTTCCTCAGGATCGCGCAGGGTTCACTGAAGGAAACCGAGACCCACCTGCTGATAGCTGTCCGCGTCGGCCTTGCGACCGAAGCCGCCGCAGCCGACGCTCTGCGTCAGGCCGATGAACTAGGAAAAATGCTGCGCGGCCTCATCATCCGACTTGAGGCGCATGCCCCCGACTGACCCGCGCGACCCTACTGCCTACTGCCTACTGCCTAAACTTCAGAGGTGCGCCATCTTCCGGCGGGCCTTGTCGAAATACTGCCACCCGGTCCAGAGGGTGATGATCGCTGCGGCCCAGATCAGCACATCGGCAAACATCTGGAAGTAGGGATAATATTCGAACTCGAGCCCAAAACCGTCCCAGTTGCGGGCAAACAGCTGCGCGCCCAGCGCCACCAGCTGCAGGGTGGTCTTCCACTTGGCCAGCAGGGTGACCGGCAGTTTGACCTTGCCGGCCACGGTCTCGCGCAGGGCCGAGACCGCGAACTCGCGGAACAGGATCAGGCCGCAGGGAATGGCGATCTGCGGCACCGAACCCGAGGTCAACACGCCCAGGATGGCGCCGGTCACCAGCACCTTGTCGGCGATGGGATCGAGGATCGCCCCCCAGCGTGTGGTCGCGTGCCAGCGCCGGGCCAGATATCCGTCGATCCAGTCGGTTGTGGCCGCCACGACAAAGATGATGAAGGCCACGCGATAGAGGCCGAACTGGTCCTCGGGGCTGAGATAGGACGACACGATCGGTATGCCGCCCGTGGCCCCGGCGAGGATCAGGAACATCACCACCCCGGCGGCCAGCCGCAGGCCGGTCAGGATGTTGGGGATGGGATTGGCGGGGTGGTGGGGGGCAGTGTCCGACTGGGGCATGGTCATCTCCGATCGCTCCGATGTGCCATGCTTCGCGGGCGCTGGCGAGCCGTTCAGACCGGCTGAAACCGCCCGTCGTCTCCCAGAACGCGCAGCACCCCGTCGGCGATGCCGAAATGCAGACCGGTCAGGGTCAGGGCGCCCGCCGCCTCGCGCTCGGCGATCCAGGGGAAGGTTCTGAGATTGTCGAGCGACAGTTTGACGATCGCCTCCTCGCTGACCTGCACGGCATGGTCATGGTCGCAGGTCGACAGCGCCTGCCGCACGGCCGGGCGGCCCTGATCGACCCAGGCCTCGACGAAGTCCAGTCCGGCCGCGCCGCTGTCCGACCGCATGGCCTGAACACCGCCGCACAGGGCATGGCCCATGACGACGATGCGCGACACCTTCAGCGCCTTGACCCCGAACTCCAGCGCCGACGACACCCCGTGCAGCCCGCCGTCCGGTGCATAGGGCGGCACCAGATTGGCGACATTGCGCACGACAAACAGATCGCCGGGCGCGGCGTCAAAGATCAGCGCCGGGTCGGCCCGACTGTCCGAACAGGCCAGGAACAGGGTGTGCGGCGTCTGCCCGGCCTCGGCCAGGGTCTCATAGGCCGCACGGGCCCGCGGCCACTGATGCGCACGAAACCGGCGATAGCCGGCCAGCAAGGGATCGGAGGAGAGGTCGGTCATACGAGGAGCCTAGCGGTTTGAGCGGGTCCCGAAAATGGTGTATACTCGTATATACATTGGGAGTAGCGCCATGGGTGTCGTCAGTCGGATATTTCGCAGTGGCAACAGCGACGCCGTGCGCCTGCCCAAGGAAATCACCTTTGGCCCGGGCGTAGAGGTCGAGATCGAGCGCAATGGCGATGTGATCACCATGCGGCCAAGGCGTATGACGCCGCGACAACTGGTCGAGGCTCTCGACAGGCTACCGAAACCCTCCAGCGTTCAGAAGCGTCCGCCCTTCATCGCGCCGGTCCGCAAAGGTCTCTGATTGGCCCTGCTCCTCGATACCAGCATTGCCATCCCTCTAAGGGATGGGGACGTTGATGTGCGTGCCAGAGTGGCGCGCTCCGACGAGCAGCTGCTCCTTTCAGTCATTTCGGTTGTTGAACTCAAAGCCGGTCTGACCGGACCTGAGTCCCCCGTGCGCGAAGCGACCCTCTCACTGATGCTTCGGGAGATCGAGGTCCTGGGTTTCGGCCTTGCGGAGGCAGACGCTTACGGGGCGATTGTCCAGGCGGTCGGCTTCTCCCGCAGCAAGGTTCTGGACCGGATGATCGCCGCCCAGGCCATTGTCGCGGGCGCAACCCTGGCCACCCTCAATCCCGCCGACTTCCGCGACATCCCGGGCCTCTCCCTGCTGGAGTGGTGAGCCTCAGCCCTTGCGGAAGAAGGCGTGGATGCGTTCGGCCGTGGCCTGGCTGATGCCGTCGACCTTGGCCAGATCGACGACCTCCGCCCGCGACACCCCCTTGGCCGAGCCGAAGGCCTGCAGCAGGGCCTTCTTGCGGCCCGGGCCGATGCCCTCGATCTGGTCCAGCGGGTTCTTCTTGATGTCCATCGACCGGCGCGTGGCATGGGCCCCGTTGGCAAAGCGGTGGGCCTCGTCGCGCAGCCTTTGCAGATAGTAGAGGGCGGGCGACTTCTGCGGCAGCATGAAGGGCGGCTTGCCCGGCATGAAGAAGCGTTCGCGCCCCGCGTCGCGGTCGGGCCCCTTGGCCACGCCGACCACGGCCACATCGTCGATGCCCAGATCGGCCATGACCCGCACGACCTCCGACAGCTGGCCGGCGCCGCCGTCGATCAGGATCAGATCGGGCCTCTCGGCCGCCTGACCGGCCTCCTCATCCTTGACCAGACGGGCAAAGCGCCGGGTCAGGACCTCGCGCATCATGCCATAGTCGTCGCCGGGGCTCAGATCCTCGCTGCGGATGTTGAACTTGCGATACTGGTTCTTCCGATAGCCTTCGGGCCCGGCCACGATCATGCCGCCGACCGGGTTCGAACCCGAAATGTGGGCATTGTCATAGACCTCGATCCGCTCGGGCCTGGCCTCAAGGCCAAAGGCCTCCGTCACCTCGTCCAGAATCTTGCCCTGGGCCGAGGTCTCGGCCAGCCGCCGGCCCAGTGCCTCGCGCGCATTGGTGGTCGCATGCTCGACCAGGCTCAGCTTGTCGCCGCGCTTCGGGATGGCGATCTCGACTCTGTGCCCGACCTTGAGGCTGAAGGCCTCCTGCAACAATTCCAGTTCCAGCGGGCGCTGATTGGTCAGGATCAGGCGCGGGACCGGCTTGTCCTCATAGAATTGCGCCAGAAAGGCCGACAGGATTTCCGTGTCGCTGTCGCTCTTGTCGATGCGCGGGAAGTAGGCCCGCCCGCCCCAGTTCTGGCCCGCGCGATAGAAGAACACCTGCACACAGGCCTGGCCGGCATCGGTGTGCAGCGAAAACACATCGGCCTCGGACACCCCGCCCGCCAGTCGCGAATATTCCATCGAAATGGCCGACAGCGCCCGGATGCGGTCGCGCAGCCGTGCCGCCCGCTCATAGTCCATGGCCTCGGACGCCGCCTGCATGTCGCGCGACAACCGCCCGACCACGGCATCCGACTTGCCGTTCAGAAAGGCCGCTGCCTCGCCCACCAGCCGGTTGTAGTCCTCCAGCGAGATCAGGCCCGTGCACGGCGCCGAACAGCGCTTGATCTGGTGCAGCATGCAGGGCCGGGTGCGCCCCTCATAGACACTGTCCGAGCACGACCGCAGCAGGAAGGCCTTCTGCAGGGTGGTCAGTGTCCGGTTGACCGCCCAGGTCGAGGCGAACGGCCCGTAATAGTCGCCCTTGATGGTGCGCCCGCCCCGGTGCTTGCGGATCTGGGGCGCGGGGTGGTCGCGCCGGATCATCAGCTGGGAGAAGCTCTTGTCGTCGCGCAGCAGCACATTGTAGCGCGGCTTCAGCGACTTGATGTAGGTCGCCTCCAGCAGCAGGGCCTCGGTTTCCGACGCCGTCAGCACCAGCTGCATCGACCGGGTCTGGTTGACCATCAGGGCCGTGCGCTGGCTGTGCACCCGCCCTTGGGCATATTGCAGCACGCGCTTCTTCAGCGACTTGGCCTTGCCGACGTACAGGCACGACCCGTCTTCGCCATACATGCGATAGACGCCCGGCTTGTCGGGCGCACGCCGGGCCTCGTCGCGGATCAGATCCGCGCCGACCAGAGCCGGCTTTTCCGTCGGGGAATCAGGGGGCAGGGCGGTCATCCGCCCCAATATAGGGCCACCCCCCGTTCTTGCTTAGCCCCTGCGGACCAGAACCACGCCGCCGATCACCATCAGGATACCGGCCACCCGCATCAGGTTCATCGGCTGCTTCGGCACGCCCATGGCCCCGAAATGGTCGAGGATCAGGCTGATGATCAGCTGCCCGGCCACCATCAGGGTTATGGTCACTGCCACCCCCAGCCGCGGCACGGCCCAGGCGGCCGCGACTACGAACACCGAGCCATACAGCCCGCCGATCCACACCCACCAGGGCAGCGACCGCGTCGCCGCCATATCCGGCCGGGTCTGCAGCATCAGCGCCAGCATCCCCAGCGCCACTGTGCCGACCGCGAACGAAATAAATGCCGCATTGACCGGCGAGGCCACGGCCTCGGCCAGCCGCGCATTGGTCGGCGCCTGAAGGGCGGTCGCCCCTCCCGCCAGAACGACGGCCAGCATGGCAAGCAGTGCAGGGTTCATCCGCGCTGGCTAGCACCGGGAGGGGCGGATGGGAACGCTGTCCTCACCACCGTAGGTCGGCCGGCACACCGTCCAGATACTCCCTCAGCCGCGCACGGCTGCCCCGGCTGAGGGCGTCGGGCAGGGCGTCGGGCGCGAACCAGCCGGTCTCGGCGATCTCGCCGTGCTGGCTGGCGGGGCCGGTCTCAAAGTCGCGGATCAGATAGACGGCCACGTGGTCGCCCCGGAAATGGGCCTCGTTCGAATGGATCGACAGCAGGGTGGCGGGCCCGGTCAGGATCAGGCCGGTTTCCTCGCGCATCTCGCGCACCAGGGCGTCATGCAGGCTCTCGCCGCGATCAACGCCGCCGCCGGGCAGCCACCAGTCGGGTAGATAGGTGTGGCGGACCAGCAGGATGCGGCCCTCTGCGTCGACCGCCAGACCCCGCACGCCCAGCGTCATGCCGCGTGTTATCCGGGCCAGGGTGTGAAAGGCCGGACGGGTGAACGGCTCGATGCGTTCGCGCCAATTGCGGGGGGGAGAGGGGGCCATGCGGCTTGATGGCCCGGCCTGCGCCCCTTGAACAGAGGCCGGGCGCGCTTTAAGGCCAGAACCAGATTTCCGACGGGAGAATTCCATGACCGCGCTCTTCATCATCTTCGGCTTTGTCATCGTTCTGGGCGCGCTGAACGTGTTCGAGTTCGGCCGGGTTGACTGACACCCCCGCAGGTCCGTCTGACATGCCCGGGGCCGTGCTGGTCACCGGCGGCGCCAAACGCATCGGGCGCGCCATCAGCCTGACGCTGGCCAGGGCCGGGCTGGATGTCGCCATCCACTATGGCCGGGATGCTGAGGCGGCCGAAGCAACCGCCGCCGAGGTGCGCGACCTGGGCCGGAAGGCCGTGACCCTCGATGCCGATCTGGCCGATGCCGTGGCCACCCACGGTCTGATCGGTCGGGCCGCCGCGGCCCTCGGCCCGCTGACGGCGCTGGTCAACAATGCCTCGGTGTTCGACGACGACCGGTTGATGACCATCACCGGCGACAGCTGGTCGCGCCATATGGATGTGAACCTGCGCGCCCCTGTGCTGCTGGCCCAGACCTTTGCCGGCCTGGCCCCCGCCGGCTCGGCCATCGTCAATATTCTGGACCAGAGGGTGCTGAAGCCCGATCCGCGCTTCTTCTCCTACGGCCTGTCCAAGTCGGCGCTGTGGACGGCGACGCGTACCATGGCCCAGGCCCTGGCCCCCGTCATTCGCGTGAACGGTGTGGGCCCGGGGCCGACGCTGGCCTCGACCCATCAGACCGAGGCGGATTTTCAGGCGGAGGCGGCGGCCACGCCGCTGGGCCGCGCGGTCGAGCCGGAGGCGATTGCCCGCGCCGTCCTCTGGCTTATCCGCGAGCCGCTGATCACCGGCCAGATGATCGCCGTCGACTCGGGCCAGCATCTGGCCTGGCGCACCCCCGATATCGAAGAGGACTGATCCATGGCTGACGGCCTGCGCCACGAGGGGCTGACCGTGTTCGTGCGCGACCTTGTGGTCGAGGCCGGCATCGGCGTGCACGACCACGAACTTGGCCGCCTGCAGACCCTGGTGATCAATGTCGCGCTGCAACTGGCGCCCGGACCGGTCGAGGCGCTGGGTGATACGCTGAACTATGAGGATGTCGCCCGCCTGTCGCGCGAGTTGGTGGCCGAGGGCCATGTCGGTCTGGTGGAGACCTTTGCCCAGCGTCTGGGCCGACGGCTGATGGCCGATCCGGTCGTGCAGGGGGTGACGGTGCGTATCGGCAAGCCCGGCTGTCTGGCCGACGCGGCCGAGGCCGGCTGCGAGATACGCCTGTCGCGCGGCTGACAGTGGTTGCGCCCGCGCGCCCGCCCCGGCATTGTCGCCCCGAAGTGTGAGGAGCCAGATGGCCGAACCCGGCGATCCCGACCTGTTCAAGGACCAGCCCGCCCCCCGGCCCGAGGCCGACCCGGATGCCGAGGTCGGATTCTGCTCGCCCGAATCGCTGGCGGCCCATCCGCGCAGCCCTGAGCCCGAGGTCGCGCCGGAGCCTGAACCCGCTCCCGCTCCCGAGCCCGATCCGGTGGATGATCCGATGAATGCCCCGCTGGTCGCGCCGCTCGCCCCCACGCATAGCGCCCCGGCCCACAGCGCCCCGCCCCGGCCCTCCCGCACCGACGACCTGCCCGAGCCCGAGGGCATGATGGGTCTCTACACCGTCTATGCCCTGATCCTGTTCGCCATTCCGACCTTCGGCGTGTCGGCGGTAATCGGCCTGCTGGCGGTCATGGTGCGCGACGTCCCGACCCATGCAGTGGCCGCCAGCCACCACGTCTTTCAGGTCCGCACCCTCTGGGCAGCGGCGGTCGTGGCGGTGCTCGGCGTCATCCTGATCGTGGTCAACGCCGGGGTGTTCGTGCTGTTCCTGCTGGTGCTGTGGGTGCTGGTGCGCGGCGCCTGGGGCAGCTGGTTGCTCAAGTCACGCCGGGCCATCCCCAATCCGCGCTCCTGGTGGATCTGAGCCCCGGGCCTCAAGGCTTGAAAGCCCGCCCGCCACATCCCAGATAGGGCTCTGATGGATCCGCCGCTTTCGGGGGTCCGCATCAAGGGTCGCTTTCAGGAGGGCCGGATGACCACGCGTACAGTCCTGTTCGACAGCCCGTTTCTGCTGGGCTTTGACCATACCCGCAGCCTGATCGACCGGGCGGCGCGTGCGGCTTCCGAGGCCTATCCCCCCTATAATGTCGAGCAGCGCGGAGAGGCCGCCGTTCGCATCACCCTGGCCGTGGCCGGGTTCGCGCCCGACGACCTGTCGATCACCCTCGAAGGCCGCCAGCTGACCATCTCCGGCAAGCGCGACGGCGGCGACAAGGGGGGGGCTGAGAATGCCTATCTGCACCGTGGCATCGCGGCGCGCGGCTTCCTCAGGACCTTCGTGCTGGCCGATGGCCTTGAGGTCGATGAAGCCTCGCTGGAACACGGTCTGCTGCACGTCGATCTGCTGCGGCCCCAACAGGTGGCCCAGGTCCGCCGTATTCCGATCACGACCCGCTGATAGGCTGGTCCCGCCTCCGATCCTTTCCGGAGCCACTTTCCGGGGTCACGCGTTGACCCTTCATACCCGCGTTTCAGGAGCCCACTTCAGGTGATGACGACCGACGACATGACGGACAAGGCCTTTGCAGATCTGGGTGCGCCCGATCTGGTCTATGTGCGTGAGGTGGCCGCGTCCGAAATCATGGACGAGGTCGCCGGCGCGACCGATCCGGATCAGCCGCCCATCCGGCTGGACCCGCGCCAGACCCTGTATGCGGTGCACAGCGCCGACGGCGAGCGTCTGGCCGTCATGGCCGACCGGGAAAGCGCCTTTGCCGCCGCCGTGGCCCACGAGCTGGAGCCGGTCTCGGTTCACTAGACCGGCCGTTGGGCCTCAGGCCGCCGTCGATACGATCTGACGGACCAGCAGCGCATGCAGGGTATCGCGGCTGTCGGCCTGACGCAGGCGTTGCTGCAGGTCCGGCGAGCGCAGCGCGCGTGAGGCCGCAGCCAGGGCCCGCAGATGCCCGGCGCCATCGCTGGGCGGCGCGAACAGACCAAACAGGATGTCGACCGGTCGATCGTCGACGGCATCAAACGCGATCGGCGTCTCCAGCCGCACCAGAACGGCGAACACATGGTCCACATCCCGGTGCCGCGCATGGGGAAGGGCCACGCCCGAGCCGACCCCGGTCGAGCCCAGCGCTTCGCGCTCCATTAGGGCATCCATAAGGGGGGCGGCATCCGCATGGCCCAGCACATGGGCAGCGGCATCCGCCACGGCCTGCAGGGCCTGACGCTTGGACGAGACACTTCCGCGCAGGACGATACCGTCCCGGCTGACCAGATCTCCGATTTCCATACTCATCCCCGAACTACGCAACTGTGGACCCGAAAGGCGTCAGCCCTCTAGGCCCGACTTGCGGCCCCTTAAAGGCCTTATACCGCTGAACCGTTTACCGAACCGTGTCCGTTCTGTGAACTTGTCCGACGGGGGTCGACCCAGCCGATGTTGCCATCGGGCCGGCGATAGACCACGGCCACGCCGCCGTGGGCGGCATTCTTGAACACGACGACGGGGTAACCGCTCATGTCCAGCTCCAGCACGGCCTGACCGACGGTCAGGGTGCGCAGTTCGGATTCGGTCTCGGCAATCACCAGACCGGCCGGCGCCTCGCCCTCGGCCTTGCCCACATCGGCAAAGTCGTCGTCATCCGTATCGTCGAGATTGCGGAAGACGGTCATGCGCGCCACCTCTGCGGCCGCCATCTCCGTCTTCTCGGGCGACAGGCCCTTGGGCCCGGCGTGGTGATCCTTCAGCCGTCGCTTGTAGCGCCGGACGCGTTTTTCCAACTTGTCGAGTGAATCAGAAAAGGCACTGTGGGCATCGCTCCCATGCCCGGTGGTGACCAGACTCTGGCCTGACGCCAGCCGGACCCAGCAATCGACCTTGAACCCGGGACCGTCCTTGGACACCACAACCTCGGCATCCTGTCCGCCGCGTTCAAAGTATTTGCCGACTCCCTCGTTGAGTTCCTGGGAGATGCGCGAGCCTAACGCTTCGCCGACATCCACGTGCTTACCGCTGACTTGGACTTGCATAGGAGATAGAACGCGACCGAAGCCGTTCGGTGTCAACGGACTTCACATTTTTGTGGTCGTCGAAGCAGACGCGGTTAACCGGTCTTCAGGCGCCGCTTGCGCTCGACAGACGACGGAATTCGCAGGGCTTCGCGATATTTCGCCACTGTCCGGCGGGCAATATCGATGCCCGCCTGATTCAGCAATTCGACGATCCGGTCGTCGGACAAAACGTCGCCGTCTCGTCCTTCGTGGTCGATCATCGACTTGATTCGGTGACGGACGGCTTCGGCCGAGTGGCTGGACTGGCCGTCGACCGACTGGATCGCCGAGGTGAAGAAGAATTTCAGTTCGAACACCCCGCGCGGCGTCGCCATATATTTGTTCGAGGTGACGCGGCTGACGGTCGACTCATGCATGCCGATCGCATCGGCCACCGTCTTCAGATTCAGCGGCCTCAGGAACTCGACGCCAAAGGCGAAAAAGGCATCCTGCTGACGGATGATCTCGGACGACACCTTCAGGATGGTCTTCGCTCGCTGGTCCAGCGATTTGACCAGCCAGTTGGCCTGGGCCGCGCAGTCGGCGACGAAGGTCTTTTCCGTGTCCGACCGGGCACCGGCCGACACCACCCCGTGATAGCGCTTGTCGACCAGCAGTCGGGGCAGGGTGTCGGCGTTCAGCTCGATCCGCCAGCCGCCGGCCGGGTCGGGCCGCACCAGTACATCGGGGATCACCGTCTGGGCCGGCTCGCCGCCAAAGCCCGCGCCCGGGCGGGGCGTCAGGGCCTTCAGCTCGGAAATCATCTCGGACAGGTCCTCGGCATCGACGCCGCAGGCGCTGCGCAGGGCCGACAGATTGTGCCGCGCCAATAGCTCCAGATTGTCCAGCAGCGCCGCCATGGCCGGATCGAACCGGTTGCGCTCGACCAGTTGCAGCTTCAGGCATTCGGGCACCGAGCGCGCCATGATACCGGTCGGCTCGAACCCGTGACAGACGGCCAGCACCGCCTCGACCCGGTCGATGCCGCAGCCCAGCCGGTCGGCCACCTCGGCCAGATCGCCGCGCAGGTATCCATGGTCATCGACCATTTCGATCAGGGCCAGACCAATGGCCCGGTCCGCGGCGTTCAACGGCGTGCCCGACAACTGGGCCTGCAGATGCTCCCACAGGGTCAGTTCGCGGCTGTCGGCCCGCTCCAGGCCCTCGCCCTCGGGGGCGGGGCCACCCTTGCCCGTGCGCGACCAGTCCGACAGACCGGGCTGGGCCTCGTCGCCGCCGCCGTCCGCACCTTCGGTCGCCCGCTCGCCGGGGCTGGCGTCATAGACATCGTCGGCGCGCGTATCCATGGCCTGTTCAGCGGCATCCGGGCGCGCCTCGTCAAAGCTCAGCTCGGCATGGGGGTCATTCGGACTATCGGCCGAGGTCTCGCCGGCCGCCTCGCCGGGGATGTCGGCCTCCTCATCGCGCTTCAGCAGCGGATTGCGCTCCAGTTCGGCCTCGACAAACGCCTCCAGCTCCTGGTTCGACAGTTGCAGCAGCTTGATAGCCTGCTGCAGCTGGGGCGTGATCACCAGCCCCTGGCCCTGCCTGATCTCCAGTCTCTGACCGATCACCGCAACCGTCCCCACCGAACCCCGTTCGGACACCGTGGCCCGAAACTTGCTGCAGGCATCATGTCGCCGTCGAGGTTAACGGAGCGCGAAGACGCGTGTCCTCAATCAAGCGCCACCATTCTTTGCTCTCGTCATCCTCGGACTTGATCCGAGGATCGGTCCGGGCAGTCCGGTGTCCGCTCAGGACTCCCCGATCTCGCCCCGCGCGAGCCGCGCAAGGAAGTGTTCCACACTGCCCTCCGCCGGGGTCTCCAGAGGCGCCCTCGGGTCCGGCGCCTCTCCGCACAGCCAGGGATACAGATCAGCCCAGTCAGGGTTTCGCTTCTCGATCAGCTCCACCTTCCACGGACGGTTCCAGCTCTTGAGCGCTTTCTCCCGACGAATGGCTTCGGTCACCAGATCGTGCTGCTCGAACCAGACCAGTACGCTGCAGCCATAGCGGCTGGTAAACCCTCGCTGACGGCCGTGCCGGTGATCATGCGCCCGCGTCAGCAGGTCAGACGTCATGCCGACATACAGTGTGCCAAGGGGCCGGTTCGCCTGAATATAGGTGGCGATGAACGGGCGGCGGTCGGTCACCATGGCCAAGGTTGGGGATGAACCGATCCTCGGGTCAAGCCCGAGGATGACGGCATGGAGGGTAGCTCACAAATGCCCGACCCCAATTTGGCACCACCCGTCCCCCCTTCGTCATCCTCGGACTTGATCCGAGGATCGGTCCGGGCAGGCGGTGTGTAATAGGTTCTGACTACGGCAAAATGCCCGTCATCCTCACCCGTACATATCACCCAGATTGACGCGCCGGACGTCGGGGTTGAAGCGCTCTACGGCTCGGCGCACACGCTTGGCTTATCGTGGGGCTCACGTAGATAAAGCGCCCGCCCGGAAGCCGTATCGACGGCCAGGTAGCCTTCATCGCCAACTCGGCAGACGGCTAAGATACGAACGCCCGGTCCTTCTCCCGACCATCCCGCCTTCGAAAGGGAAGTTCGGACGGACTCCATCTGACCACTTGGTATGGGTGTCTGCGCGGCTGCCATCGCGATGGCCGTCTGCGTCGGAACAGAGAAGCGCAGAGTCTGGCGGCTCGTATCAAGGTCGTGGGTGTCGCGTATCGCAAACGCGCTGTCGGGCACGAACAATGGAATCCATCCCCGTTCGACAGCGCCGGCAGCTCTAGCCTCATTCAGGCTGGCGTATTCCGCTTCGACGCGTTCGTCGCAGGCCGAAAGGACGAAGGCGAGTGAGGATGCCGAAAGCGCAATCCTGAGCGAGCGACTGGCGAGCAATCGCTTCACCCGTACATGTCGCCCAGATACACCCGGCGGACGTCGGGGTTGGCGACGATTTCGGCGGCGGTGCCTTCGAACAGCACCTCGCCGGCCGAGATGATCGCGGCGCGGTCGATGATGTCCAGCGTCTCGCGGACATTGTGGTCGGTGATCAACACGCCGATGCCCCGCTCGGCCAGATAGCGGATCACCTGGCGGATGTCGGCGATGGCCAGGGGGTCGATGCCGGCAAAGGGTTCGTCCAGCAGCATGAAGGCCGGGTCGCCGGCCAGCGCCCGGGCGATCTCGACGCGGCGACGTTCGCCGCCCGACAGGGCCGCGGCCGGGGCATCCTTCAGATGGCCGACGCTCAGCTCGTCCAGCAGGCGGTCGGTTTCCTCGCGGATGGCGGTGGCGCCGGTCTTGTGCAGTTCGACGACGGCGCGGACGTTCTCCTCGACCGTCATGCCGCGAAAGATCGACGCCTCCTGCGCCAGATAGCCCAGACCCATGCGCGCGCGCTGGTACATGGGCTGGGGCGTCAGATCCTCGCCGTCGAGGGTGATGGTGCCGGAATCCGCCGGGATCAGGCCGGTGATCATATAGAAGCAGGTGGTCTTGCCCGCGCCGTTCGGCCCCAGCAGGCCCGCGACCTCGCCGCGCTGCACGGTGATCGACACGTCGCGCACCACCTGCCGCTTGCCGAACGACCGGGCCAGATGCCGCGCCTTCAGCCCCCGGTCGGGCTCGGCGGCCTTCGGCGCAACGACCTTCGCGGCCGCCTTGGGCCGTTCATCCAGATTGAGGGCCGAGAGTTCCTTGCGCGCCACCGGGGATCAGTCAGCCTGGTCCGGCGGGGTCGTGCCGTTGGGATAAAAGACCCCCTGCACCCGGTTGCCGGAGGGCGTCGGGGCGCCTTCCATACGGGCGCTTTCGGTGCGGACATTATAGACCAGCCGGCTGCCGGTCATGACATTGCGGCCTTGCGTGACGATGACATTGCCGGTCAGCACCACCTCGGCCGACTGCAGATTATAGACCGCCCGGTCGCCGCGCAGGGTCTGGGTGGGCGTGACAAAGAACACCTCGCCCGACGCCTCGACCCGCGACAGGTCGGAGTTGTCATTGGTGAAGGCCTCGATCCGGTTGGCGCGCAGCCGGTTGTCGCCCTGCAGGATCTCGGCCTCGCCGTCCAGGGCAAAGCCGTTGGGCGTGTAGCTGAAGACGATGCCCGTATACATGACCGGATCGTCGGACGGGTCCTGCGACACGCCGGTGCCGGGCAGGGTCAGGCTGAGCGCCAGGGCGACCGCGACGGTCAGGGACAGCTTGCTGGAACGGGTCATGGCCGACCTTATCTCCGGGAGGACGCGGGGTTGATGGTGCCGCGAACCTTGTTCTCGACCGTGCCGCGAAACTCGATGCTTTCGCCCTGGTCGCGGATGACATAGGACGTCGCGGCCATGGTGCCAAGCGGTCCGGTGCCCTGCACGCCCTTGTCGCCTGTCACCACGCCGGTGCGGGTGTCGACCACGGCCTCGGGCGTCGTCAGGACAAAGCCCGACCCGCCGTCCGAAATCCGCACATTCGGCCCGATGATGACCCGACGTGAGGCCTCGTCATAGGTGCCGCCGTCGGCGGTCATCTCGGTGACCCTGGCCCCGCCCAGATTGAGACGCAGCACCGGCCCGACCAGACGCAGATGGCCGGTCTCCGGCACCCGCACCACGCCCTTGGCCCCGATCACGAACGAGCGCCCCTGATCGTCCTGTCCGTAGTAGAGGGCATTATCCAGCGCCACGTCGCTGCGCTGCTCGGCCCGGCGTTCGGCGTCCGAAATGGCCGAGCGCAGCACGATCCACGCCACTGTCCCCCCGGCCAGCAACAGGATCACCACCGGCAGCACCCGCCGGAACAGCATCACCCGCCGCGAATGGGCGCGCCAGTGCCGGGCCTTGGCGGCCGTCGGCGACGTCGGATCCACGGGCGGGGGCGTGTCGGTCATCAGGTGTGGGCGAAGATGTCGGTGTCTTCCCAGCCGTCCAGGTCCAGCCGGGCCCGCACGGGCAGGAAGTCGAACAGCTGGGCCGCCAGCCCCGTGCGGCCCTCGCGTGCCAGCATGGCGTCCAGCCGCGCGCGCACCGCATGCAGGTACAAGACGTCCGAGGCCGCATAGTCCTGCTGCGCCTGGCTGAGCGTCTCCGCGCCCCAGTCCGAGCTCTGCTGCGCCTTCGACAGGTCCACCCCCGCCAGCTCGCGCACCACATCCTTCAGCCCGTGCCGGTCGGTATAGGTGCGGGCCAGCTTGGACGCGATCTTGGTGCAATAGACCGGCCGCGTCTCCACCCCCAGCCACAGCTGGAACATGGCGATGTCGAACCGGCCGAAGTGGAAGATCTTGAGCACCGCCGGGTCCGTCAGCAGCCGCTTCAGGTTCGGACAGTCATAGGCGTCGCGGTCCAGCTGGACCAGATGGGCGTCCCCGTCCCCGGCCGACAGCTGCACCACGCACAGCGGATCGCGGCGATAGCGCAGGCCCATCGTCTCGGAATCGACCGCCACCACGGCGCCGAGGTCCAGACCATCGGGCAGATCGCCCCTGTGCAGATGTACTGTCATGCGTCCCGCCTGTTGACTTGCGAATGGACCATAAACGAACGGCGCCGCATCGTCAGGATGCAGCGCCGTTTCGAAGAATTGGTGCCCAGGAGAGGACTCGAACCTCCACGACCTTTCGATCACTGGCACCTGAAGCCAGCGCGTCTACCAATTCCGCCACCTGGGCTCTCGGGCCGACACATCAGAGACATATCGTCCGGGAAGGCGCGGACCCATAAGGCAGGCTCCGGGTCCGGTCAACGGTCCTGTGACGAAAATACTGAGGCCCCGCGATCAATCCCGCGGCGCCACGATCTCCAGCCCGATGCCGGCCGGCGCCTCGGGCGCGCGCACCCCCACATCCAGACGCGCATCCAGCACCACATCCTTCAGCGCCCGCTCCATCAGGCCCGGCAGCTGCGCCTCGCCCGCCGGCATCCGCACATCCAGATAAAAGCCCGCCTCCTCGCTGTCCGACCAGCGCGCCAGCGCCAGCCACGCCGCCTTGACCGACGGATCGGCGGAAAACGCGCGCTTCAGCCCCTCGACCAGCCCGTCGGGAGTCTCCTTCGGCACGGCCAGATGCGTCGGCCAGCGCGCATCCTCGGCCGGCAGGCTCTGCCCCACCATGGCCGACAGCGCCGCCGGCGGCCACGACACCCCATAGGGCTGCCCCGGGTTCAGCACCGCCGGATTGACCCGGATCACCTCCAGCAGCGCCCGCCCGTCAAAGGCCTCGGCCGCCGCATCCTCCCCGAACACCGCCAGCGCCCGCTCCCGGGCGGTAAAGATCGCCGTCGCCGGCCGCCCGTCCTTCGGCGTCACCGTGCGCAGGCGCAGCGTATCCGTCGCCGCATCCTCATCGGCGACCACGGCCCACAGTTTCGAGGTCGGCACCGCGGCCTCAAAGGCCGCGCGCTCATCCGCCCGGCCCGAGCTGGCCGCCATCAGCAGCACCTCGAGGTCGTTCAGCGGCGAAAAGGCGGGAGACGGAGAGGCGGTCATGAGAGCCGTCCTGTACTGCAAAACCGGAAAGGGCAGTGACCTACCCCGACCGCCCGCGAATGGCGAGAGGGGGAGGGCACCCGGCTCCGCCTCAGTCCTCCGCCAGCCGCGCCGCCCGCCGCGCCGAATGCTCCTCCGGCAGCGGCAGGCCCGCCTCCGTCAACGCCGCCTCCAGCGCCTCCACCCGCGCCTCCAGCGCCTGCCGCCGGAACACCACGCCCCGCAGCCAGTCGCCCTTTTCCTTCCAGTCCCGCCAATAGGCCCGCTTGATCGCATAGTCTGGCTGAGCTTCCCCGGCGTCCGGGTCCATCCGGAACCGCTCGGACTTCGCCTCCGCACCCATCGTCAGAATGGCATGGATCAGCGCCAGCGGCGCCGTCTCCGGCGTCAGCGCCGCCCCCCGACCGCCGCCGCTGCCCGAGGCCCCCACGCCCGAGCCGTCCCCCTCGCGCGCCGCCAGCCGCTGATAGGTTTCCGCCAGTGCCCCCAGCGCCCGCGCCTCGGCCCACAGCCGCCCGCGCATGGCCCGCCCCGATGCCAGCATCGCTATCCGCGCCAGCGCCGCCGGGTCCTCACCGCCGTCCGGTTCCCCCTCATCCGAAGGCATGGGCAGGCCCTGAAACAGACGCGCCGCCACCGCCTCGGGGCTGTTTCGCCGCGCCGCCTCCAGCTCGGCCTCGCGCGCCGTGGCCATGGCGATCGCCTGGCCGTCGCCCCACTCGCGCTTGGTCGCCCCGTGCATGGTGATGCGCCGCCGCACCGCATGCACCGACACCCGCCACTTGCTGGCCAGATACGGCGCCGTCGCCCCCTCCCGATACTCCTTCAGGATCAGCATCCAGGTCTCGGTCGACAGACGATAATGCGCCGGCCGATCCGCCTTCGGCGGATCCGGCAGAGGCACAGCCGGGGGCAGGGTCATATCCATGCGAGGCAGGATAGAGGGCCCCTGCGTCAAAGGCGGACGTAGCGTGTGCTTGGGCGGCCAGGCCATGGCGCAGCCAGCCCGAAGCCAAGATCAAAGTATTCGTAGAAGCGCTGTATCAGTCTGCACTGACCGTATTAAATCTTGCATACAGGTTACCCACATCCCTTGACTTGATGCGGAACTGATTCCGACGCTTAAGCTTCGGGCTAGCGCCGGATGCGCTTTCTAGCTTAATGCCGGGGTCGTAAATGATCTGCCCGACCGACAGCGCGTGCAGGAAGCGCGAAAAATCCGTCCCCTCACCAAGACGCCACCTGTCGGCATAGCTATACTCCGCGTTGGGCTTGCCCCGGCACATATTCTCAACGTATGCGGCTTGCGCATGTTTCCGATTCCAATGTGCAAGCAGGCCAGCAAACGGCCATCCCGCAGCGACCCTGTCCTGATCATCCAATAGCAGGAGAGATCCAAGAGGGTTCTCGATCTTGCAGTCCTTGTACCCATCCAGTCGCAAAGTTAGTCCCGTTCGACTATTGCGCTCGTTGATCCGGTGAGGGCTCGAGAAGTTCATACGATCGGCAAGCTTCGCGTCGCTATATCCGAACATGCGAACGAACTGTGCAGCTCCGTCGTCGCGATATATTCCGGTTGTGGGCTCCGGCGTCATCAACGTCAGATGACCACCCGCGTGCTGACCGAAAACGCGTACGGTGTGGGTCTTTAGTTCCCAACCTTCGTAGTCGGGTTCACTGCGTCCGTTGGGAGAGATGTCGAACAGCGACTCCAAGGTGACCCCGCCGCAGTTCGGACCCCGGCACGGGCCTCGAGTACCGTCAGAGGACAGCTTTTGAGCCCTGACCCACCCCATGTCTGAGATCGACTTCAGCTTGTCGATCAATCGCTGCCGCGCGCCTTGGGCGATCCCGCCCATGGCGGACTTGAACACCCCGTACTGTGTGTCGGTTGGCAAGGCTTGAACCGCCGCCGAAAGCGCAGGGTCAATGCTGGCAAAGGCATACACTTCGCCTTGGTCTCCGACGCCGAGGAAGAGCGTACGGTTGGGTGCTCGCGAGGCCATGATCTCGTTCGGTGCTGTCGTGGTGCCCCGCAGGAACCCAGAAAGGCGAACTTCCGGATACTGAGGATAAAGGATCAACTGCGCATACCGAGCCTGCTCTGGTGCCTCCCCGGGCTTCACCCACCGTAAGTCCAAGCCTGCTTTGAGGACCGCCCGACCCCTCGCACTTACCTCTTCTTGGATTTCCCCCATTGGCAGGACGTTCAAAATGTCGAGGCTGCCGGCCACATAGACTTGATTCTTGGAGTTGTCGTTTCCAGCCAAGGCTTTGCAGATGATTTGACGCGCGCCGTGCTCCGTCATCAGGGCGACGACCTCTTGAATCAGCATGGTTATTCGCCTCCGAAGGCCAGAGTAGACTCATCCGACCGGAGCCACTCTTCCAGAGAACACAGAATGTCGTCCAGCTTTAGCCGCTCACGCCCCTTCAACGCGCATTCCCAAACCGTACCCACCCGCCAGCCCGCCGCTGCCAGCTCCGCCATGGCCCTCGCATCGACCTCCCGATTCCGATCGATCTTGGTCCGCCAGAACTCCGGTCGGGTCTTTGGCCATCTGAACAGGTGACAGTCGTGGCCGTGCCAGAAGCAGCCGTGCACGAAGATCACCGCCCGATATTTCGGGAAGCACATGTCCGGATTTCCCGGCAGGTCCTTGCAGTGGATGCGGTAGCGAAAGCCCCGCGCGTGCAGGGCCTTGCGGATCATCAGTTCCGGCTTGGTGTTCTTGCCCCGGATCCCGGCCATCATGCGGCTGCGGGTGGCCGGGTCAACGACGTCAGCCAACAGCAGCCTTCGGACGTTTTCCGAGAGCGGCGAACAGGTGCGGCTTCATATGTTCGGCAACGGCTTTCACAGCCGGCACAACAACAGAATTCCCGAACTGGCGATAGGCTTGGGTGTCTGACACCGGAATGATGAACTCGGCGCCGCGCGGAGAGTCAAAGCCCATCAGACGCGCGCACTCGCGGGGCGTTAGCCGGCGGGGCGCCTTGCCCTCCTGTTTGATCAGGATTTCCGACCCGTCCTTGTAGTAGCGGGCGGACAGGGTGCGGGCCACGTCGTCCGGCCCCACCAGGCCAAAGCCGAACCCATTGCCGGCCGCCTGGTGCTTCTCCTTGTACCGCTGGAGATAGTTCCAGAGGTGATCCGTCAGGGTGTATTTGTCTGCCACCCGGCCCGAGTTGCCGACCGTGTATTTCTGATCCGGGATTTCCGACTCATCGGCTTCCCGGTGAAGAATTTCCCGCAGCTTCGGTGCGGCTTCTGGAACCTTCATGTCCGCAAACCGGAAGCCCTGGTCCTCGCGGAAGCCGACGATGAAAATCCGCTCGCGGTGCTGGGGCGTCCAGTGCCGCCCGTCGATCACCCGGAAGTCGATTTTGTACCCCAAGTCCTTTTCCAGCACGTCCTTGATGGTCTGGAACGTCTTGCCCTTGTCGTGGCCAACCAGGTTGCGAACATTTTCCAGCAGGAAAGCTGCGGGGCGGTGGTGCTTGATGATCCGGGCTACATCGTAAAACAGCGTGCCTTGGGTCTTGTCCTCAAAGCCGTGCGCCCGGCCCAGAGCATTCTTCTTGGACACCCCGGCGATCGAGAACGGCTGGCAGGGGAAGCCCGCCAGAAGCACGTCGTGGGCCGGGATATCGGCTGCGTCGATCTTGGTGATGTCGCCGTTGATCTCGTGATCGTCATCAGGAAAGTTCGCCCGATAGGTCTGCTGGCTGTACTTGTCCCACTCGCTTGTGAAGACGCAGCGGCCGCCGATGGCCTCAAAGCCGCGGCGCAGCCCGCCAATCCCGGCAAACAGGTCGATGAAGGTGAAATCCGCCTCGGGCTTCGCCCCGCCTCGCACCAGCTTGAGGGTCGGCTGGGCAGCCTCAACAGGCTTTTCGATGTAGCCCATCGCCACCGCCCTGTCGGCCACCGCACGTCCCGCCTGTTCAACCATCCGGGCATACTCCGACACGGCAATCTCCCTGATTCCCATCCTGACAGATTGCCAGGATCGCTCCAGGAGAACAAGGCGAGAACACAACAATATGTTGTGCGGCTCGGAATGGCGCTCCGGTCAGAACCATTCTGGTGACGTCACCGATATGGTTGCCGACCAAATTGCCGGGCCCGGGAAAATGGTTATTGCCTCGATTGGATCATTCTGGTGACGTCACCAGAATGATCCCCCTCAATCATCATCCATCTTCAGCGCGGCGATGAAGGCTTCCTGCGGGATGTCGACCTTGCCGAACTGGCGCATGCGCTTCTTGCCGGCCTTTTGCTTCTCCAGCAGCTTCTTCTTGCGGGTGGCGTCGCCGCCGTAGCATTTGGACGTCACATCCTTGCGCAGGGCGCGGACGGTTTCGCGGGCGATGATCTTGCCGCCGATGGCCGCCTGGATGGGGATGACGAACATATGGGGCGGGATCAGCTCCTTCATCTTCTCGACCATGCCGCGGCCGCGGGTCTCGGCGCGGCCCCGGTGGACCAGCATCGACAGGGCGTCGACCGGCTCGGCATTGACCAGAATGTTCATCTTGACCAGATCGCCGACCTTGTAGTCGGTCAGCTCGTAATCGAAGCTGGCATAGCCCTTCGAGATCGACTTCAGCCGGTCGTAGAAGTCGAACACGACCTCGTTCAGCGGCAGCTCATAGACCACCAGGGCGCGGGTGCCGACGTAGCTGAGCTCGACCTGCTGGCCGCGGCGGTCCTGACACAGCTTGATCACCCCGCCCAGGTATTCGTCGGGCGTCAGGATGGTGGCCTTGATCCACGGCTCCGAGATCGTGTCGATCTGCATGACGTCGGGCAGATCGGCCGGGTTGTGCAGGTCGATCTCGGTGCCGTCGCGCAGGCCGATCTTGTAGACCACCGAGGGGGCGGTCGCGATCAGGTCGAGGTTGAACTCGCGGCTGAGGCGCTCCTGAATGATCTCGAGGTGCAGCAGGCCCAGGAAGCCGCAGCGGAAGCCGAAGCCGAGGGCGGCGCTGGATTCCATCTCATAGGTGAAGGAGGCGTCGTTCAGGCGCAGGCGGCCGATGGCGGCGCGCAAGTCCTCGAAATCCGCCGCATCGACCGGGAACAGGCCGCAGAACACCACCGACTGGACTTCCTTGAAGCCCTTCAGCGGGGTGTCGGTGGGGCGCTTTTCATCGGTGATGGTGTCGCCGACGGCGGCGTGGGCGACCTCCTTGATCTGGGCGGTGATGAAGCCGACCTCGCCCGGGCCGAGGCTTTCGACCGGGGTATTCTTGGGCAGGAAGACGCCGACGCGGTCGACCAGATGGGTCGAGCCGTTCTGCATGAATTTGATCCGCTGGCCCGTGCGCAGATGGCCGTCGAAGACCCGGACCAGCAGGATCACGCCGAGGTAGGGGTCGTACCAGGCGTCGACCAGCATGGCCTTGAGCGGGGCGTTTGCGTCGCCTTTGGGGGCGGGCAGGCGGGTGACGATGGCCTCCAGCACATCCTCGATGCCGATGCCGGACTTGGCCGAGCACAGGACGGCCTCGGAGGCGTCGATGCCGATCACATCCTCGATCTGTTGGCGGACCCGCTCGGGCTCGGCGGCGGGCAGGTCGATCTTGTTGAGGACCGGGACGATCTCGTGGTTGTTGTCGATGGCCTGGTAGACGTTCGCGAGGGTCTGGGCCTCGACCCCCTGCGACGCATCGACCACCAGGATCGAGCCCTCGCAGGCGGCCAGCGAGCGGCTGACCTCATAGGCAAAGTCGACGTGGCCGGGCGTGTCCATCAGGTTCAGGACGTAATCCAGCCCGTCCTTCGCCTTGTAGTTCAGCCGGACCGTCTGGGCCTTGATGGTGATCCCGCGCTCCTGCTCGATCTCCATATTGTCGAGGACCTGCTCGCGCATCTCCCGCGCCGTCAGCCCCCCCGTGAACTGAATCAACCGGTCGGAAAGCGTTGATTTTCCATGATCAATATGGGCGACCACAGAGAAATTGCGAATGCGGTCGATCGGGGGTGTCGGAGGGGGCGTGCTCATGCTGCGGCGCGGTTAGCATGGGGCCGGGCCGACGCCAACTCACGCGGGCGCGAGAGGGCCCGGTGCGAGGGGATTAAAGTGCTGTAATGGACAAGGTCTCGTTTGAGAACGGGCCGGGAACAGGATATAGGCGGCATCCGGGTTCCGGCCTTTTCGACGCGACTCTCACGCTTCGGGATGACTTAGGATGGAACCCCGCACAGGGGATACTGACGTGAGATCAATGCTGAAGCCGGTGGCTGCTGCCTTCGCGATCCTTGGCCTGGGGGTACTGGGCGCCTGCTCGGGCCACAGTGAGGACGACAAGGCAGGCGTCGAGCCGGCAGCCGGTCAGACGGTGACCGTGGCGACCGTCCGCAGCGTCGATCTGGCGCGGACTCTGACGGTCTCGGGCACGATCTCGGCATGGGAAGAGGTGCCGGTCGGGGCCGAAACCGGCGGACTTGTGGCGACCGCCGTCTATGTCGATGAGGGCAGCTATGTCCGGCAGGGCCAGGCCATGGTGAAGCTGAACGACGACGTGCTGCGCGCCCAGCTGGCGCAGCAGGATGCCTCGGTCAAATCGGCGGAAGCCCTGGTCGCGCAGCAGGATGCGGCGCTGGATCGGGCCCGCGAGCTGCGCGAGCGCGGCTACCTCAGCCAGGCCGGGCTGGACACGGCCGAGGCCAATCAACGCACGGCCGCCGCCCAGCTGGAGGCCGCCCGCGCGGCCCGGTCAGAAACGGCGACGCGACTGGCCCAGACCACCATCCGCGCGCCCGTCGCCGGCCGGGTCATCAGCCGCAGCGTGACGCGCGGCCAGATCGTCCAGCCGGGCACAGAGTTGTTCCGGGTTGTGCGCGACGGACGTCTGGAACTTGACGCCCAAGTGCCGGAATCCGACCTGTCGCTGGTGCGATCGGGCATGACGGCCGTCATCACTGCCGACCGGGCCGACGGTCCGACCGGCGGCCGGGTGCGGATCGTGACGCCCGAGGTCGATCCCCAGACGCGTCTGGGTGTCGCGCGCATCGCCCTCAACAGCGGCAGCGATCTCAAGACCGGCATGTTCGCCCGGGCCGAGATCGCGCTGGGCCAGCTTCCGGCCCTGGTCGTGCCATCCGAAGCCGTCATCTATCGCGAGGGACAGGCCGGGGTCTACGTCGTCGGGCGCGACTCGACTGTCCGCTTTGTCCAGGTGCGGACCGGCGTGCGCGAGGGGCCGAATGTGGCCATCGAGAGCGGGCTTGAGGCCGGCCAGCGGGTCGTGGTCAAGGGCGCGGGCTTCCTGGCCGACGGCGACCGGGTGACGGTGGCGCCGGCCACCCCGGTGGCGCCGACACGCGCACCCGCCGCGTCCGCAACCTGAGACCGGCCCGATGAACTTCAACACTATATCGGCGGCGTCGATCCGGAACCCGATCCCGGTGGTGCTGCTGTTCATCATCCTGACGGTCGCCGGGGTGCTGAGCTACTTCAAACTACCGACGAACAACTTCCCGAACGTCGATCTGCCGGTCGTGGCGGTGACGGTCGTCCAGTCAGGTGCGGCACCGACCGAGCTGGAAACCCAGGTGACGCGTCTGATCGAGGATGCGGTGTCGGGCCTCGGCGAGGTCGACGACATCAGCTCGACCATCAATGACTCGGTGTCGACCACGGCCATCACCTTCCAGCTGGGTGTGGATCTGGAAAAGGCCACCAATGATGTGCGCAACGCCATTGCCGGTGTACGTCAGAATCTGCCCGCCGATGTGCAGGAGCCGATCGTCCAGCGGATCGAATTCACCCAGATCCCGATCGCCACCTATGTCGTCCGCGCGCCCGGCATGAACCCCGAGGAACTGAGCTGGTTCGTCGACAACACCGTAGCCAAGCGACTGCTGTCGCTCGAGGGCGTCAGCCAGGTCAGCCGCGACGGCGGCGTCAGCCGGGAAATCCGCATCAAGCTGGACCCGGCCCGACTGGCGGCCCAGGGCGTAACGGCCGCGGCGGTGTCGAACCAGCTGCGGGCCTCCAACATAAACCTGCCGGGCGGACGCGGCCAGATCGGCGGCGAGGAGCAGGCGATCCGCACGGTCGGCTCGGCCCAGTCGGTCGAGGACCTGCGCGAGACGCTGATCCCGGTGGGAAATCGTTCGGTGCGGCTGGGCGATCTGGGCGAGGTGGTCGACGAATGGTCCGAGCCCCGCGGCCGGGCCCGCTACAATGGGGCCGAGGTCGTCGGCTTCAGTATCAGCCGCTCCAAGGAGTCGTCCGAGCTGGACGTCTATGAGACAGCGGGTGCCGAGATCGCGGCGCTCGATGCGGAACTGGACAACGTCACAATTGAAGAGGTGACCACTACCACCTCGGAGGTGATCAATAACTTCCATGCCTCGGTCGAGGCGCTGCTGCTGGGCGCGGGTCTGGCAGTGCTGGTGGTGTTCGTCTTCCTGCGCGACTGGCGGGCAACGCTGATCGCGGCAGTGGCCATGCCCATGTCGCTGATCCCGACCTTCTGGATCATGGACCTGACGGGTCAGTCGCTGAACGTGGTGACTCTGCTGGCCCTGTCGCTGACCATCGGCATTCTGGTCGACGACGCCATCGTCGAGATCGAGAACATCGTCCGGCACATACGCGACGGCAAGGCCCCCTACCCGGCGGCGATCGAGGCGGCGGACGAAATCGGTCTGGCGGTTATCGCGACGACGGCGACCCTGCTGGCGGTCTTCGCGCCGACCGGCTTCATGCCTGGGGTAGTGGGCCAATTCTTCAAGAGCTTCGCCATCGCCACCTGCGTCAGCGTGTTCTTCTCGCTGGTGGTGGCGCGAACGCTCACGCCGCTGATGGGCGCCTATATGCTCAAGCGGGACCAGGGCAAGGAACACGGCGATCCGGCCTGGATGAAGCGCTATCTCATCATGGTCAACTGGGTGCTGAACGACTTCCGCGGCCGCGATGGCGAGCGTCGTCCGAGCTTTGGCCGTCGCGTCCTGAGGCGTTACAGGGACCACAGGATCTGGGTCATGGGCGGGGGCACGGCCTTCCTGATCGGCTCGTTCGTCCTCGCCTCCATGCTGCCGTTCGAATTCATTCCGGCCGAGGATGTGTCACGCTCCAGCATCACCATCCAGCTGCCGCCGGGATCGACGCTGGCCGAGACGGACTCGGTGGTGCAGCGGGTCAATACGGCGCTACTGGAACGGCCCGAGGTGCGGTCGGTCTATTCTTCGGTCGGCTCGGCCTCGGTCAGCTTTGGCCCGGGCGGCGGCGGTTCGGCGGGCGAGGTCCGCAAGGCCAATATCACCGTCAATCTGGTCAAGCGTAGCGAGCGGTCGCTGCGCCAGCAGGCCTTTGAACAGGAAATGGGACCGGTGCTGCGTGCCATCCCGGGCGCCCGCGTCCAGTTCGGCGCTGACGGTCAGGGCAGCCAGGTGTCGATCCAGCTGGTCGGCGATGACGGCGATGCGCTGGAAGAGGCCGCCTCGACGGTCGAACGCCAGATGCGCGAAATCCCCGGCCTGACCAATGTCATCTCTTCGGCGGCGCTGGTGCGGCCCGAAATCCTGATCACGCCCAAGGGCGATGTGGCGGCGCTGCAGGGCGTGGCCTCGTCCGACATCAGCTCGGTGGCCCGCGTGGCAACCCTCGGCGATGCGGATCAGTTGCTGCCCAAATTCAACCTCGGCGACCGCCAGATTCCGATCCGGGTGATGCTGCGCGAGGAAGCCCGCAGCGATCTGGGCATCCTTGAGAACCTGCGTGTCCCGACGGCATCCGGCGCATCTGTGCCCCTGACGTCGGTGGCCGATATCTCGTTCGGGGCCGGCCCGAACCAGATCGACCGTCTGGACCGCAAGCGCGTCGCCACCCTGACAGCCGAGCTGAACGGCATCACCCTGGGACAGGCGTCGGAACGGGTCGACAATCTGCCCGCCATGCAGAACCTGCCGGCGGGCGTCACCCAGGCGGTGTCGGGCGAGCTGGAGAACCTTCAGGAAACGGCCACCGGCTTCATGTTCGCTATCGTGACCGGCATCCTGCTGATGTACGTCGTGCTGGTTCTGCTGTTCCGCAGCTTCTTCCACCCGATCACTATTCTGGCGGCGCTGCCCGTGTCGTTCGGCGGGGCCTTCTTCCTGCTGCTGGTGACGGGCAAGTCGCTGTCGATGCCGGCCCTGATCGGCATCATCATGCTGACCGGGATCGCGGCAAAGAACTCCATCCTGCTGGTCGACTACGCCATCATCGCCATGAAGAACGGCATGAACCGGCGGGAGGCCATCATCGACGCCGCGCACAAGCGCGCCCGGCCGATCATCATGACGACGCTCGCCATGGGTCTGGGCATGTTGCCGATCGCCCTGGCCTTTGGCGAGGGGACCGAGTTCCGCAGTCCCATGGCGGTCGCCGTGATCGGCGGGCTGATCACCTCGACGGCGCTGTCGCTGATCTTCATCCCGGCCGCCTTCAGCCTGATCGACGGCGTGAAGACCCGGCTGGAGCGGCGGCTGGAGCGGACATTCGGGGCGCAGCATCACGAATGAGGCGCGTCGCGCGAGGCATCCCGGTGACGGCACCGCGCGTATAGGGGACTGTCCCCCGCTGTCGGAGAGCTGACGATGACCCTGACCGAGATCGGCCTGCTGCTGGGCGTCAATCTGGCGCTGATCCTCGGCGTCATGAGCCTGCTGTGGCTGGTGGCGGTGCGTATCCGCGATGTCAGCTTCATCGACGCCGTCTGGCCGATGGCCATGCTGTTCCTCGCCCTGGTCACCTGGCCCCGGGCGGACGGCGACACCCTGCGTTCGGCACTGCTGGTCGGGCTGTGCGGACTGTGGGCGGTGCGGCTGGGCCTGCACCTGTTCCTGCGCTGGCGGTCGCATGGCGAGGACCGGCGCTATGCGGACCTGATCGGACGTCAGACGAAGACCGGCAAGAGCTGGTCGATGGTCGCGCTGCTGTTTGTCTTCCTGCCGCAAGGGGGGCTGGCCTGGCTGACCTCCCTTCCGGTGCAGCTGGGACAGGTGGCCGGGGCGCCGCCCGTGGGCTGGCTGGGCTGGGCCGGTGTCGCCCTGTTCGCCGTCGGTCTCGTGTTCGAGACGGTGGGCGACGCGCAGCTTGCCGCTTTCCGCCGGGATCCGTCGACCAAGGGCAAGGTGCTGGATACCGGCCTGTGGCGCTACACCCGCCATCCCAACTATTTCGGCGACGCCTGTGTGTGGTGGGGTCTCTATCTGCTTGCGGCCGAGACGGGTCCGGGGCTGGCCTCGATCCTCGGGCCCATCTTCCTGACGTTTACCCTGACCAAATGGTCCGGTATCGGCATCACCGAAAAGTCGATCCACAGCTCGCGGCCCGGCTATGCCGACTATGTGCGCCGCACCAGCGCCTTCATCCCCTGGCCGCCCAAATCGGCCCCCTAGTCGTTGCGACAGGCGACCTTGGCGGCACCCAGCAGAGCGGCCTGTTTGTGCAGGATCACCCAGGTCGGAATGGCCTGCATATAGGGGGTGAAGCGGCCCTTCTGTTCGAAGCGTTCGCGGAACGGGCTGGCCTTCAGGAAGTCCAGAATGCGCGGGGCGATGCCGCCGGCGATATAGACGCCGCCGCGTGCGCCGGTGGTCAGGGCCACGTCCCCGGCGACCGAGCCGAGGATGGCGCAAAACCGCGCCAGCGTCGCGCCGCACGGGCTGCGCGGATCGGCGAGGGCATCGCGGGTGATCTCGGCCGGATCGTCGATGGTGGTCGGGCGTCCGTCGATCTCGGCCAGCGCCCGGTGCAGGTTGACCAGCCCCGGTCCACAGACCAGCCGCTCGATCGACACGCGGGTATAGCGCCGCCGCAGGATGCGCAGCACCTCATCCTCGATGGCATCGGACGGCGGGAAGTCGACATGGCCACCCTCGGACGCCAGCGCCACGGCAGAGCCCCAGCGGTCGCGGGCCAAAGCCGAGACGCCGAACCCGGTGCCGGGTCCCAGAACCGCCAGCGTCTGGAGCGGATCGCCGGTCCCTGGCCCCCCCAGATGCGCCAGATCCGGCCCCTCGATCAGGGGTGCGGCCCAGGCAAGCGCCTCAAAGTCATTGATCAGGCGGATCGGCCCGACGCCCAGGCTGGCCAACTCGGCCTCGGACACGCGCCACGGCGAATTCGTCAGGTCGATGAAGCCATCGGTAACCGGCCCTGCTACGGCAATGGCGCCGCCGTCCGGGCGCTCGTTGCAGCCCTCCAGAAACGCCCGCACGCCATCCAGAAAGGTCGGATGGTCCTCGGCCGGAAAGCTTTCGTGGTGCTCGACGCGCGGCACGCCATCGACCATGCGCGACAGGGCAAAGCGGGCATTGGTGCCGCCGACATCGCCGACGAGATGCAGGGGAGCAGGGCTCATTCAGGCGTCCATGGTGCGGTCGACCACATTGGGGTCGGGGGGAGTATCGGTGCCGGGCGGTCCGGCAGGCGGCTGGGCAAACACCACGGATGCGCCTTCCTCGGCCGATCCGACCACATGGCGGAAGGCGCCGAACAGTTCACGACCGTAGCCCCAGGACGCGGTCTGCAGGCTGGCCTCCGTGCGCGGGGCACAGGGGCGCTCCGCAAAGTCGGGACAACCGACGACGGTCAGCTCACCCCTGTCCGGGTCGAGGCGGACGATGTCGCCGTCACGCACGCGGGCGATCGGCCCACCGGCCAAGGCTTCGGGGCTGAGGTGGATGGCGGCCGGTGTCTTGCCCGACGCGCCGGACATCCGGCCGTCAGTGACGAAGGCGACCTTGAAGCCCCGGTCCTGGATCACACTCAGCGCGGGCGACAGGCTGTGCAACTCGGGCATGCCGTTCGCCTTGGGGCCCTGGAAGCGCAGGACCACGACGACGTCGCGATCGAGCTGGCCCTGTTTGAAGGCCTCCAGCGCGGCTTCCTGACTGTCGAACACGGCGGCTGGGGCCTCGACCACCCGGTGCTCGGGCTTGACGGCCGAGACCTTGATGACCGCCCGGCCCAGAGCGCCCTGCACGAGGCGTAGTCCGCCATCCTTCTGGAAGGGGTCGGAGACGGGGCGGAGGATGTGGGGGTCGAGGCTCTCGGTCACGCCGTCGCACCAGACGAGCTTACCGTTCTCGTCCAGCACGGGCTCCTGGTAATAGGCCTCCAGCCCCTCGCCCATGACGGTGGTGACGTCGGTGTGCAGATGCCCGGTGGTGGCCAGTTCGCGCACGACAAAGGCCACGCCGCCGGCCGCCTGGAAGGCATTCACATCGGCCGAGCCGTTCGGATAGACCCGCGCCAGAAGGGGGGTGCAGCTGCTCAGCTCGTCCAGATCGGTCCAGTCGATCAGCACCCCGGCCGAGCGCGCCATGGCGACCAGATGGATGGCGTGGTTGGTCGAGCCGCCGGTGGCCAGCAGGGCGATGATGGCGTTGATGATCGACTTCTCATCGACCACCCGGCTCATCCGGCCCTCGCCCGAGCGGGCCAGTTCGACCGCCCGCTTCGCCGCTGCCGCTGTCAGGGCATCGCGCAGGCCCGTATCGGGGTGGACAAAGGCCGTGGACGGAAGATGCAGGCCGATCACCTCCATCATCATCTGATTGGAGTTGGCGGTGCCGTAGAAGGTGCAGGTGCCGGGCGAGTGATAGCTGGCCACCTCGCTTTCCAGCAGGGTCGCGCGGTCGACCTTGTTCTGGGCATAGAGGGCGCGTACCCGGGCCTTTTCCGCATTCGGAATGCCGCTGGGCATGGGGCCGGCGGGCGCAAACACGACCGGCAGATGGCCGAACGCCAGAGAGCCCATGAACAGGCCCGGCACGATCTTGTCGCAGACCCC
Source organism: Brevundimonas sp. UBA2503 (assembly GCF_002341485.1). Classification (NCBI taxonomy): domain Bacteria; kingdom Pseudomonadati; phylum Pseudomonadota; class Alphaproteobacteria; order Caulobacterales; family Caulobacteraceae; genus Brevundimonas; species Brevundimonas sp. UBA2503. The sequence goes on along the minus strand of NZ_DDOD01000013.1, from coordinate 36,616 downwards.
AAGGCACAGGGCGGCGTCAAAGGCGTCGTGCGTCAGGGCGATGGCGGTCGACATGGCGATCAGGTCGCGGCTGAACAGCGACAGCTCCATGCCGGGGCGGCCTTGCGTGACGCCATCGCACATGGCGGGCGTGCCGCCCGCGACCTGGGCGGTGGCATTCACCTCGCGCACGGCCTGACGGACGATCTCGGGGAAGCGCTCGAACGGCTGATGGGCCGACAGCATGTCGTTATAGGCCGTGACGATGCCGAGGTTCGGCTGGCTGCCCGACATGGCGTTCAGCTTGTCCTTGACCGGGGCTCCGGCAAAGGCGTGGGCCCAGTTGGCGCAGCTGAGCTTGGCGCGCCCGGGCCGGTTGGTCGCGGCCTCATCCATCCGACGCAGATAGTCAGCGCGGGTCTCGCGGCTGCGGGCGATGATGCGGTCGGTGACCGCGCGGATCGTGGGATGGAGGTCGGTCATTCAGACTGTTCCGTCCAGAGGACTTGCAGGTGGGGGATGTGGGCGGCCAGCGCCGCGACGGGGACGATTGCGGGATCGGCCATGATGCGATCCTCGAACACCTTCCGCTTGGCCGAGCCGGTCAGGGCCATCACGACGGTGCCGCAGGCCATCAGCCAGGGCAGGTTCATCGACAGACGCTCGCGGCTGGGGGCCAGACCGTCGCGACCGGGCGGCACGCCGAGGACGGCGGGCGACATGGTCGGGGTCAGCAGGGTCTTGAGCGTCGGGCTTTCCGGGAACATCGACAGGACGTGGCCGTCCTCGCCCATGCCCAGCAGGGCTGCATCCAGCCGGTCGGTCTGGCTGGCCAGGGCGTGGGTGGCGACCGCGGCGGCCCGGTCGACGGTCACGGCGGGGCTGTAAAGCGGGATGAAGTCGGCCCGTCCCGGCCCGATCGGCAGGCTGGTCTTCAGCAGGGTGGCGTTCGACTCGGGCGAGTTCTCCGGCACATGGCGCTCATCGACCAGCGTCACAGTCACCCGGCTCCAGTCCAGATCGGCCTCGCGCATCGCCGCATAAACAGGACCGGGAGTCGATCCGCCCGAGCCCGCGAAGAAGGCGCGCGGGCGTTCGCTCAAGGCCCCGGCCAGGGCGTCGGTCATGCGCGCGGCGCAGGCGGCGGCCCAGTCGGCGCGATGGGCAAAGGTTTCGATCTCAACGCTCATGACTGCTCCAGCGACGGCCCGTGCGGGACAGCAGCAGGTCGGCGGCCTCGGGGCCCCAGCTGCCGCCTTCATAGGGCTCGACCTTCATCGCCGCGCCGTCCCAGGCATCGGAAACCTCGTCGACCCACTTCCAGGCCTCTTCCGCCTCGTCCCGTCGCACGAACAGGGTGGAGTCCCCGGCCATGGCGTCCAGCAGCAGCCGCTCATAGGCGATGCGGCGGCGCGGCGGGCTGGCCTTGCGGTCATTGTGCCCCCACGACAGGCTCATGGTGATGGGCTGAAGCTGCATGCGTTGATCGAGGCCGGGCTGCTTGTTCATCACCTCAAGGGAAATGTCCTCGTCCGGCTGCAGTTCAATGATCATCCGGTTCGGCTGGATCGCGCCGCGATAGCTGGATCCGTCACGACCGAAGATCGAATGGGGCACCGGCTTGAACTGGATCACGATCTCGGTGCGCTTCTCGGCCATGCATTTGCCGGTGCGCATGAAGAAGGGCACGCCCGCCCAGCGCCAGTTGTCGATGTCGGCGCGGATGGCGACAAAGGTCTCGGTGTCGGTCGGGGCGCCTCGCTCGCTGACGTAATCCGTGTACTGCCCCCGGGTGGTGACGCGACCGGCCTCCTCGACCGTGATCGGCCGAAGCGAGCGCAGCACCTTGACCTTCTCGTTGCGCACCGAGTCCGCGTCGATGTTGGACGGCGGCTCCATGGCGACCAGACACAGCAGCTGCAGCATGTGGTTCTGCAGCATGTCACGCAGGGCGCCGTACTCGTCATAGTAGGCCCAGCGGTCTCCAACGGCGACGGTCTCGGCCACGGTGATCTGCACATGGTCGATGGTCAGATTGTTCCACAGCGGCTCGAAGATGGTGTTGCCGAACCGCAGGGCGATCAGGTTCTGGACCGTCTCCTTGCCCAGATAGTGGTCGATGCGGAACACCTGCCGCTCGTCGAACACGGCCGAGACGGCTTCGTCGATCTCGCGGAAGCTCTCCAGATCGCGACCGACCGGCTTTTCCAGCACGATCCGGGTGTCCGGACCGGCCAGCCCTGCGGCGTGCATGGCCGGGACGATCCGGCCATAGAGCGACGGCGACACGGCCATGAAAGCTGTTACAGAGCCGTCCCCGGTTTTCGCCTTCAGCGCCTTCAGCTCATCCGCACTGGTGGCGTCCAGTGCCACATAGTCCAGCCGGGCAGCCAGGCGGGTCCAGGTCTCGTCGGACCAGATGTCGTCAGACTTGGCGCGGGGCTCGACCGAGGCCCGCACCCGCTCGATGTAGGTGTCGCGCGTCTCGTCCGACCGGGCGGCGGCGATGATCTTCAGTTCGGGATCCAGCAGACCATCGTGGTCGAGAAAATACAGCGACGGCAGCAGCATGCGCAGCGCCAGGTCTCCACCTCCGCCGAACAGTATCAGGGCCGACATTCGCCTCTCCGTCTCTTCGTCCGGGCGCACCGGCCGAAAGGGGCGCGCCGTCAGACAGGGTTCTTGGCCGCTTCGGCCCGCCGGGCCAACACGTCGAGCACGTCCTGAAACACCATGTGACGCGTCTTGAGCAGAACGAACAGGTGATAGATGAGGTCCGCCGCCTCATTCGCAAGCTCTTCGGTGTCGCCTGCGGCCCCGGCCAATGCCACTTCCACGCCCTCCTCGCCGACCTTTTGCGCGGCGCGTTTGGGACCCTCGGCCATCAGCCGGGCGGTCCAGCTGGTGGCTGGATCGGCATCCGCGCGTTCGGCGATAGTCGCCTCCAGCCGGGCGAGGCGGCCGAGGCCGGGCGCATCCTCTTCGCCGAAACAGCTGATCCTGTTCAGATGACAGGCATTGCCGACCGGCCGGACCTTGAGCACCAGGGCATCGCCGTCGCAGTCCGGCGTGAGCGAGACGACGTGCAGCCGGTCGCCCGAGGTCTCGCCTTTGCGCCAGCGCCCGCCGCGCGAGCGGGAAAAGAAGGTCGCCTCGCCGCTCGCTTGGGTCTCCTCAAGGGCGGCGCGGTCCATATAGGCGAGTGTGAGCACCTGAAGCGTAGCGGCGTCCTGCACCACTACGGGGATCAGGCCGCCGCCCTTGTCGAAGTCCAGCGTGTCGGGATTGAGGGTCACAGCCTGATCTCCTGTCCGGCGTCGGCGAGATAGCGTTTGAGGTCGGGGATGGCGATGGCGCCGGTGTGGAACACGCTGGCGGCCAGCGCGCCCGAAACATCGGCCTGTTCGAAGACCTCACGGAAATGGTCCGGCGTGCCCGCGCCGCCCGAGGCGACCAGCGGAATGGTCAGCCGGTCGCGCGCCGCCTTCAGCTGGGCGATGTCATAGCCCTTGCGGACGCCGTCCTGGTCCATGACGTTCAGCACAATCTCGCCCGCGCCCAGGGCCTCGGCCTCAAGGATCCAATCCAGGGTGCGGCGGCCCGTGCGCTTCGTGGCCGAGGGGTCACCGGTGAACTGGTGCACCTGCCATTCGCCGTCGATGAGGCGACTGTCGACACCGACCACCACACACTGGCGGCCCAGCCGCTCGGCCATCTCGCTGATCAGCTCCGGCCGGGCCAGCGCCCGCGAGTTGACCGAGACCTTGTCGGCTCCGTGGTCGAGGCAGTGCGCGGCCTGCTCGACCGTGGCGATGCCCCCGGCGACGCAGAAGGGAATGTCCAGATCCCGCGCGATATCGGCGATCCAGCCATAGTCCAGGGTTCGCCCCTCGGGACTGGCCGTGATGTCGTAGAACACCAGCTCATCGGCGCCCTGATCGCGATAGCGCAGCGCCAGGTCGACCGCGTCGCCCATGTCGACATGGCCCTCGAACCGCACGCCCTTGACCACCCGCCCGTCCTTGACGTCCAGACAGGGGATGATGCGCCGCGCGGTCATCGCACCGCCTCGAGCGCCCGCTCGACGGTGAAGCGGCCCTCATAAAGCGCGCGCCCGATGATGGCGCCGTCGCAGCCCGCATCGCGCGCTGCTGTCAGGTCGGAAGTTTGCGCCACCCCGCCCGAGGCCTGCACCTTCAGGTCCGGCCGCCGCCGGACGATCTCGGCCAGCAGGTCGATATTGGGGCCGGTCAAGGCGCCGTCGCGGCCGATGTCGGTGACCAGCAGGTGACGGAACACGCCCTCGGGATAGAGGTCGAGCACGGCCCACAGGTCCAGCGGCGCGGCCTCGGTCCAGCCCTTCAAGGCCGGCACGATGCCGTCGTCGGTGACGCGCACGTCCAGCGCCAGCGTCAGGGCCTCGGGGCCCAGATCCTCCAGCCAGCCGCGCACTGTCTCGGGCGCGGTCACGGCCAGCGAGCCGACCACGACCCGGGCGACGCCCGCGTCCCTCAGACGGCTCACGTCATCCTGCGTACGCACGCCGCCGCCGGACTGGATCTGCACCCGCCCCGTCCCCGCCAGTCGCGACAGGGTGTCGTGCTGGACCGCGCGTCCGGCCTCGGCCCCGTCCAGATCGACGATGTGGACCCAGTCGGCCCCGGCATCCGCAAAGGCGCTCAGCCGTGCGACCGGATCGTCGTCATAGCGGGTCACCTGATCGAAACGCCCGTGCATCAGCCGCACGCAGACGCCGTCCTTTAGGTCGATGGCGGGGTACAGGATCATGCGTCGATCGCCAGAAAGTTCGAAAGGATACGCGCGCCGGTCGTCGACGAGCGCTCGGGGTGAAACTGGCAGCCCCAGCGGTTGCCCTGCCGGACCATGGCGGGGAAGGGGGTGCCGTGAAGGGCGCGGGCGAGCGTCGCCGGACCGTCGGGACAGGCAAAGCCGTGTACGAAATACACATAGGCCCCGTCCTCGACGCCCTCGGTCAGCGGATCGTCGGCCAGATCGGACAGGGCCGACCAACCCATGTGCGGCACCGTCAGCCCCGGCCCGGGCGTGAGCGCGCTCACCTGTCCGGGGATCAGGCCCAGCATGGCAGCGTCGCCCTCGGCGCTGGTCTGGAACAGCAGCTGCTGGCCCAGGCACAGGCCGATCAGCGGGCGGGGAAAGGCGCGGATCGGATCGCTCAGCCCCAGCGCATCCAGCCGCCCCATGGCCCAGGCCGCAGCCCCGACGCCGGGCAGGACCAGCCGCTCGGCCGCGTCGATGCCCGCAGCATCTGACACCCGGTGCACCCGTGCCCCCAGCCGCTCGAAGGCGAACTGCACAGAGGCCAGATTGCCCGCGCCATAGTCCAGAATGGTGATGTCGGTCACAGCACCCCCTTGGTCGAGGGCACGGCGTCGCCCTCGATGCGGATGGCCTGACGGAGCGCGCGGCCAAAGGCCTTGTAGACGGCCTCGGTCTTGTGGTGATCGTCCTCGCCAGTGACCGACACATGGATGGCGGCGCCGAGGTGCTCGGCCAGCGAGCGGAACACGTGGGCTGTCAGATCGGTGCGGTAGTCTCCGATGAAGGGGGTCGCAAACGTCCCTTCGAACACCGGATAGGGACGGCCCGACAGGTCGATGGAGACGGTGGCATTGGCCTCGTCCATCGGCAGGACAAAGCCATAGCGGGCGATGCCGCGCCGCTCGCCCAACGCCTGTTTCAGCGCCTGACCGAGGGCGATGGCCGAGTCCTCGATCGTGTGGTGCGGGTCAGTGTGCAGGTCGCCCTCGCAGGCCAGTCGCAGGGAGAAGCCGCCATGGGCCGCGACCTGTTCCAGCATGTGATCAAAGAAGCCCACGCCGGTGTGGATGCGGACGGGTCCCGTGGCGTCCAGATCGACGGCGCAGACGATGCGGGTCTCCTTGGTGTCGCGCACGGCCTGTCCCGTGCGGTTGGGGCGGGCGGCGCCCGTGACGCCGAAGGCCGACAGGGTGCGGTCGTTGAGCTCGGCCCTGGCGAAGACGGGCAGGCGCAGGCCGTCGTCGACCTCAAAGGCCACGCCCAGCGCGGTCAGGCGCGCCATCGTCGCGTCCAGACCTTTGCCGCGCACCCGGATGGCGGGACCATCCTCGGCGGCGGCATCACGCCCCAGCGCCTCGACCATCCGCGCTCGCTCGGCACGCACCGCCGCGATGCGGGCCTCGGTCTCGATCATGCGGGACGGGTCGAGCGCTTGCAGCGCCAGTCGAACGGAGGGCTCGGGCAGGGCGTGGGGCTCCAGCACGGCACGCAGCCGCGCCAGCACTTCGGGTCGGGCGATCAGGGCCCCGACGCGGGCCCCCGCGAGGCCATAGGCCAGCGACAGACTGCGCACGACGATCAGATTGTGCGTACCGGCGACGCGCGCGGCGACCGAGTGGCTGGCCTCAAACTCGATGGTGGCCTCGTCCATGATCAGCAGATCGCACGACGCGGCGTCGCCGCCGCTCGTGCCCCGCCCGGCGATCCGGATCACCCCGGAGGGCTCGGCCCCGGTCGGGTAGATTGCGGCCAGCGTCGTGAACGGTTCGCTCCCGGGCGCCTGCACACCGAGGTTCTCACGCGCAGCGAGACGGAAGATCAGCTCGAACGCGTGGGTCGCGCCTCGCACGGGCAGGACCTCATCGACGGGCACGCCGTAGACCGCCGCCATGCGGGCGGCGAGCGCAGCGGTACCGGTCGGATAGCGGTCGAGGCCTTCACCACCCGAGACCAGCGGGGCGAAGGGCGCGGGCAGCGCGGTCATGACGAACACCTCAGATCGGCCGCGCGGGCGTGGGCCTCCAGACCCTCCAGCCGGGCGAGGCGCGCCGCGACGGGGGCGAGGGCGGCGGCGCCCTTCTCAGAAACAGACTGCACCGACATGGAGGTCATGAAGCTGGCGGTGATGATGCCGCCCAGTGTGCGCGCCCCGCCGTCGGTCGGCAGGACGTGGCTGGGTCCGGCGGCATAGTCCCCCAGCGTCTCCGCCGCATACGTCCCGACGAAGATGGCGCCGGCGGCATTGATGCGGTCCACCAGTTGCTCGGCATCGAGTGTCTGCAGCGCCAGGTGCTCGGGGCCATACAGATTGGCGACGGCGCAGGCCTCGGCCAGATCGGCGACGCGGATGGCACGCCCCTCGGCCAGCGAACGGCGAGCGATGTCGGAGCGCGGCAGGGTCTGAAGCAGGCGTTCGACCTCTGCAAGGATGGCGGCGATCGCGCCCCGGCTGTTGGACACCAGCAGCACCTGGGCATCGGCATCGTGCTCGGCCTGGCTGAGCAGGTCGGCGGCGGCGATCTCGGGATCGGCGCTGGAATCGGCAATGACCATCAGTTCGGACGGTCCCGCCGGCATGTCGACGGCGGGACCGTTCGGCAGGGCGTTCGCCTGCTTCTTGGCCTCGGCAACCCAAGCATTGCCCGGGCCGAACAGCTTGTCGACCGGTTCGATGCGGCCGTCCTCGAGGTCCGCACCGAAGGTCAGGGCGGCAATGGCCTGCGCCCCGCCGATCAGCCACAGGGCGTCCAGCCCGGCCTCGTCGGCGGCCACGATCATGGCGGGGTGCACACCGCCGTCCTTCGCAGGAGGAGTCACGGCCACGCGCCGCGCAACACCGGCGACGCCCGCCGGAATGGCCTGCATCAGCAGGGACGAGAACAGGGGCGCACTGCCCCCTGGGACATAGAGGCCCGCCGAGGCAATCGGACGCCACACCAACCGCGAGCGCACGCCGGGTGTGGTCTCGACCCAGTTCGTGTCGTCCGGACGGGTGGCCTGATGAAAGATGCGCACATTCTCGGCGGCGATCCGCAGGGCGCGGGTATCGGCGGGCGGCAGGGCCGCGCGGGCCTCGCTCACCACATCGGGCGTGAGAACGATGCGCCTGGGTGCTGCGCCGTCCAGCTTCAGGCTCCAGTCGGTGACCGCCGCGCCGCCGCGGGTGCGCACGTCGTCAAAGATCTCGCGCACGACGTCGCTGACGCGCGCCTCTGTGCGCTGCGCCGGGCGGGCCAGCGCCTCGCGCTGTTCCTCGGCCGACAGGGTGGTCCAGTCGATCTGGCGCATCACATCATCTTCTCGATCGGCAGGACCAGGATAGATGAGGCGCCCTCGGCCTTCAGCCGCTCCAGCGTCTCCCAGAAGACCGCCTCCTGACAGACGGCGTGGACCGCCACGGCATCGTCGCGTCCCGACAGGGGCATGACCGTCGGCGACTCCGACCCCGGCAACAGGGCGGTGATCCGGTCCAGCGCGGCGCGCGGCGCATTCAGCATGACGTATTTGGCATCCTGCGAGGCCACCACGCCGCCGATGCGGGTGATCAGGTTTTCCAGCAGCGGCTCCAGCGCGTCTTCCACCGGCTGGGGCGAGCGGATCAGCACCGCCTGGCTTTCGAACACCGTGTCCAGCGGCACCAGACCATTGGCCTCCAGCGTCGCCCCGGTTGAGACCAGGTCACAGATGGCCGAGGCCAGCTTCAGCCGGGGTGCGACCTCGACCGCGCCGCGCATGGTGATCACCCCGGCCTCGACGCCGTGCTCGGCCAGCCAGCGGCCGAGAATGCGCGGATAGCTGGTCGCCAAACGGAGGCCGTTCAGCGAGGCGGGGCCGTCCCACGCCAGACTTTCAGGCGCGGCAATCTTCAGCGTGCATCGGCCAAAGCCCAGCGGCATGACCACTTCGGCCAGCGGTCCGCCGTTGCGGGCTTCCTCCAGCACATTCTCGCCGACAATGCCGAGGTCGCATACGCCATCGGCGACAAAGGTCGGGATGTCGTCATCGCGCACCCGCAGCAGGTCCACCGGCGCATTCTCGACCTTGTAGAGCAGGTCATTGTTGCCCTTGATGACCCGGAGACCCGCATTGCGGATCAGGTCGAGGCTGCGGTCGGCCAGACGGCCGGATTTCTGAACGGCGATACGAAGTCGCCCCTGAACCTTGCTCACGCGGAGACTCCGGACTGTCGGTCAAGCACCAGGCGATAGCCCTGGTGCGGCATTTCCTTGAGGAAGCGGGCCACGCGCACGACCGTGGTCGGGCTGGCCTGGGCCTCGGCGGCGATCTCGCGATACGACTTGCCGCCCGCGTCCAGCAGGCGCGCCACCTGCCAGCGCTCGGCAAAGGCGCGCACCTCGGCCGGAGTGCATAGGTCGGCGAGGAAGGCGTCGACCTCCTCGCGCGTCTTCAGACACAGCAGGGCGTCGTACAGATCCAGCCGGCTGCGAGCCGCGACGGCGGCATTGGGGGGGAGGGCGTCGGTCATGGCTCGTTCCACTATGCTGTAACAGTGGAACGGTCAAGCGGTATCGCCCTGCCTATGGTGCGACCGGCGATCGCAGCCTATGTCCGGGTCATGAGCAGGATCGTGATCGTGGGTGCGGGGCATGCCGGGGGCAGTGCGGCCGCGCTTCTGAGACAATATGGGTTCGACGGCGAGGTGGTGCTGATCGGCGAGGAGCCGGTCGCCCCCTATCAGCGCCCGCCCCTGTCCAAGGCCTTGTTGAAGGGCGAGGGCGAGGAGGAGGACCTGCTGCTGCGGCCCGCCGACTTCTATGTCGAACAGAATATCCAGATGCGGCTGGGCCAGACGGTCACGGCCATCGACCGGGCCGGCAAGACGGTGGTGCTCGCGGACGGCGAGACCGTCGCCTACGACACCCTGATCCTCGCGACCGGCTCGACCGCGCGGAAGCTCGACGTGCCGGGCGCCGATCTGACAGGCGTGCTGGAGCTGCGGACCCTGGCCGATGCGCGCAGGCTCAGGGCGGCGATCACGCCCGGCGCGCGGCTGGCCGTGGTCGGCGGCGGCTATGTCGGGCTTGAGGTCGCGGCCTCAGCCCGGGCGCTGGGTGCCGAGGTCGTGGTGATCGAGCGTGAGACCCGTCTGCTGGCCCGGGTGGCGTCCGATGTGCTGGCCGCTTTCATGGCCGACTGGCACCGGCAACACGACGTCGAGGTTCTGACCGGGCGCACCGTCACGGCCATGCAGGCCGCGCCCGACGGCCAGAGCGTGTGCGCCGTCATGCTGGATGATGGTCGCCGGATCGAGGCCGATCTGGTGGTGGTCGGCGTGGGCGGCGTGGCCTGCGAGGGTCTGGGCGCCTCCGCCGGCCTGACCTGCGACGGCGGGGTCGTCGTCGATGAGACCGCTCGCACCTCCGACCCCGACATCTATGCCTTGGGCGACATGACTCGGCGGCCGGTGCCCGTGCATGACGGACGGGTGGTGCGGCTGGAGAGTGTGCCGAACGCCCTCGAACAGGCCAAACAGGCCGCCGCCGCCATCATGGGCCGCAATCCGCCCCCGCCGGAGGTGCCGTGGTTCTGGTCGGACCAGTATGACTTGAAGCTTCAGATGGCGGGGCTCTCCGACGGGGCGGATGGCAAGGTCGTGCGCGGTGACCCGGCCGGTCCCGGCTTTGCCGTCTTCCACCTCGCGGGCGACCGCCTGTTGTGCGTCGAGGCGGTCAATGCCCCGGCCGAGTTCATGGGCGGGCGTCTGCTGATCGCCAAGGCCACACCGGTCGATGCGGAGAAGTTGGCCGACCCGTCCGTGTCGATGAAGGCGGTCGCGAAGGGCGACTAATAGACATCCCGCCGGTAGCGCCCGGCCTCGCGCAGGTCCAGCAGTCGGTCCTCGCCCAGGATGTCTCGCAGCGCCGCATCGACGCCGGGCGCCATACTCTTCAGACTGCCGCACACCATGATCGTGACGCCCCGGTCGACCCAGTCACGCACGGTGTCAGCCTCGGCCTGCAGGATGTCCTGCACATAGCGGGCACCGCCCTTGTCGCGCGAAAAGGTGCGGTCCAGCCGGCTCAGCACGCCCGATGCCAACCAGCCCTGCAGCCGCTGGTCCAGCAAGGCGTCATGAGCGGCAGTCCGCTCACCGAACACCAGCCAGGTGGGTCCGGGTTTGGTGGCCCTGGCCCGCTCCGACAGATGCGCCACAAGCCCGCCCAGCCCCGTGCCATTACCGATCAGGATCAATGGAACCGTCGCATCGGGTCCGTGGAAGGTCCGGTTGGTCCGGATACGCAGCGGCACCGTCTCCCCGATCCGGCACCGGTCCAGCAGCCAGGTCGAGGCCAGTCCCGGCGTGCCGTCGGGGCGCACCGTCTCGCGGATGATCAGATCCATGGCCCGGTCCGCCGGGACGGTTGCGATCGAATAGTCCCGCAACTGACCCGGCTGGCCCGCCACGGCCTCGGGCAGTTCGACCTCGGCCACATCGCCCGCCCGCCAGTCCGGCATATCCCCGATGGGCCGCAGGCGCAGGCGATAGACCGGCCGACCCGGGCTGCCGGGGTTCAGATGGGCGCGCCGCTCCAGACGCCAGGGGCGGTGCGGGCGGCTGCGGGTCTCCCGGGCAAAGGTCGCGCCGGTCACGGCCGTCAGCTGATGTCGCCAGTGCGCCAGGGCGCCGGGGTCCAGCCGGTCCACCTCGACCCGGTCGAAAAGGGCGGTCGCCCCCGCCCGGGCCAGCCAGCTGTCCAGCGCCCGGCCAAAGCCGCAGTAGTGACCATAGCTGCTGTCGCCCAGCGCCAGAACACCGACCTGAAGGTGCGACAGGTCGGGCGGAGTGGGCATCAGCCGTCGCAGGAAGCCGGTCGCCTCATCCGGGGCATCGCCCTCGCCCGTGGTCGCGGCAATCAGGAACAGGCGCTCGGCCTTCGCCAGCAGTGCGGGGGTCAGTTGCGACAGGCTGAGCCGCTGGACCGACAGGCCGGTAGCGGACAGGGCAGCGGTGGCGTCCTCGGCCAGGGCCTCGGCGCTGCCGGTCTGGCTGGAGTGCACGACCAGCGTCGCGGCCTCAGCGATGGCCCCCGGCGCCGGCCGCGGGCGCAGCGACCAGGCCGTCAGTCCGGCCCAGGCCAGCACCGCCGCAGCAGCCCAGAGCTCGCCACCCATGGGGATCATTCCCGCCCGACGTCCAGCATGGCCACAAGCGCGGGGCTCATCTGCTCAACCAGACCATCGTCGGTGCGGTGGACCATCAGGGCCGCAATCCCGGCGGCTTCGGCATGGGCCAGACCCTCCTCGGGCCCCAGCACGGTCAGGGCGGTCGCCAGCGCGTCGGCGACCATGGCCGAGTCATGCAGCACCGAGACCGAGACCATGCCATTGGTCACCGGCCGCCCCGTGCGCCCGTCGATGGTGTGGGAATAGGTCTGGCCGCCGTGGACGAACTGGCGGCGCGCCTCGCCCGAGGTGGCAACGGCCAGTCCATACAGGGCCGCAATGGTGCGCGGCGTCTCCAGCCCAACCGGCTTTTCCAGTTCGACCCACCACGGACGGCCGTCCGGTTTGACGCCGACTCCCTTCAGCTCGCCGCCGATCTCGAACAGGTGCGAGGTCGCCCCCTCACGTGCCAGCCGCAGAGAGATAAGGTCGACCGCATGCCCCTTGGCGATGCCCGACAGGTCCAGCTTCAGCCCGCCGGGCTGGACGGCCGCCCGCGCATCGACATTCAGCCGAAGGCGCATCCAGCCGCTCATGGACCGCGCCGCCTCGACCTCGCGATCCTCGGGCAGGGGCAGCAGGGGCGACCGGCGTCCGGGCGGTCCGAACCCCCACAGATCGACCAACGACCCCAGGGTCGGATCGACCGCGCCATTGGTGTCATCCGCCAGTTCCAGCGCCCGGGTCAGCACCGTCCAGAAAGCATCGGACAGGGCCCAGGTACCCTCGGGGGCGCCATTGAACCGGGAAATCTCGCTGTTGCGCTCCCACGGGCTGAACAGGGCGATGATGCGCTCCAGCTCCTCCTCGATCAGGGCCTGCCAGCGGCTGACCTCGGTCTCGTCGCGGACCACGATCCGGGCGGTCCAGACCGTGCCCATGGTCTCGCCGCCCAGCTGGGCGATCTGCGCGCCGGGAGGCTTTTCCGGGGCGCTGCGATGGGGCGGGATCAGGACGCGGTTGTTGGTCTCCGGACGCGGCTCATTCGCCCCCCCGGACAGGTCGATGACCGGCGAGGCCGAACGGCTGGAGGCGGGGACACGCGGCTCGGACATCAGGACCTCAGCGGGCGACGGTGACGCGCACGGCACCCAGTTCGGAGTCTCCGGTGCCCGAGGCGGTATTGGCAGCGCCGAAGCGGAAGGGCACGCGCACGATCTCGCGTCCGCCCAGCTCACGCGCGGCCTCGACCGCCAGCACATAGTTTCCGGCCGGCAGATCGCGCAGGCGCGAGGCGGGGATTGTGACCGTCTGGGTGCCCGGCGCGCGGGTCGGGCCGGAGACACCATCGGCCGGCAGGGTCAGGTTGCGCCCGTCCTTGCGCCACCAGGTGCGGATGTCCCTCAGCCAGTCCTTGCCCTCACCGGCGGGCAGGGCGGTGTCATACCAGACCGACAGGGTGCGCACGGCGGTCTCATCGGGCCGCTCGATCCACACCGCCACATAGGGCCGGTGGTAGGAGGCGCTGGAAATGCGCGGAATGCCGATGCTGACCGTCAGATCACCGGACGGCAACGGGGCAGCCCCCATCAGCATCAGTCCGGCGGCGGGCAGGGTCGCAGCAAGGGTCAGGGGCTTCATCGGAACGGGGGCACACTCAGTGGATAAAGATCAGGGCGAGGATCAGCGGGATCAGCAGGCCCAGCGACACCAGCGGCCAGGTCATGCGCCGGTTGCGGGCATGCAGCACCAGCAGCGCCAGACCGGTCAGGGCGAACACCAGGCAGGCCACCGCGAACACATCGATGAACAGCGACCAGGCCCCGCCGGTATCTCGCCCCTTGTGCAGGTCATTCAGATAGGCGATCGGCCCGCGCGTGGTCACCTCGACGAGGGCCTCGCCCGTCTGCCGGTCCAGCGTCATCCAGCCGTCGCCACCGGGCCGGGGCAGGGCGACATAGATTTCCGCGCCCGTGGTCTCGGTGGCCCGCCCGGCGATGGAGACGTCCAGCTCACTCGAGGCCCAACGCGCCACGGCATCGGGGACCGGGTCGGTGGTCTCGGCGGGGAAGGTCTCAAGCCGCTCCAGCAGCGGCGCGGGCAGGGTGGCGGTGCGCTCGACCACGACCGGCTCGGCCGGGATCTGGGCGGCATGGTTCAGGGTAAAGCCGGTCACCGCAAACAGGATCAGTCCGATCAGGCTGACCGAAGCCGACATCCAGTGCCACTGGTGCAACTGCTTCAGCCAGAAGGCCCGCGCGGAGCTCAGCCGTGCGGCGGATGGGGCAGGAGCGGGCGCGGGAGACGTCGACACCCTGCGCCTGTGCCAAAAATGCGAACCGCTTGCAAGTAACGTCGTCTACCAGCGACGCGACAGCCCGATCCACAAGGTGCGCGGCGGGCCATACGACACGACGCCCGTGCCCGTTTCCGCCGTCTCGACGTCTGCGTCGAACAGGTTCACCCCCTCGACCCAGGCGGTCAGGCCGGGCGACAGCCTCCGCTCCAGCCGGGCCGAGGCCACAAGCGCCGGGTCAAGTACGCGGCTGTTGAGATCGTCGTCGAAACGGCGGCTCTCCCAACGGGCATCGACGCTGACGGTCCAGTCGGCCGCCGGGGTCCAGTCCAGCCCGGCGGTGGCACTCCAGATTGGGGCCTGGGCGGGGCGCAGCCCGGTCAGCTGCGGCGCCTGCGAGCCGCCGTCCACCCGCGCGTCGGTGGCGGCCAGCGCACCCCGCAGCGTCAGGCCCTCGCGCAGCCGCGCCTCGGCCTCCAGTTCCAGCCCGACAGCCTCGATGGTCCCGGCGTTCTGTCGCTTGCGCAGCACGCCCCCGGCCGGGACAAAGCCTGCGCGGGGAAAGGTGCCGGGACCTGCGCCGATGGTGACATTGACGATGGCGTCCTCGATCCGGGTGGCAAAAAGCGTGGCCCGGATGTCCAGCCGGTCGGTCTCGCGCGCCAGCCCCGCCTCGACGCCGGTCAACTGCTCGGGCACCAGACTGGCATTGGCCTCGGTGATGTCATTGCCGACGCGGAAGGGCCGGTGCAGCTCATTCAGGGTCGCCGGGCGAAAGGCGCTGTAGGCCGCCGCCCGCACCGACCATTCCTGCGACAGGGCGCGGCGCAGACCCAGTCGGGCCGACACCACCTCGCCCGACTGATCCGCAGGCTGTTCGTCCAGCACCACAGCACTGGTCTGCAGATCGCGCTCGAGCCGGCCGCCATCCCGCGCCGCCCAGTGGTCCAGCCGTACGCCCCCGGTCACCAGCCACGGGCCGCGCGTGGCGCTCGCCTCCGCATAGACCCCGGCCACCGCCGTCTCCCCGCCCGCCTGCCGCGAGCGGGTGAAATCGCCACCCATGAAGCGATAGCGTTCGTTGGTCTCGCCCTCGGCCCTGCGGGCGTCGGCCCCCAGCTCGGTCTCGAACCCGTCCCGTCGCAGGCGCCAGGCGGCGTTCAGCCCCCAGGCTATGGCGGGAGTGTGGAACTGATGATTGGCCGGGCTGGTCGAGGACCGGTCGGGCGCGGTCGCGACAAAGCGGTTCTGAAGGTCGCTGGTCTGCCGCCACAGCTGCACGCGCCAGCCCGCAAGGTCGGCCTCCGGCTGGCGCGTCGCCGTAAGGGACAGGACGGTGCCCGAGGCTGCGGCATCCGAGGCCTCCACGCCCGAGCCGCGCATCTCCTCGAAGGCGGAAACCCGGCCAGAGACCAGCGCATCCCCGACCGGCATGTCCAGCCGCAGCGAGGCCGCGCTGGCCTCAAGGTCCAGTGGCCGGTCAGCGGCTCCGGCGTCGGGCACCCGCACCGGCGTATGGCCGTCGGTCCGCTCGTGGCCAGCGGTCGCCACCCAGCGCAGGGGGCCGAGGTCGCCCGTTCCCGAGGCGGCCAGCCGGGCCGAGCCGCGCTCCCCCACCGCCGCAGTCCAGGCCCCGCCCGTATCCCGTTCCCGCAGCAGCACCGAGCCGGTCAGCGCGCCTGCGCCATAGGGGCCGGTGCCCCCGGCGCGCACCACATCAACGCCCGACAGGCCCTCGGGCGGCACCTGGGCCCAGATGACCCAACCGCCGAACGGATCATTCAGCGGCACCCCGTCCAGCGCGACCAGCGCCCGCCCGGCCCCGCTCGGGGCGATGGCGCGCAGCGACAGACCCTGGGTGGTCGGATTGGCGGTCAGACTGGTGGTGCGCCGGAACAGGCCGACCGCGGGCACCCGGCCCAGCGCCTCGTCCAGCCGCATCGAACGGTCCAGCGCATCGCCGTCCAGCCGGATCACGGAAAAGGTAGCCTCGCCTTCCGCGGCGGGCAGGCGCGGGGCGGTGACGACAATCTCGTCGAGGACGACCGGCGGATCCTGCATCATGCCGAAAGGCGCGTCAGCAGCTCGCGGGCAAAGGTGGTCAGGGTGTCGTCGCGCGCGCCCATCACCAGAATCCGGTCGCCGGGCCGGGCCAGCTGGACCAGCCGCTCGCCGCACTCAGCGCGCGTGGCATGGGCCTCGGCCTGACGCCCCGCCGCGACGACGCCCTCGACGATCTGCGGGCTGGAAACGCTGCGGTCGGTGGTGCCCCCGTAATAGACCGGCTCGGGCATGATCAGGTGATCGTGCGGACCCATCAGGCTGGCAAAGGTCTCGATGAACTCGCGCCGCATCAGTTTCAGCGGCCCAAACCCGTGCGGCTGAAACAGGATCAGCAGCCGCCCGGGAAAGGCGTGCAGGGTCTGAAGCGTCGCGGTAATCTTGTCCGGGTTGTGGGCAAAGTCGTCGATGACGGTCACGCCGCCGGCCTGTCCGACCACCTCCAGCCGCCGCCGGATGCCCCGGAAACTGGCGAGCGCGGCGATGGCCGTCTTACGCGTCACGCCCAGCGCCTCGGCGACGCCCAGGGCGGCCAGGGCATTGGCGACATTGTGCTGGCCCGGCACCTGCAGCGTCACCTCGGCCCCGTCCAGCCGGAACCGCATCCCGGTTGCGGTCGCCTCGACATCGGTCGCGCACAGGTCTGCGGCCGTGTTGCCCAGCGAAAAGGTCAGGCGGCGGTCTGCAGGCAGGGTGTCGGCCAGCGCCCGCGTCTCGTCATTGTCGAGGTTCAGCACCGCCACATCGGCATGCCCCGCAAAGCCGCCGAACAGGGCGCGCAGCTCTTCCATCGACTTGTGGTCCAGCGAGATGTTCGAGACCACGGCGACCGTGGGCCGGTACAGCTGGATCGAGCCGTCCGACTCATCGACTTCCGAGACGAACAGGTCGGGGGTGCCGATGCGGGCGGCGGCAAAGGGCGTGTCATCGCGGACCAGATTGGTCATCACCGCCCCGTTCATCACGGTCGGGTCGAGGTCCGCCTGATCGAGGATCCACGCGACCATGCCGGTGATGGTCGATTTGCCGCTGGTCCCGGCGATGCCCACACGCCGCTCGGCGGCGTTGAACAGGTCCGACAGCATCTGCGGTCGGGTCATGACGGGGGCGCCGACCCGGCGGGCGGCGGCGATGTCGGGCACTGTGTCCTCGACGGCGCCCGAGGCCACGACCGTGGTCGCCGCATCCGTCACACCCGACCCGTCCTGCGGGTAAAGCGCGATGCCCTGCGCCTCCAGCCAGGCAAACTTGTCGGGGCTGCGGCCCTGGTCGTGCGACCGGTCCGATCCCGCCACCCGGGCCCCCCGCGCGGCCAGGATCAGGGCCAGCGGCAGCATTCCCGACCCGCCGAGGCCGCAGAAGAAATAGGAGCCGGCTGGATTGGCGTCTTGATTCATGGAGGCGAAACCGGGGAGTGTCGGAGGAAGGCCCTGACTAGCACGGGGCGCACCGCATGCCAGAGCCGGGAGCCCGATTTGTCCGACCGCCTGCCCAACAGGGGAAACGCAGTATGGGATCGGTAACCCGCATTGGCGTGGTGGCGCCCTCGTCACGCTTCAGCAAGGCCACCGCCGCGCGACTGGAGGCCCATGTCGAGGCCCGCTTTCCTGGCGGCGACGTCAAGGTCGTGTTCCATCCGGCCTGTTTCGCTAACCACGGCCATTTCGCCGGTGACGACGCCCTGCGCGCCCGCGCATTCCTCGAGATGGCCAACGACCCGCGCTACGACGCCCTGTGGTTCGCGCGCGGTGGTTATGGCTCGTGCCGGATCGCCGAGGCGGTGCGCGACGGGCTGAAGCCCGAGGCCCGGACCAAGCGCTATCTGGGCTATTCCGACGCCGGCAGCCTGCTGGCCACCCTCTACAAGACAGGCTTTGCCCATGTCGCCCACGGGCCGATGGTCGCCGACATATCCCGCGGCGAGGGGGCCGAGGCCACCGACCGCGCGCTCGACTGGCTGATCAAGGGCGCGACCTCGGGGCTGGAGCCGAGCCTCGACGGCCGCCCGACCGTCGCCTTCAACCTGACCATCCTCGATCAGCTGGTCGGCACGGCCATCGAACCCGACCTGAGCGGCCATGTGGTGATGATCGAGGAGGTGTCCGAGGCGCTCTACCGGATCGACCGGATGATGTTCCATCTGACCGGTCAGGCCTCGATCCGCCGCATCGCGGGCTTCCGTCTGGGCCGGGTCAGCGACATCACCCCCAATGAGCCCGAGTTCGGCCTGACGCCCGAGGAAATCGTCCGCTACTGGTGCCTGCGGTCCGGCATTCCGTATCTGGGCGGGGCCGACATCGGCCATGACGCCGACAACAAGATCGTGCCTTTCGGGCCGCGCTGACGGGTAAAACGCAGCCCCGGTGCCCCGAATCCTCGCGTTTTCGGGGAAGGCGGTCGACAGATAACGCCGGTCAGGCCAGATGGCTTCATGCGGGTTAAGGGGCTGTTAACCTTGAAGTCTTCCGTGCGCGGAAAAGGGGGCCGGGATCACCTCGTGATCCGGCCGCCCGTGGCGTGGTCGGCCCTGTGACCGGCCTGTCGAAGAGCACCCGGGCCGCGCTGATCCCCCTGTTCCTTGTGGCGCTCGGTGTTGTCGGCATCGAGAACGCCCTGACCCGCTATTTCGCCGTCGCGAAATGGTCCGAGTATGGCTACTGGATCATCTCCATCGTCATGGCGGGCTTTGCTCTGTCGGGCGTGGCGGTCGCCCTGTTCCGCGATACCGTCGAGCGCCATGGCGAATGGCTGCGGGCCGTGTTGCCTGCCGCGATGGTGCTGGCGGCGGCGCTTGGCTATGAGCGGATCGCCCGCAATCCGTTCAATCCGCTGCAGCTGCAGAACCCCACGACCTGGGCCGACCAGCTGCTGAATATCGCCGGCTACTACGGGGCCCTGCTGCCCTTCTTCTTTCTGGCCGGCCTCTATATCGCGCTGATCTTCATCCTGAACCCGCGAGAGATCGGGCGGGTCTATGCCTATGATCTGATTGGCGCGGGGCTGGGCTCGGCCCTCGCCCTGGCGCTGATGTTCCTCGTCCACCCCTTTCTTCTGGCGCCCCTGCTGCTGGTGCCGCTGGCGCTGGCGCCGCTGTTTCAGCCGGGCCGCTTCAGTACCCTCGGCGGCGCGCTGGCCGGAGGCGCCCTTGTGCTGGGCGAGGCCATTCTGCTGCTCGGCACCCCGCCTGCCTATTCCGAGTTCAAGGCCGTCTATGCGCCCATGAACACCCGGGGCGCCGAGGTGGTGGCCGAGGTCCGTCGCCCGCGCGGGCACTATCTGATGCTCGACAACTTCACCGAGCGGGTCGACGCCGACGTTTCCAACAACGCGTCGATGATGGAGGTCGAAGGGCCGCCCGCCACATATGGCCTCTACCGCGACGGCAGCCGGATCGCGGCCCTGCCCAAGGCGGGCGGTCTCGGCGGCGGCTATGCTGACAGCGCCCTGTCGGCCGCCCCCTATGTGCTGCGGCCCCGGGCCGGGGCGCTGATCCTCGGGGCCTCCGGTGGCTTCCGCCTGGCCGAGGCCCGAGCGCTGGGGGCCGAACGCCTGCTGGTCGTCGAAAGCGAGCCGGTACTGAAACACGCCCTGACCCACGGGCTCGGTCCCTCGCGCGGTCTGGCGCTGGGCGACGATGTGCAACTGGCCGAGGGCGGACCGCTGGCCGTCGCGCGGGCATCGGGCGCGGCCCCCGGCGAGCGCTTTGACGTGATCGACGTCTCGTCCGACTTCATCGATGCGGCGCCGGCCAATGTCACGGCGCTTACGGTCGAGGCCATGCAGGCCTATCTGGCCGCGCTCGATCCTGACGGCATGGTCTCGGTCCCCGTCTCGATCCGCGACTTCCCCGTCTATGCCTTTCGCATCATGGCGACGGCGCGCGAGGCCCTGATCCGGGCCGGTGTCGAGCGCCCCGAGGACCACGTCATGGTCTATCGGTCGGCGTGGAATGCCCGCATCCTGATCTCGCCGACGCCGTGGAGCGACGCGGATGTCACGGCGCTCGAGACCTTCGCCGCCGCCCGCTCGTTCGACATTTCCTGGCGTCCCGGACTGGACATCGAGGCGGCCCGCGCCGGCCTGTTCAACGACCTGCCGGTGGTGTCGTTCGAAGGCGGCACTGTGGTCTCTCAGGGCACGGACGATGCCATCGCGCGCGAGGCCGAGGCGGTGCTTCAGGGGCGCGACAGTCCGTCCAGCCGCGCCTTCAACATCCGACCCCAGACGCTGGATCGACCCGCCTACTATGCCTCGCTCAGGCTCGACCGGCCGACCACCCTGATCCACCGGCTGGAGGTCCTGCCCCAGGCCGAGATCGGCGCTCTGGTCAATCTGGTGGTGCTGGCCCAGGCCGCCCTGATCGCCCTGCTGGTGCTGGCCGCCCCGCTGATGTTCCGTAAACGGAAGGTTGCCGCGCCCGAGCCCCGCCGCCTGTGGCCGGTGCTGTACTTCCCCAGTCTGGGTCTGGGCTTCCTGCTGATCGAGATCTTCCTGATCGACAAGGCGGCCTTCTATCTCAATGACTATTCCTCGGCCTTCGCCCTGGTGCTGACGTCCATGCTGATCTTCTCGGGGCTGGGCAGTCTGATCGCCGGCCGCGTGGCGGCCCTGCCCAAGGTGGCCTCGTTCGTGTCCCTGATCGTGGTGCTGGGCTGGATCTGGCTGGTCTTCACGCAGGGCGAGGCGGTCATGCTGTCGACGCTGGACCAGCCCGCCTGGACACGGGGACTGATCGTGCTGGCCGCGGCCGCGCCCGTGTCGCTGGCGCTGGGCCTGCCCTTCCCGCTGGGTCTGATCCAGGTGGGCGAGGGGCGGATGCTGCCCTGGGCCTGGGGCCTGAACGGGGCCTTCTCGGTCGTCGCCACGCCGCTGGCCAATCTGATGTCGCGCGAGGTCGGATTCTCCTCCCTGCTGATGGTCGGGGCGGGCCTCTACCTCCTTGCCTTCCTCGCCCTGCCGCCGGGCCGCCGCACCCGGACTGTGTCCGAGCCCGTCGCTGATCCCCTTCCTGTTTCGTCGCCTGCGTAAAAAGGATTCCCGCCATGACGATCGACCGTAGACGCCTGATCGCCGGAGGCGCGGCCCTGGCCGGAGCCTCGACCCTCGCGGCCTGTGACGAGGCCACGCGCGAGCGGCTTCAGGCCCGGCTCAACCCGACCCGCACCGGCGGCGACACGCCTGCGCCCTCGACCGACGCCCCGACCGCCGCAGCGGCTCCCGAAGCGACCGACAGCGCCGTCTCCGAAACCGTCCGCATGCCGGCTCAGCCCTGGACCTATGAGGCCTTCGTCGCCGCCATGGCCGCCTCCGAGCGCCCCAGCAGCCTCAGCCGCGCCCAGTTCGACGCCATCCAGTCGCGCAAACCCGCCGCCCTCCAGCGCATCAAATCCTATCTGGACGGCAAGTTCGGCGCGGCCGATCCCCGCGTGGTCCAGGCCTTCGAGAGCGTGCCACGCGACTTCTATCACTACGCCTATGCCGCGCAGGATTCGACGGCCTATCAGGCCTATGAGGCCAATCCCAAGCCCTGGGCCATCGGCCATGGCTCGGTGCTCAGCGACTATCTGGGCCAGGCCTATATGACCCAGCTCGCCGAGCCCAAGCCCACCGATGTGACGCTGGAAATCGGCACCGGCTCGGGCTTTCAGTCGTCGCTGCTGTCGCGGATCGTGCGCGACTCCTACACCATCGAGATCATCCAGCCGGTCGGCCATGCGGTCAGCAAGATCTTCAAGCCGCTGGGCTATGACAACGTCCACGCCCGTGTTGGCGACGGCTATTTCGGCTGGCCCGAGGTCGAGGACGGGTTTGACACCATCATGCTGACCTGCGTCGCCCAGTACGCCCCGCCCGAGCTGTTCCGCCAGCTCAAGCCCGGCGGCAAGCTGATCATCCCGATCGGCCAGCCCTTCCGCCGGGGTCAGGTGCTGTATGTCTATACCAAGGACGCCGATGGCCGCGTCCGGTCGCGCCGCGACGTCGGGGTGTTCTTCATCCCCATGACCGGCGCCATGCAGAACCGTCCGCGACCCCAGGGCGCATCCTCGGGCGGCTGATCGTCTCTGGTCACAGGGGCGCGTTCAGGCCAAACAGGCTGGCATGAACCGTCGCAGCCTCCTGATCCGGACAGGTGTGGTCGCCGGCGCCCTTGGGGGCGGCTGGTGGCTGAAGGAGAATGTTCTGTGGAGCGCGCCGGGTCTGGCCTTCACCCAGGGCACGATCACGCCCTGGATCGACTTTGCCGCCCGGGTGCTCAGCCCGACGATCCCGGTCCGCATCGCCGGACAGACGGTCAATGCCTTGATCGACAGCGGTGCGCAGTATTCGGTGATCGACCGGGGTTTTCATACCGCCATCGAGGCCGAGCTGGGCCCGCGGCCACTGTTCGACATTCCGCTGGTGGCCTACGGCGTCGGCGGCCGGCCCCAAATGGGCAAGGGCGTGCGGCTGGACATGGCGATGGACGGCCTGTCCCTCAGCGGCCTGCGCTGCGCCATCCTCGATCTCGGCCCGCTGGCGGACGAGGAGGGCCTGTCCGCCCCGCTGATCCTGGGGCAGGACCTGCTGAAACTGCTGGCGCTTGAGGTCGATCTGGTCGAGCGCCGCATGCGGCTGATGGACCGTCAGGCCGTCGTCCACGACGCGCGCTGGAGCCGGGTGGCCGTGCGTCGGCGCGGCACCGCCCTGGTCACCCCGGTCGAGGTCGAGGGCCATACGCTGGACGCCGTGGTCGACACCGGGGCCTCGTCCATCCTCAGCCTCAGCCAGCCCGCCGCCGAGGCTGCCGGCATCCTCGACGGGCGCCCGGCCGGGACCGGCGAAAGTCTGGTGCTGGGCGGACAGATCACCGCTGACATCCTGACGATCGCGCGGCTGCGGGCCGTGGGCCGCACCTTCCGCGAGGTCGATGTGCCGGTCTATGGCGCGGTTGGTATGCCGGGCGTCCCGGCGGCCCTGCTCGGCATGGCCGCCTTCCGTGATCAGGGCCTGCTGCTCGATATCGGCGGCGGCGCCCTGTACCGCTCCGTCCAGCTGGATCTCACGGTGGTGTCGTAGTCCCGTCTAATACCCCCGGAAGGTGTCACAGGCCGCCGGGTCGCCGGTCTCATAGCCGCGCGTCAGCCATTCGACCCGCTGCTCCGACGATCCATGGGTAAAGCTGTCGGGCGAAACGCGACCCCCTCCGCGTTGCTGCAGGGCATCGTCGCCGATGGCGGCGGCCGTCTTCAGCCCCTCTTCCAGATCACCGGGCCGCAGCGCCACCTCGCCGCCCGACAGGCGCGCGGCATTGGCCGCCCAGACCCCGGCATAGCAGTCGGCCTGCAGCTCCAGCGCCACGGAAAAGCGGTTGGCCTCGGCCTGGCTGGTGGCCTGCGCCTGCGCCCGCCGCACATCGCCGGAGGCCCCCGTCAGGGTCTGGATGTGGTGGCCGAACTCATGGGCGATCACATAGGCCTTGGCGAAGTCCGCGCCCGAGGCGCCCAGCTGGGTCTGCATCTGCTGCCAGAAGCCCAGGTCCAGATAGACGGTCTGGTCTGCCGGACAATAGAACGGCCCCATGGCCGCCTGACCATAGCCGCAGCCCGTGCCAGTCCCGACCTCGTACAGGACCACGGTCGGCGCGCGGTAGCCCATCAGCAGGTCCGACCAGACGGCATTCACATTGCCGCCGATCACATCGACGAACAGGCCCGCATCATCCTCGGGCGTGCCGCGCTCACCCTCGGCCTGACTGCCTGCCACGCCCAACTGGGTCGCCAGCTGGGCCGTGGTTTCGGGCGAGATGCCAAAGACCAGATAGCCGATGGCCGCCAGCACCATGACGCCCAGCCCGCCCCCGGCGATGCCGCCCGCGCCCATGCCCCGACGGTCCTGAATTCCGCCGCCGCCGCGTTGTCCGCCTCTCCAGCGCATGATGCCCTCCCTCGATGTCCCGAAACCAGCTTAACGGCGAACGCCGGTCGGGCGAAAGGGATGCGTGAGAAGGGGCCGAAAGCCTCAGTCGTCGCCGTCCAGCCAGCGGTCGATCCCGCCGGTGCGCGCCTCGACCTCCTCGCGGCGGGCGCGGGCGCTGGCCGGTGTGCCAGGAGGCCCGGCCACGGGCGGTGTCAGCGCCGGGGTCTGCCGCTGGCGTTCCAGATCGGCGAGCACGCGCGCGGCCTCGGCCCGGCCCCGCTCGGCCTCGGCCTGACGCAGGTCGGCCCCGGCCCGCTGACGATCGATCTCATAGCAATGCCGCTCGGCCGCATAGCCTCCCGGCGGCGGCAGGGCGCCCGCACGCGGCGGCGGTGCAACATAGGGCGGCGGCAGGCTCTGCGCCTCCGCCGCCGTGGCTCCGGCCAGGGCCAGGCCAGCGACAAGACCGGACAGGATCAGGGGGCGGGTCATAGGGGGAAAGATAGGGCGGGTGGCGGAGCGGGCCAAGCGGGGCCTTATCCGGGGGGCTGCGGGAGCCTCAGCGAAGACTCGCCACGTCTGCTTTTGAGCTCGCCGCCCTCAGCACCTCGGCATAGCCCCCTGCCACCTCCATCCGCTCGCCCTCGGGCCGGGCGTGGACGGCGCGGTGCAGGGCGGGCAGCTTCCAGCAGGGCACGTGCATGAACAGGTGGTGTTCGGCGTGGAAATTGACCCAGTAGGGGGCGATGAAGGCGCGCTCCAGCCAGTTGGCCCGGGTCGTGCGGGCGGCCCGAAACGCATCCTCGGCCGAGTCCTCGACACAGGCGTGTTCGGCGATGTTGCGGATACGGGTGACCATCGGAAACCAGGTCGCCATCGGCAGCAGCCACAGGGCGAACCAGGCCCACCAGACGCCCGCCGCCGCGAACCCCGCCAGCAGCGCCAGGTTGAACAGCAGGAACGGCAGGACCGACCGGCCGGTGACAATCGCCTCATAGGCATGATCGTCGGTCGCCCTGTTTGTTGCGCTAACGCTCGGCTCGCGGAGCCCCGCTGCTTCAGCGCGGGCCGCCAGCGGCAGCAGCACCCTCTGCTTGAAAAAGGTCTGGCCGGTCAGGTCGCGGATCAGCTTGCGCCGCAGCGAGGCGGGGCTGACGGGGAAGGGGGCCGACAGGATCAGGTCCGGGTCCTCGGTCTGCTGGGCAAAGCGGTGGTGCGACAGATGATAGGGGCGATAGTTGTTGAGCGACGCCCCGACCGGCACGGCGCAAAGCCAATGCCCGAGAAAATCGTTGAGCCTTAAATTGCGCGACAGCCCGCCATGCGCCGCCTCATGCATCAATATGGCCAGCCCCAGCTGGCGCGTGCCGATGATCATGACGCTGAGCGGGATCAGCCAGGGGATCCAGATCCCCAGCGCCACCGCCAGCGCAATCACACCCCAGCAATGCAGCACCAGCAGCGGCCCGGCCACGGCACTGCGCGACTGGAACGGCGCCCAGTCCTCGGGCGCGAACAACTGTTGCGGAGCAATGCGCGGAGCAGCGGGCATGGCCCCAGTCTACCGTCCTTTTCGACAACGGACAAAAGGCGTGAGCCTAGTCAGGCGATCCTGACGAAAAGTCAGGTTGACATGACACGAGAGCGGTGTAAGGTCCTCCTTACATTCAGTCAGGAGGACGTGACATGACATCTGCAGCCAAGGCCTACACCTTTCGAACCGTATTCTTCATGCTGGGCTATGTCGTCGCCCTGGTGCTGGCCGTGGGTGGCGCGCTGGACACCATCGGCGGCGTCAGCGGCTGGGTCCTGGCGGCGGCGGTCGCGGCGCCCGTCGCGGGGCAGATCTGGGCGACGCTGGTCTTCATCCGCGACAGCGACGAATTCGTCGCCGGCGTCACCGCCAAGCGCTTCATCCTCGCCGCCGGCATGACCTTCGCCCTCAGCGTCTTCTGGGGCTTCGCCGAGAAGTTCGCCGAGGCGCCGCACATCGAGGGCTGGTGGGTCTATGTCGTCTTCTGGGCGCTGATGGGCTTCATGCCGGTGTTCATCCGGAGCAGCCGCTGATGAAGAACCGCCTCAAACTGCTGCGCGTCGAGCGCGGCTGGACCCAGGAACAGCTGGGCCAGGAACTGGGGGTCTCGCGTCAGGCGGTCAATGCGCTCGAGACCGAAAAGCATGACCCCTCACTCGACCTCGCCTATCGCATCGCCGTGGTGTTTGACCGCCCGGTAGAAGACATCTTCGAAAATCCGCACGCCTGATCGTCAGGCCCAATCCAAGGACATTTCCCATGTTGCATCTTCGTCCCTTCCTGGGGCGCTCGGTTCTGCGCGCCCTGTTCCTCGCCTCGGCCCTGCTGCTGGCCGGCGGCATCCTCAGCCTGATTGTGACGCGTCCGGCCCTGGCCCAGAGCGCGCCGACCTTCACCTCGGACCGGCTGTCGGTCGAGGTGCTGGGCTCAGGCCCCGACGTCATCTTCATCCCAGGCTATGCCTCCTCGCGGGAGGTCTGGCGGGCCGAGGCCGAGCGCCTGTCCACCACCCACCGCGTCCACATGGTGCAGCTGGCCGGCTTTGCCGGCGAGCCCTGGGTCCACGGCGACGGCCCGTTCGTCCAGCCGGTGATCGACGACCTGGCCCGCTATATCGATGAGGCAGGCCTGCGGGACCCCGCCGTCATCGGCCACTCCATGGGCGGGATGAGCGCCCTGATGCTGGCCCAGCAATATCCCGCCCTCGTCGGCAAGGTGATGAGCGTCGACAGCCTGCCCTTCTTCTCGGCTCTGTTCGGCCCGCAGGTCACGGTCGACACGGCCCGCCCGTTTGCGGAACAGGCCGCCGCCGGAACCCTCGCCGCCGACGACGCCACCTTCCGTGCCAACCAGACCCAGGGCGCCGCCGGCTATGTCAACGACCCCGCCACGCGCGTCGCCATGGTCGAATGGGGCATGGCCTCGGACCGTCAGGCGCTGGCGACCGCGATCAAGGAGGTGATGCTGACCGACCTCCGCCCCGCACTGCCCGCCATGACCACCCCGGTCTGGGCCGTCTATGCGGCGGATGCCAACGGCGGCGCGTCGCCCGCCATGGCCGACGCCCTGTGGCAGCGCGAATATACCACCCTTCCGGGCGTGGAGCTGATCCGGGTCGATGACAGCCGCCACTTCATCATGGCCGACCAGCCGGAGCGGTTCAGCGAGATCGTCGACCGCTTCCTCGCGGAATAGTCAGGTGCGTCAGCGCGGCGTGACGTCCCCCGTCCGCCGCGGCTGGCCCGCGAACTCTCCGGCATAGGCCGTGGCGATCGTGCTCTTGAAGGCAGTCTGCGGGATGGCGATCTCATAGCCGCCCTCGACGCCCGGCCCGACCTGATAGGGCCCGATCAGAAAGATCAGCCCCCCGGCCTTGCCCGCCTGATCCCCCGGCGCCAGCACAAAGGGCGTCTCGCCCGCCCGGGGACAGGCCCAGCCATCGCGCCCCTCCAGCGTCAGGGTCCGGGCATCCGGCACCCGCGCGCGGCGGGCGGCATTGACGGCGGTGCACAGGGCCTGGTCCAGCGCCGTCAGGTCCGCCCCTTTCCGGAACAGCTCCGGCGCCCCGATCACGCGCTTCAGCGACCGGTCCCAGACAATGCCCGTCGTCAGGGTATTGGGGTGGGCCCCACCGGAATAGTCAAAGGCCTCGCGGCGCAGGCTGAACAGGCGGTCGGTCTGGCCGGCGACCGTGACCGTGACCGTCTTTTCAAACGGCGGCATGCCCTCATCGCCCTCGGCCTCGGTGCGGGCGGCCAGCGCCCCCTCCTCGAACTGGCGAAGGTTGCGGACCTCTTCGGCATAGGTCCGGGCATGCAGGTCGGGCTCTGCCTTGATCCCCTCGGGCAGGGTCAGCGAGACGGTGGCGTGCTCGGTCTTGTCGGCAAAGCTCAGATTCGACGGCGAGGCCGCCGGGGTCTCCTGCGCGGGCGTGTCGGCTTCGGTCGCCACCTCGGCTGGGGCGGCCTCGTCGCCGTCGCGGTTACAGGCGGCCAGCGCCAGCGGCATCGCCAGCAGGATCAGCGACAGTCGGAGGGTCTGGGTCGGGGAGGGACGCATGGAAAACTCCTGGGTTCGCCCCAGTCTAGCCCCCGATCGGGACCGCCCCAAGGCCCAGCGCGATCAACAACAGCACACCGGCCTCGCGGTTGGACTTGAATAGCGTCAGCGCCCCTTGCGGATCGTCGGCCCGGACATTGCGCACCTGCCAGACCAGGTGCGCGCAAAAGGCCAGCCAGCCGACCCAGAACAGCGGCGACAACCCGCCCACCGCCGCCGCGCCCGCTGAAAGGATCGCCGCCAGCAGATAGAAGAAGGCCACGCCGTCGCGCACCTTTCCGCCCAGCCGCCGCGCCGAGGACTTCACCCCCGCCAGCGCATCGTCCTCGATGTCCTGCAGGGCGTAGATGGTGTCATAGCCCAGCGTCCAGAACACCCCGCTGAAGTAGAGGAGGAGGGCGGCCGAAGTGAGGGTTCCGTGAGCCAGTACCCAATCGCTGTGCGCGTTATAGATTGAGAGCAAGGTCGTGTCGGACTGGTGCTCGAACCACCACAGTCCGAGGCCATAACCCCCCGTCGCCGCTGCAAACCCCATCAGCGCCCCCCAGTTGAAGGTCAGGCCCAGCCAGGCCTGGGGCCACCAGGTGATGCGCTTCATGAAGGGATAGGCCGCCACCAGCGCCAGCGACGCCACGCCCAGCAGCACCGCCGTCAGGTTCAAGGTCAGCAGGATCAGCAGGCTGATCAGGCCGCAACCGATCACAAACGCCCACGCTCCTTTCACCGATATCTGGCCCGAGGCGACCGGCCGTGCCGCCGTGCGCGCCACCTTCGCGTCGATGTCGCGGTCGACGATGTCGTTGAAGGCACAGCCCGCTGCCCGCATCAGACAGGCGCCGATGGCAAAGGCGATCACCAGCCACGCGAGCGCTAACGCCGGTGCATCCGGCTCCAGCGACGCGACCGCCAGCATGATCCCCTGCCAGCCCGGCAGCAGCAGCAGCCAGATGCCGACCGGCCGGTCGAACCGGCCCAGCTTCAGCCATGGCTTCAGCCCCTCGGGCGCATGGCGGTCGACCCAGTTCTGGCCGGCGTCGGGAAGCGGAGCGGTCATCCCCCCTGATAGCGCCTTCCCGGCCCCGATGAGAAGGGATAGAGGGCGCCATGATCCGCGCCCCGGCTCCTGTCGTCGCCCTCACCCGCCATGCGGTCTTTCCGCTGGCGGTGCTGGTGCTGGCGGCCATGGTGCTGGGGCTGGCCCCCATCCTCGTGCGGCTGACCGAGACAGGCCCGGCGGCGGCGGGCTTCTGGCGGTTCCTGTTCGCCCTGCCCCTGTTGACCCTGCTGACCGCGACGCAGAGAAGCGGAGAGGGTCGGGGGCTGGGCCCCCCGTCGCGCTGGATGCTGCTGGCCGGGCTGTTCTTCGTGCTGGACCTGGCCTTTTGGCACTACGGCATCGTCATGACCTCGGTCGCCAATGCGACGGTCCTCTGCAACCTCACCCCCGTGGTCGTGACCCTGTTCGCCTGGATCGTCTGGAAACAGCGCCCGGGCCGCAGCTTCGTTCTGGCGCTCGCGCTGGCCGTCGCCGGCGCCTTCGCCATGGCCGCCGGGGCCGACGGCGGGCAGGGCACCAACCCCCTGCTCGGCGACCTGTTCTCCCTGTCGGTGGCCGTCTGGTACGCCGCCTATTTCCTCGCGGTAAAGGCCGCGCGGCGCACCGCCGGCGCGCTCAGGGTGACGTTCTGGGCGACGCTGGTCGGCACGCCCCTGTTGCTCGTCATCGCCCTGGCGCTGGGCGAGGACATCATTCCCGCGGGTCCGGGCGGCTGGATGGCCTGCGCCGGTCTGGGCCTGATGCATGTGGTGGGGCAGGGCGGCGTCGCCTGGGCGCTGGGGCGGCTGCCGGCCTCGGTCACCGCCGTCACCATTCTGATCCAGCCGGTGGTCGCGGCCCTGCTGGGCTGGTGGATCTTCGCCGAGGCCCTGACGCCGGTGCAGGCCATCGGCGGCGTGCTGGTGCTGATCGGCGTCGTCCTGGCCCAGCGCGCCAGCCGCCTCGTCCCGCCCGCCGGTCCCGTCATGGTGCCGGTGCAGACTGCGGACGGTCCCCGGAATTGAAACGGGCGCGGACCCCGAAGAGTCCGCGCCCGCAAAGGTCTGTAACCTCAGTCGCTCCTAGAGGAGCTTGAGGCCAACCGCCGAGGTCTTGCCGCGCTGGGATTCCAGCTCGTATTCGACCTTGGCATTGTCATCCAGGCCCGTCAGGCCGGCTTGTTGAACTGCGGTGACGTGAACGAACACGTCGCTGCCGCCGCCATCAGGCTGGATGAAACCGTACCCCTTGGTGGGGTTGAACCATTTGACCGTACCGGTCGCCATAATGCGTCTCCGTAAACGCGCTTTCCAGGCGGACCCCCTGTTGGGAGCCCGTCAACCCGTCTGGATAAAGCTCGTTCAGGCGAAGGAGCGACCCGCGGCTTTGGACACCGCGCAAATCCGGGCTGCGAAAGCGTTGTCTCGCGTCAGGGGCTTTTGGTCAACCGGAATTGATTCGCCCGACAGGGGAGCCGGTCAGGCACACAGGCCCCGGGGCGCCCCGTCCAGATGCAGGTGGTCGCGGTGCGCCTCGTTGTAATCGGGCGTCAGAACCGTCGAGAACACGCGGCAGGCTCCATCGCGCAGACGCTTCAGGAAGGGGCGGGCGTCGGGCCCGGCGGGCCCGGTCCCGCGCCAGTCCGAGGCGATGCTGACCACCCGACCGTCCTCCAGCCGGATGGCCGAGACATCCAGTGCATTGGCCCGGGCGTGCTCGCTGGGGCGGGCGTTGACGTCGTCCTTGCCGTAGATGCGGCGACAGGAATAGGAGCCATAGTTCTGCACGCTGGCCACCTCGCTGCCGAAGATCTCACGCGCAGCTGGGCGCAGCACCTGCCGGTCCCAGATCACATAGCGCACCGCCAGCGGGCACTGCATCACCAGCCCGCCGGGGGCCAGCGGCGTGACGTCGCCGCCGGTGATCCGCACCGCACCCTTGACCACACAGAAGCCGCCATCATCCCGGTCCGCCGCGCGCTCAACCTCGACCCCGGCGTCGCGCAGCACCTGCATACAGGCCTCGGTCACGCCCCGGATCTCCTCGGGCGCGGCGACCCGCGAAATCTCGAAATCATCGACCTTGGCCGCCGTCGCCTGACCGATCGGGCGGTTCAGATCCAGCGGCTTCCACGGCAGATCCTGCGGCGGAGCAAAGACGTTCAGCATGGCAAAGGCGGCGCACAGGCCCAGCGCCGCCTCCCACAACAGGTTCCAGAAGTCGGCCAGATCGCGCTTCATGCAGTCCTACTAGACGACCCCGCCGGCTTCGGCGACCAGAAGTCCCCGGATCGTCGCCTCGACCAGCATGGGGCAGGCCCGGGCGCCGGCGGTGCCGTCATTGCTGACGACAATCAGGGCAAGCCCCTTGGCGGGGGCAACCACGGCGGTGGCATACCAGGCCGTATTGGAGCCGTCGTGGGCCAGGACCGGTCCGGGCCCCTCGCTGTCTTTCCCCGCCCAGGGCTGCTCCAGCACGATCCAGCCGCAGGCATAGGGCGGCGGCGAGGTCGTCACTGGCGTGGTCAGCACCTCGACCGAGGCCGGCGTCAGCAGATCGCTGCCGTCGTTCAGGAACACCGACAGGAACCGGGCATAGTCGCTCATCGTCATATGGACGGTGCCCGCCGGGCCGAGCGCCTGCGGATTGTCGGCACCGGGGTGTGACGGCGGCAGAGACAGGTCCTGGCCGGCGTATTCGCGATGCCCCCACGGCGCGGGTTCGGGTGGCGGGCCAAAGCCCGCGGAGGCGAGCTCAAGCGGGGCGAAGACCTGCTCGCGCATGACCGTTTCCCAGTCCTTGCCCGTAATCGCCTCGATCACCGCACCGACCAGCACATAGTTGGCATTGCCGTACTCGAACTCGCCCGGCGTACCGTCCGGCGGCACCGACAGCGCCTTGTCGGCGATGGCCCGGCGCTGTTCGGGCAGGCTGGCGGGATCCGCCCGCGCGGTCATCAGCCACGCCTGTCCCATGACATCCACGTCCTTCAGGCCTGCCCGGTGGTGTATGAAGTCGATCACCCGGGTCTCCGCCCAGGCCGTGTGGTGATTGCCGGGCAGGGCCTCGACGATCTTCAGGTCCCAGGCGGCGCGCCCCTGTTCGACCAGACGGGCGAAGACGGCGGCGGTCATGGCCTTGGTGTTCGACCCCAGATGCCAGGCGTCGGTGATCCGGACCGGCTCGCTGCCCTCCTTCTGGCGCAGACCGCGCACGCCCGCGGCCACGACACCCTCGCGCGAGATCAGGGTCGCCCCCAGCCCGACCGGCGCGGCCGCCTCGAACACCCGGTCCAGCGCCGCCTGCAGCACCTCATCCGGCGTTCGCGCCGTCGCCGGTGCCGACAGACCGACGGCCGGTGTTGCGGCCATGGCGGTCAGGATCATGCGTCGGTCGAGGATCATCTTTATCTCCGATCAGTCGGGGAAGCCCAGTCGGACCCTGAGGTCGGCGGGCAAGGTGCCACCCGCCCGGATCTGGGCCAGGGTCACGGCCCCGTCCCGCTTGGCAAACCGCTTGCCGTTCTCGTCCAGTAACAGCGGATGATGACGGTATATCGGCGTCGGCAACTGCAACAGGGCCTGAAGGACACGCTGGATCGACGTCATGGGGATCAGGTCCTCGCCCCGGATCACATGGGTGATCCCCTGCGCCGCATCGTCGATGACCGAGGCAATCACATAGCCCGCGCCGATGTCCTTTCGCCCCATGACCATATCGCCCAGCGCCTCGGGCCGGGCGCTGTGGGCGCCGGGCTCGACGCCCTCTTCGGTCCAGCCCAGCCGCGACAGGTCGCCCAGCTGCGCCCGGGCCCGGTCCAGCGACAGCCGCCAGGCAAAGGCCTCTCCCGCCTCCAGCCGTCGCGCCTCCTCGTCAGGGACGTGGGGCCCCCCGGTAAAGGCCGCCGGGTCTGTCGGATCGTCGGCGTGCGGCGCGACCCCCGCCAGCGCCAGCCGCTCCTTCCGTGTGCGGAAACAGCGGTATAGCAGCCCCTGATCGCGTAGCGTCTCCAGCGCCCGATCATAATCCGCCCTGTGCTCCGACTGGTGGCGAACCGGCGTCTCCCAGTCCAGACCCAGCCAGGCCAGATCCTCGAAGACGGCCTCGGTGTAGTCGGACCGGCAGCGGGTGAAATCCGTGTCCTCGATCCGCAGCAGGAACCGGCCCCCGGCCGTACGTGCCGCCGTCCACGCCGTCAGCGCCGAAAAGGCATGGCCCATGTGCAGCAGGCCGGTGGGCGAGGGGGCAAAGCGCGTGACCAGCGTCATGCCTGTCCCGCTCGCGGATTCCGGCTCCCATGGCCGGATTCAGGGGTGATAACAGGGCTAACTTCGGCCAGACTGGGCATGGGCCGACCCTAGAATGCGGTCCGGACCCTGTCGACCAAGGCCAAGCATGCCGACCGCCCCCACCGCCGACCACATCCTGACCGCCAGGCGGGCGCTGGTCGCCGCCGACCCGATGCTGGTGCGCGTGGTCGATGCCGTGCCGCCCTTCGAATGGCGCCTGCGCACCGGTGGCTTCGAAGGCCTGTTCCGCATGATCGTCGAGCAACAGGTGTCGGTGGCCGCCGCCGCCTCCATCTGGCGCCGCGTGGGTGAGAGGCTTGGTGAGATCACGCCCCAATCGGTGCTGGCCCACTCGACCGACGAACTCCGCGCCTTTGGCCTGTCCGGACAAAAGGCCCGCTATGGCCACGAGATCGCCCGCGCCCATACCGAAGGCCGCATTGACTTCGACCATCTGGAACAGCTGGACGACGCCGAGGCCATCGCCGCCCTGACCGCCATCAAGGGCGTCGGCCTGTGGACCGCCGAGACCTTCCTGATGTTCTGCGAGGGCCGCACCGATGTCTTCCCGGGCGGCGACGTTGCCTTACAGGAAGCCATGCGTTGGGCCGATGGAATCGAGATACGGCCCACCCAGAAACAGGCCTATGCGCGGGCCGAGGTCTGGCGTCCGCACCGTTCGGTGGCGGCGCATCTGCTGTGGAGCTGGTATGGTGCAGTCAAGCGCGGTGAGATTTCGCTGGAGGACGCCCGATGATTGAAGCCCCGATCCTTCAGACCCTCAGCGAACCGCTCCTGCCGAACCTCTATCTGCTGGACTATGCCGGGGTGGCCGTGTTCGCCGCGACGGGGGCGCTGGCCGCGGCGCGGGAAAAGCATGATCTGGTCACCCTCGGCTTCTTTGCCGCCATCACCGGGGTCGGCGGCGGCACCCTGCGCGATGTCATGCTGGATGTACCGGTCTTCTGGGTGATCGACTGGAAATATATCGCGGTCTGCCTGCTGGCGGCGTTGGGCGTCTGGGTGATCGGCCGGCCCGAGTGGCGCTTCCGCGCCCTGCTGTGGCTGGATGCCATCGGGCTCGCCGCCTATGGCGTGATGGGCGCCGCCAAGGCCGAGGCGCTGGGCGCCAGCCCCCTGATCTGCATCGTCATGGGCACGGTCACCGCCTGTTTCGGAGGTATCGTCCGGGATCTTCTCGCGGGCCAGCCGTCGATCCTGCTGCGGCGGGAGATCACGGTCACCGCGGCCATTCTTGCGGCGGTCGCCTATGTCGCGTTCAAGCTGCTGGGGCTCGGCAATGTCGCCGCGGCCCTGCTGGCCATGCCGCTGGGGTTTGCCCTGCGCGCCGGGGCCCTCGCCTGGGGCTGGAGCCTGCCGTCCTTCCCGGCCCGGGTCCGCGCCCCCTAAGGCCCCGCCCGCGACTTCACGGAACCGACATGTCTTCGTCATGGCGGTCGTGTCGAATCGACGATAAGCTTTCCTCATCAGCGTGGAGGAAGTCGTCTTCAGTCCGGTCGCTTATGCATATTCCGTGCGGAACGGAGGGGGATGATGTCCCGCTCCCTGACTGCTCTTTCCGGTGCCGCCCTGGCTGAGGTCCAGCCCGGCCGCATGACGGCGCCGCGCACCCCCTCCGGCTGGCCGGCCCTGGTGCTGAACGCCGACTTCCGGCCTCTGTCCTATTACCCGCTGTCGATCTGGCCCTGGCAGGATGTGGTCAAGGCCGTCTGGCAGGACCGCGTCGATGTGGTCTCCGTCTATGACAAAGTGGTCCGCAGCCCGTCGATGGAGTTCCAGCTGCCCAGTGTGGTGTCGCTGAAGACCTATATCGATCAGGACCGTTCGCCCGCCTTCACCCGCTTCAATGTCTTCCTGCGTGACGGCTTTACCTGCCAGTACTGCGGCCATGCGGGGGAACTGACCTTTGACCATGTGGTGCCCCGCTCCCACGGCGGTCGCACGACCTGGGAGAATATCGTCGCCGCCTGCCCGCCCTGTAACCTCCGAAAGGGCGGCCGCACACCGGCCCAGGCAGCCATGCCGATCCGCCACGCGCCCCGGCGCCCGAATGCGTGGCAGCTTCAGGACGCCGGTCGGCGCTTCCCGCCCGACTATCTGCACAACAGCTGGCTCGACTACCTCTACTGGGACATCGAGCTGGAACCATAGCGGCCACGGTCTGTTGCGGACGCGTGCTTTGCCTTAGTGAGCGCGGACCGGCGGCCCATTCGGGCGGCCCCTGTCGGACCCCTTCATGAAGCTGCGCATACGTTCCGAACTGACCTACCGCTTCGAGGCGCCGACGGATGCCATCTATCTGATCCAGGCCGCCCGCTGGCCGGGTCAGACCATTCTGGAAGAGCGGCTGGAAGGCCCCCCGGGCGTCGAGCTGGTCGCCCACACCACGCCGGATTATGGCTCCCGCACCCTGCGCGCCTGCCTGTCCGGCGATGTCTGCCTGATGTACGAGGCCGTGATCGACAACGGCACCCTCAAGCGTCTGCCGCCGACGGCGCATCAGCACAGCTGGACCGAGCTGCCAGGCGAAACCCTGACCTATCTGTGGCCCAGTCGCTATTGCCCCTCGGATGGCTTTGAGCGGTTTGTCGGCAATCAGTGGTCCGAGGCGGGCGGGGCCCAGGTGCTGGCGATCCTCGACTGGATCAAGGCCAATATCGCCTATACCCACGGCGTCTCCACGCCCCAGACGACGGCGGCCGACACCTTCCTCGACCGGGCCGGGGTATGTCGCGACTTCACCCATCTGGGCATGGCCATGTGCCGGGCCTCCGGCATTCCGGCGCGCGCCGTCAGCGCCTATGCCCTCGACCTTGACCCGCCCGACTTCCATGCGGTGTTCGAGGTCTATCTGTCGGGCGGCTGGTGGCTCGTCGACCCGACGGGCCTCGCCCCCGTCGAGGGTCTGGTGCGGATCGCCAGCGGTCGTGACGCCGTCGACATCGCCTTCCTGTCGACCAACGGCCCGTGCCAGATGCTCAAACAGTCCGTCATCGTTGAGCGGGTCTAGGTTCTGGACT